>NZ_NOYS01000012.1:0-67151 GCF_002258475.1 Rhodococcus sp. 06-1460-1B
GGAAACGCCCGGTCCCATTCCGAACCCGGAAGCTAAGCCCTCCAGCGCCGATGGTACTGCACTCGACAGGGTGTGGGAGAGTAGGACACCGCCGAACACCCGTTGTAAGAAGGGGACCCACTTGGTGGGTCCCCTTTTTGCGTTTGTACCCGAAAATCCGAAAGGACGCCCGTGTCGGAAGACAACAACGATCGTCGCCCCTCCCGAGCAGACGGTGGCAATCGCCCCAACGAGTCCCGAGATCGCAACCCCCGCGCTCAGGACCGTCGCGCCGACCCGCGTCGTTCGGACGGTCCTCCCCGCAGGCGTGGTGGGGAAGGTGGGTTCTCCGGCGATCGCCGCGGTAACAGCGCATCGTCCGACCGTCGACCCCCGCGGCCAGACGAGCCGGATCTGCCCGACGAAGTCGAAGCCGGGCAGCTCGAGCCGGCAGTGCGCCGGGATCTGCTGAGCTTGGACAAGAACAATGCCACTGCTGTGGCCCGTCACCTCGTGATGACCAGCCGCCTGCTCGACGACGATCCGCAGTTGGCGCTGCTGCACGCGCGCGCTGCTCGTCAGCGGGCCGGCCGCATTGCCGTCGTACGCGAGACGGCCGGTATCGCGGCGTATCACGCGGGTGAATGGGCGGAGGCTCTGTCGGAACTGCGGGCGGCACGTCGAATGGCCGGCGGCCCCGGCCTCATCGCGGTCATGGCCGACTGCGAACGCGGACTCGGTCGCCCCGAGCGGGCCATCGAACTCGGTCGCAGCGACGAAGCACGGGAATTGACCGGTGAAGAGGCGTCGGAACTTCGAATCGTCGTCGCCGGCGCTCGTATGGATCTCAATCAGTACGACCAGGCCGTCGTCACCCTTCAGACTCCCGATCTCGACGCGTCCCGGTCGGGTACGGCTGCGGCTCGTCTGTTCTACGTCTACGCCGATGCGCTCGTTGCTGCCGGTCGCGTCGACGAGGGTGTGAAGTGGTTCCTCAACGCTGCCGCGGCAGATGTCGATGGAGAAACCGACGCAGAAGAGCGGGTCGAGGAGTTGTCCGGGGGCAGTCGGTGACATTGCTGCGCGACGCCCACGACGTTCTGCTGCTCGACCTCGACGGCACCGTCTACGCCGGCAAGGAACCCATTCCGGGTGCAGTGGAGGCGCTTTCGGGTGGTTCCGAGAAGCAGTTCTTCGTCACCAACAATGCCAGTCGCGCACCGAGCGATGTCGCCGAACACCTCCGCGAACTCGGTTTCGACACCACAGCAGAATTTGTCGTCACCAGTTCCGAAGCAGCAGCCCGAGTACTCGCGGACAGACTCGATCCTGGCTCACGCGTCCTCGTCGTCGGTACCGACGCCTTGGCGACCGAGATTGCGAAGGTCGGATTGACGCCGGTGCGCTCTGCCGACGACCAGCCGGTTGCGGTGGTCCAGGGACATTCGGTCGATACAGGGTGGCCCATGTTGGCCGAGGCGGTGCTGGCTGTGCGTGCGGGCGCGCTGTGGGTCGCGACCAACGTCGATGCGACTCTTCCGACCGAGCGCGGCCTCGTTCTCGGCAACGGTTCGATGGTGGCAGCAGTGCGCAATGCCACCGACGTCGAGCCCACCGTGGCAGGCAAGCCCGCGGCTCCCATCATGCGTGACGCCGTCGAGCGAAGTGGTGCCAAGTCGGCGCTCGTGGTCGGGGACCGGCTCGATACCGATATAGCAGGCGCGAACGAAGCTGCCCTCCCGTCGCTGTTGGTCCTGACGGGTGTCAGTACCGCTCCAGAGTTGCTTCGTGCTCCGAAGCACCTGCGTCCCACTCACATCGGTAGTGATCTCGGGGTTCTGAACAAGGACGAGTCGGCGTCGAGGGTAGCCGGTAAGGATGGCTGGACGGTCGGCATCGACGACGAGGTCCTGTCCGTGCGGTTCGAGGGTGCTGCCGAGATGGACGCCTTCGAGGGTCTGCTCGCCGTCCTCGATGTTGCGTGGTCGGGTTCGGAATTCTCGGATGTTCGCTTCGACGGGGATGGACTCGCCGATCTGCGCTCGTTGTTGGGTTGTTGACACGGGTTCGTGCAGTCGGCCGCGAGCGGGCGTTGGTCGGACCCATCCGATAGCGTGAGAGGTGATGAGCGCGTCGATTCCACTCCCAGGACAACACCGGCCGAACGCGGCCGGCGAACAGTCGTCCGCAGATCCGGACAGCATCAGGGCCGAGGTGTCGTCGCTGCTCGCGCAGCTCACCATCGGGTCGGAGGCAGGCCTCGACTCGGAGGCCGTCGATTCCGACGCCCTGGCGCGTGATGCGAGTGTGCTGGACCGGGCGCACGAAGTGCTGGTTCGGGCCTTGACGACCGTCGACAAGACCTGACGTGGCCCGTCGCGCACGTGTCGACGCAGAACTGGTCCGTCGTGGATTGGCCAGATCTCGTGAACACGCCTCCGAACTCATCGAAGCAGGCCGGGTGAAGATTGCCGGAACCGTGGCTTCGAAGCCCGCTACCGCCGTCGAGCCGGGCACTCCGCTGTTGGTGGCCGAGGAAGACAACGAAATCAGCTGGGCGTCTCGCGGCGCGCACAAATTGCTCGGTGCCCTCGACGCGTTCGAGCCGCTGGGTCTGACCGTCGACAACGCGCGGTGTCTCGACGCCGGTGCCTCCACGGGAGGTTTCACCGACGTTTTGCTCAGTCGCGGTGTGCGCGAGGTCGTTGCGGTCGACGTGGGTTACGGCCAGCTCGTGTGGCGGCTGCAATCCGACGAACGCGTGCACGTCATCGATCGCACCAATGTGCGCTCGATAGATGCCGACACGATCGGGGGCCCTGTCGACGTCATCGTGGCAGACCTGTCGTTCATCTCTCTGAAACTCGTTCTTCCCGCTTTCGTCGCGTGCTCCACGTCGGGTACGGACATGGTGTTGATGGTCAAGCCTCAATTCGAGGTCGGCAAGGACCGCGTCGGTTCCGGCGGCGTCGTGCGTGACCCGGCGTTGCGGGCGGAGGCCGTCGAGGACGTCGCGAATGCCGCGCTTGCGTCGAACCTGCGAGTCGAGGCGGTCGCCGCAAGCCCACTGCCGGGACCTTCGGGCAACGTCGAGTACTTTTTGTGGCTGAAGGCGGGCGCACGTGACGGTTCGCCGCGTACCGACGTGGACGTCACCGAGTTGGTCCGTCACGCGATCGAGGAAGGACCACAGTGACTCCGTCCCATGCAGCACCGACACAGGAGTCCGTTCGGGAGATTCTTCTCGTCGCACACCCCGGCCGGCCGGACATCGCCGAGACGGCGCGCCGAGTGGGCAAAGTGTTCGACGAAGCGGGTATCTGTCTGCGGGTTCTCGTCGACGAAGTGGAACCGTCCAAGATCGAGGCATCGGACACCGAGGAACACGACCATGTGTTCGTGGCGGACATGAGGCTCAACGTCGTCGAGTTCGGTCCCGATGCGGCCGCCGGGTGCGAGATGGTTCTGGTTCTCGGTGGTGACGGAACGTTCCTGCGAGCGGCCGAGCTCGCGCAGGCGGCCGACATCCCGGTTCTCGGTATCAACCTCGGCCACGTGGGGTTTCTCGCCGAGGCGGAGGCCGACCACCTCGAGGACGCGCTGGCGCGGGTCATGGCCGGCGACTATCGCATCGAACAGCGGATGACGTTGGACATTGCCATCCGTGTAGGCGACCAGGTCGTCGAGCGTGGGTGGGCCCTGAACGAGGCGAGCATCGAGAACGGTTCCAGGCTCGGGGTCCTCGAGGTCGTTCTCGAAGTGGACGGGCGTCCGGTCTCCGCGTTCGGCTGCGACGGAGTGCTCGTGTCGACGCCCACGGGGTCGACGGCGTATGCGTTCTCTGCAGGCGGGCCGGTGGTGTGGCCGGAACTCGAAGCCATACTGGTCATTCCGAGTAACGCCCATGCCCTCTTCGCGCGTCCGCTCGTCACCAGCCCCGAGTCGATCATCGCCGTCGAGATCGATGCCGGCGGACACGATGGTTTCGTGTTCTGCGACGGCCGCCGCACATTGGGGTTGCCGGCGGGAGCACGCGTCGAGGTCGTACGGGGAGCATCGCCCATCAAGTGGGTTCGCCTGGATTCGGCACCGTTCGCCGATCGCATGGTCAAGAAATTCGAACTGCCCGTGACCGGGTGGCGGGGGAGAGCGAGGTAGGGATGCTCGAAGAGATTCGGATCGACAGCCTCGGAGTCATCTCCGGTGCGAGCGCACAATTTCACGAGGGGTTGACGGTTCTCACCGGCGAGACCGGGGCCGGCAAGACGATGGTGGTCACCAGCTTGCATCTGCTGTCGGGTGCACGCGCCGATGCAGGTCGGGTGCGGCTCGGTGCCCAAAGGGCCGTGGTCGAGGGTCGATTCAGCACCGACACCGCCTCGGAACAGGTGATCGAGGACGTCGAGAAGGTGCTCGAATCCTCGGGAGGTCAACGCGACGAAGACAATTCGATCATCGCCGTGCGAACGGTCAATTCGGACGGCCGCTCACGTGCACATCTGGGTGGACGAAGCGTCCCCGCATCGGTGCTGTCGAACTTCACCGATTCGCTGCTGACAGTGCACGGCCAGAACGATCAGTTGCGGCTACTGCGCCCCGATCAGCAACTCGGTGCACTCGACAGATTCGCCGGTGATTCGGTGGCCTCTCTGGTGGCGAAGTATCGCGCCGCCCGTAAGACGTGGCTCGACGCACGCAACGAATTGATCGACCGCACCGAACGCAGCCGTGAATTGGCTCAGGAAGCGGACCGGCTGCAGTTCGGCCTGCAGGAGATCGACTCCCTGGCACCGGAGCCGGGTGAGGATCGCTCCGTGGCCGAGGATGTGCGCAGGCTCGGCGACCTCGATTCGCTGCGGGAAACGGCCGAGGGTGCCGCCGCGGCTCTCGTCGGGAGTACCGAGGAGGCGTCGGACACCACGTCTGCGCTGTATCTGCTGGGCGAGGCACGATCGCGTCTCGAACACGCCGACGACGCTGCTCTCACAGAACTGCTGCCCCGGTTGAACGACGCGATGGCCGTCGTCGGCGACATCGGTGCCGACCTGACCACGTATCTGTCGGATCTCCCGTCGGATCCAGGAGCTCTCGACACGATCCTGAACCGGCAGGCCGAGCTGAAGTCTCTGACGCGCAAGTACGCCGCCGACGTCGACGGTGTCATCGCGTGGGCCGAGGACGCTCGCGAACGTTTGTCTCGGATCGATACCTCTGCCGACGCGCTCGCGGAGCTGAGTGCGCGTGTCGAGTCGGCTGCGGTCGATGTAGCGGCGGCCGCGTCCAAGCTCAGCGCTGCCCGGTCGAAAGCGGCGACGAAGCTGTCCAAAGCCGTCAGCGTCGAGCTGGCCGGACTGGCGATGGGAAAAGCCAAGCTGCAGATCGATGTTCGATCGCTGCCGGCCGGACCGTCGGACACGGCACCGATCGTCGTCGACGGTGCCGAGTTGCATGCGGGTAGTACCGGGGTCGACGAGGTCGAGTTCCGGTTGTCCGCCCACGACGGCGCCCAGGCGTTGCCGATCAGCAAGAGCGCGTCGGGCGGTGAGCTCTCGCGGGTGATGTTGGCGCTCGAGGTGGTGCTGGCGGGTTCCGACAAGGGCGCGACGATGGTGTTCGACGAGGTCGACGCCGGAGTCGGTGGTCGGGCCGCGGTCGAGGTCGGTCGTCGGCTCGGTCGGCTGGCTCGTACCCATCAGGTCATCGTCGTCACCCACCTACCGCAGGTTGCTGCATTCGCGGACACGCATCTGGTGGTGGACAAGACCGACGCCAAGAAGGGGGCGGCGAACAGCGGAGTCCGGACGTTGTCGTCCTCGGAACGCGTCGTCGAACTCGCCCGGATGCTCGCGGGGCTCGACGACACCGAGACCGGTCGCGCGCACGCCGAGGAGCTGTTGGCCACCGCAAACGCAGATCGAGCTGCCCTGTAACTTTTGGTGCTGATGTGATCAGTGTGGTAGTTGTTTCGGCGCGCCTCCATGGCCGGGCGTGTCGATCGGGTCATCATGGTGGGCATGAAGATGCCGGCACTGCTGTCACGTAGTCAGGATTCGCTGCCCGGAATCACCGGGATCGCGCGAGTCGATCGCAACACGGCCAAGCTGCTCAAGCGGGTCGGCCCCGGCGACATCGTCGTTCTGGACGAACTCGATCTGGACCGGTTGACCGCAGATGCGCTCGTCGAGGCCGGGGTGCTCGCGGTCGTCAACGCGTCGCCGTCGATCTCCGGCCGCTATCCCAACCTCGGCCCCGAGGTCATCGTCGCCAACGGGATCACCTTGATCGACTCGGCCGGCACCGAGATCTTCAAGAAGATCAAGGACGGCACCAAGATCCGGCTCAACGACGGTGGCGTCTACACCGGCGATCGCCGCCTCGCCAAGGGTGAGGAGCAGAGCGAAGCCGAGATCTCGGACAAGATGATCGAGGCCAAGACCGGGCTGGTCGACCATCTGGAAGCGTTCTCGGGCAACACGATCGAGTTCATTCGGACCGAGAGTCCGTTGCTGATCGACGGCGTCGGGGTGCCGGACATCGACATCGACCTCAAGGGTCGTCACGTCGTGATCGTTGCCGACGGGCCGGGGCACGCGGAGGATCTGAAGAATCTGAAGCCGTTCATCAAGGAGTACTCGCCCGTCATCATCGGCGTCGGTGCGGGCGCGGACACAGCGATGAAAGCGGGACACCGCCCGGATCTGATCGTCGGCGACCCCGAGGACGTCACGGCGCAGACACTCAAATGTGGTGCAGAAGTGGTACTTCCGGCCGATTCGGACGGCCACGCCCAAGGTCTCGAACGCATCCAGGATCTCGGTATCGGGGCCATGACCTTTCCGGCGACCGGTGCTGCTGCGGACCTCGCACTACTGTTGGCCGACCACCACGGTGCGTCGCTGATCGTGTCGGTCGGTAGCCCGGCCAGCCTGGACGAATTCTTCGATCGCGGACGACGCAACACCAACCCGGCCGCGTTCATGACGCGTCTGAAGGTCGGTGCCAAGCTGGTCGACGCCAAGGCGGTGGCCACGCTGTACCGAAGCCGCGTGTCGGGCGGTGCAATTGCCCTGCTCATTCTCGCTGCGCTCGTTGCGGTGATCGTGGCGTTGGCCGTTTCCAACATCGGCGGCGAATCCTTGGATTGGGCGATCGATCTGTGGAACCGATTCGCACTGTGGTTCCAGGGGTTGCTTTCGTGATTTCGCTTCGCCAACATGCCATTTCGCTGGCTGCCGTGTTCGTTGCGTTGGCCATCGGCATCGTCCTCGGCTCGGGCCTGCTGTCCAGCGGACTGGTCTCGGGTCTGCGCGACGACAAGACGGGTCTCGAGAATCAGGTCGACGATCTGCAGTCGACCAACAATCAGCTCGGCGAGCAGCTGAACTCGGCCGACGGTTTCGATGCGGCGGTCTCGGGTCGAGTACTCCGAGACACCCTCGTCGATCGCAGTGTCGTGGTCATCACCACGCCCGATGCAGATCCCGGCGATGTCGACGGAGTCACGCGTTCGATCGGGGCGTCCGGTGCCACGGTCACGGGTCGGGTGTCGCTGACGGATTCGTTCGTGTCCGCGGCGAACGGCGACGATCTGCGCACGCGACTGACCAACGTCATTCCGGCCGGTGTGCAGTTGCGTACCGGGGCGGTCGACCAGGGAAGTCTGGCGGGCGACCTGCTGGGTTCGGTGTTGCTGCTCAATGCGCAGACGGCGCAGCCGCAATCGACCCCCGAGGAGCTGTCTCTCGCTCTCGAGACGTTGCGTAGCGGCGGGTTCATCGCTTACGACAACGGTGCGGTCGCGCCGGCGCAGTTGGCCGTGGTGGTCACCGGTTCGGGTGCCTCGGATGTCGAGGACGGCAACCGCGGTGCCATCGTCGCTCGCTTCGCCGGAGCTCTCGATTCACGTGGAGCAGGTGCGGTACTGGCAGGTCGTTCCGGTGCGGCCGAGGGCAACGGCTCGATCGCGGTAGTGCGAGCCGACTCGGCGTTGTCGTCTGCGCTCAGCACGGTGGACAACGTCGATCGCGAAGCAGGTCGAATCACCACAGTTCTCGCCCTGGCGGAGCAACTGGACGGTGCTTCGGGCCGTTACGGCACCGGAGCGAACGCGAACGCCGTCACCGTGGGTGCGCCGGTGAGTTGATCGGCGCTCGCGTCGAATACGCGTGTCGTTGGCGGTGAGGTACGTACTGGTGTTACCGTGAAGTCCCGTGGGTAGCAGGCCCAATTTCCACGCTTTACCTCTCTTATCAGCCCCCTGATAGGAGCAAGCCCTGCAGACTCGTCACGGGAGCCTCATTGTCACGCCTTCAGTCGCGTTCCGACACCAAGCACATCTTCGTCAGCGGAGGCGTCGCGTCTTCGCTCGGAAAAGGTCTGACGGCGTCCAGCCTCGGCCAGCTACTGACCGCACGCGGCTTGCGTGTGACCATGCAGAAGCTCGATCCGTATCTGAACGTCGATCCCGGCACGATGAATCCGTTCCAGCACGGTGAAGTCTTCGTCACCGAGGACGGCTCGGAGACGGACCTCGACGTCGGCCATTACGAGCGCTTCCTCGACCGTGATCTGTCCGGATTCGCCAATGTGACCACCGGCCAGGTCTATTCGACGGTCATCGCCAAGGAGCGTCGCGGCGAGTACCTCGGCGACACCGTTCAGGTCATTCCGCACATCACCGACGAGATCAAACGTCGCATCCTGGCAATGAACGGTCCCGACCTCCAGGGCCATCAGCCGGACGTCGTCATCACCGAAATCGGCGGCACCGTCGGCGATATCGAATCGCAGCCGTTCCTCGAAGCGGCGCGGCAGGTCCGTCACGACGTCGGCCGCAACAACGTGTTCTTCCTGCACGTGTCGCTGGTCCCGTTCCTGGCACCGTCCGGTGAACTCAAGACCAAGCCCACCCAGCACTCCGTCGCAGCACTGCGCAGCATCGGCATTCAGCCCGACGCGTTGATCCTGCGGTGCGATCGCGACGTGCCGCCTGGGCTCAAGAACAAGATCGCGCTGATGTGCGACGTCGACGTCGACGGCTGCATCTCCACACCCGATGCCCCGTCGATCTACGACATCCCCAAGGTGCTGCACAAGGAAGGCCTCGACGCCTACGTCGTCCGGCAGCTCGGTCTGCCGTTCCGTGACGTGGACTGGACCATCTGGGGCGGACTGCTCGAGCGCGTCCACCAGCCTCGCGAAACCGTGCGCGTCGGCCTCGTCGGCAAGTACGTCGACCTGCCCGACGCCTACCTCTCGGTCACCGAGGCACTGCGTGCCGGCGGATTCGCTCATCGCGCCAAGGTCGAGATCAAGTGGGTTCCGTCCGACGAGTGCTCGACGCCTGCGGGGGCTCAGGCTGCGTTGGGCGATGTCGATGCCGTGCTCATTCCCGGCGGATTCGGCATTCGCGGTATCGAGGGCAAGCTCGGTGCCATCGAGTTCGCTCGTACCCGCAAGATTCCACTGTTGGGGTTGTGCCTCGGTTTGCAGTGCGTCGTCATCGAGGCGGCTCGTTCGGTCGGCCTGACCGATGCCAATTCGGCCGAGTTCGATCCGGATACCAAGGATCCGGTGATCTCCACGATGGCCGACCAGGAGGACGCTGTCGCCGGCGATGCCGACCTCGGAGGCACCATGCGCCTCGGTGCGTACCCCGCGACGCTGCAGAAGGGTTCGGTCGTCGCGGCGTCGTACGGCACCGAGAACGTCTCGGAGCGGCACCGTCACCGTTACGAGGTCAACAATGTCTACCGTGATCGAATTGCCAAGAGCGGCTTGGTCTTCAGCGGCACGTCCCCGGACGGTCATCTGGTCGAGTTCGTGGAGTTGCCGGCATCGGTGCACCCGTTCTTCGTTGCTACCCAGGCGCATCCGGAGCTCAAGAGCCGGCCGACCCGTCCGCATCCGCTGTTCGCGTCGCTGATCAACGCGGCACTGAAGTACAAGGCTGCCGAGCGGCTGCCGGTCGACATTCACGGTGACACCGCTGCGGCGGAGAAGTCGGACGCCGAGGCCGAGACCGTCGGATGAGCGAGAACTCCAGACACGAATTCACGACGCTCGGTTCGGAGGTTCCGTACTCCGGCGCAATCCTCGCGTTGCGGCTCGATCAGGTGGCGATGCCGAACGGGCGTCGCGCCGAGCGAGAAGTGATCGAGCATCACGGCGCAGTCGGCATTCTTGCCGTCGACGATCAGGACCGCGTGGCGATGATCGAGCAGTACCGGCACCCCATCGGGCGTCGTCTCTGGGAGCTGCCCGCGGGCCTGCTCGACGAGCCGGGGGAGGAGCCCGTGTTGGCGGCGCAGCGCGAACTGGCCGAGGAGACCGGTCTCGCGGCCGGGAAGTGGTCGGTGTTGGTGGACGTGTTGGCCTCGCCCGGATTCACCGACGAAGCGGTACGCATTTTCCTCGCCGAGGATCTGAGTGAGGTCGATCGCCCGGAGGCACACGACGAGGAGGCAGACATCGAGCTGTCCTTCGTGCCGATGGACGAGGCCGTCCGTCGTGCGTTGGCAGGGGAGATCGTCAACGCCTCGGCCGTGTCGGGAGTGCTCGCGTTGGCGGCAGCTCGTGCCACCGGCACCGAGTTGCGTCCGGCCGACGCCCCGTGGGCGGATCGACCCACGGCATTCGAGTCTCGGAAGAGTTCACGAAAGTAGCCACCGTGATCGGCGATCAGATTGCGACGTATCTCGATCATCTGGTGGTCGAGCGCGGGTCGGCACCGAACACGGTGTCGTCGTACCGTCGCGATCTGGTGCGGTACGAGCGGTTTCTAAGTGGGTACGGAATTTCCGATCTGGCCAAGGTGACCGAGAACGACATCACCGAGTTCGTGCTCTACCTCCGGCGCGGCGACGACGAATTCCCGGCTCTCGCAGCCAGTTCGGCGGCTCGAACGCTGATCGCCGTGCGTGGTCTGCACCGCTTCGCCCTGGCCGAGGGCATGGTGGAGCGCAACGTCGCGAGCGAGGTGAAGCCGCCGCAGCCGGCCAAACGACTACCGAAGTCGCTGCCCGTCGACCAGGTCGTGGCGCTGCTCGAATCGGCTTCCATTGCCGGTCCCGACGCACCGCGTGGTCTGCGAGATCGCGCACTGCTCGAACTGCTGTACTCCACCGGTGCGCGCATCTCCGAGGCCGTCGGTCTGGATGTGGACGACATCGACACCGAGGCTCGCTCGGTGCTCCTGCGCGGTAAGGGCGGGAAACACCGAGTCGTCCCGGTGGGGCGGCCGGCCATCGAGGCGGTCGACGCGTACCTGGTGCGCGGGCGGCCAGGGCTCGTCGCCCGCTCGAATCCGGCGCTGTTTCTCAATGTGCGCGGTGGTCGACTGTCGAGGCAGAGCGCCTGGCAAGTGCTGCAGGACTCCGCGCAGCGGGCCGGAATCACGGCCGGGGTTTCGCCGCACGTGCTCCGGCACTCGTTTGCGACGCACCTGCTCGACGGCGGTGCCGACGTCCGTGTCGTGCAGGAATTGCTCGGCCATGCGTCGGTGACCACGACACAGATCTACACCCTCGTCACCGTCACGACGTTGCGTGAAGTGTGGGCGGGTGCGCACCCGCGAGCGCGCTAGCACGCGGTCGGCAATCGTGTGTCAGCGTGTCCGATGACAATGCCGTCGCGTCAAGCGGTAGCGTTTGCGTGAACTACTCGAAGACGAACGGGACAGGGGAGCGCTGGAACGTGTCGACACCGCAGCCGCCAGCGGCGGAGTCAGCCTCGGAACCGTCGTGGGGCGTGCAGCCCGCCGTCACCCCCGATACCGGCGAAACGCATCCGTCTCATCCGCACAGCGATGGCGCTCTTTTCCATACACGTCAACCGGAATCCAGTCGGGAGACACGCGACATCATTCCTGCTCCGAACGAGCTCGGACCCACCGGTCGCAAGACGAGGCCGGTTCCCGATCCGCAGCCGCTGGCCAGTCACGGCCCGGCCAAGATCATCGCGATGTGCAACCAGAAGGGCGGCGTCGGCAAGACGACGTCGACCATCAATCTCGGTGCCTCGCTGGCCGGTTACGGCCGTCGCGTGCTGCTTGTCGACCTCGACCCGCAGGGCGCACTGTCCGCGGGCTTGGGCGTCGCACATCACGAACTCGATCTGACGGTCTACAACCTCCTCGTGGAGGCGAAGGTGTCGGCCGACGACATCATCATGCGGACTCGCGTCGACAATCTCGATCTGATGCCGAGCAATATCGACCTGTCGGCGGCCGAGATCCAGCTGGTGACCGAGGTGGGTCGTGAGCAGACGCTCGGACGGGTACTGCACCCCATTCTCGACCGCTACGACTACGTGCTCATCGACTGCCAGCCCTCGCTCGGCCTGCTGACGGTCAATGCGCTGACCTGTGCCGACGAGGTCCTCATTCCGATGGAGTGCGAGTACTTCAGTCTTCGCGGCCTGGCTCTCCTCAATGACACCGTCGAAAAGGTGCGCGATCGGCTGAACCCGCGACTGAAGCTGGCGGGCATCGTTGTGACGATGTTCGACGCCCGCACGCTGCACTCGCGCGAGGTGATGACGCGGGTGGTCGAGGTGTTCGGCGACGTCGTCTACGACACCGTGATCACTCGCACGGTCCGGTTCCCCGAGACCAGCGTTGCCGGTGAGCCGATCACTACATGGGCTCCCAAATCCGGCGGCGCGCAGGCGTACCGCGCTCTTGCGCGCGAGGTGATCTACCGGTCGGGTCCGTGACGGTCGACGCTGCCGACCAGGCCCCGATCGAGGTTCCCGCCGACGCGGATCCGTCGAAATTCCGGGTTCGGTTGCTCAACTTCGAGGGCCCGTTCGATCTGCTGCTGTCGCTGATCAGTCAGCACCGCATGGATGTCACCGAGGTGGCTCTGCACACGGTCACCGACGATTTCATCTCGTTCACCAAATCGCTCGGTGCCGATGTCGGACTCGATCAGACAACGGAGTTCCTCGTCGTCGCGGCGACGTTGCTCGATCTGAAGGCGGCTCGTCTGCTGCCGTCGGGTGATGTGGAGGACGCCGAGGATCTCGCGTTGCTCGAGGTGCGCGATCTCCTGTTCGCCCGGTTGCTGCAGTACCGCGCCTACAAGCAAGTCGCGCTGCTGTTCGGTGAGCTGGAAGCCGCTGCGCTGCGGCGTTATCCGCGCTCGGTGTCGGTGGAAGATCGATTCGCCGATCTGATTCCCGAGGTGTTGCTGGGGGTCGATCCGGCCAGGTTCGCAGACATCGCAGCCGCAGCGTTTCGGCCCAAGCCGATCCCGCAAGTGGGCCTCGACCACATTCATCAGCATGCGGTTTCGATCCCCGAGCAGGCAGAGTGGTTGCTCGAGAACCTGCAGGGCCGGGGACTCAACGAGTGGGCATCGTTCTCGGAGCTGGTGCAGGACTGCGAGGTGCAGGTCGAAATAATCGCGCGCTTCCTCGCGTTGCTGGAACTGTTCCGGCAACAGGTGATCGCCTTCGAGCAACCCGAACCACTCGGCGATCTTCGAGTGAGCTGGACCGGCAAGGACGAAGGACCCATCGTGGTCACGGAAGAGGACTACGCATGAATGCCGACCCGGAACTCGAGCTCGAGGATGTCGACGAGTCGGGCGAACTCGACGACAACACGCTCGCGGCGGCACTCGAGGCGGTTCTGCTCATCGTCGATACTCCCGCCTCCGACGAACAACTGGCATCGGCTGTGGGCTCGTCGGTGGCCCGCGTACGCGCCGCCCTGAACCGGATGGCCGCGGAACTGACCGAACGTCGCAGCGGAATCGACCTCCGCTACGCCGGCGACGGGTGGCGTTTCTACACCCGAACCGCCTATGCGCCGTACGTCGAACGGCTACTGCTCGACGGCGCTCGGTCCAAGCTCACACGTGCAGCATTGGAAACCCTGGCCGTGATCGCCTATCGTCAACCGTTGACCCGCGCACGAGTCAGCGCCGTACGTGGAGTCAATGTCGATGGAGTGATGCGTACGTTGCTCGCCCGTGGACTGATCTCCGAAGCAGGAACGGACCCGGAGACGAACGGCACGATGTACTGCACCACCGAGCTGTTCCTCGAACGGCTCGGGCTCGCATCGCTCGGTGATCTACCCGAACTGGCACCGCTGTTGCCGGGAGTGGACCTGATCGACGAGATCAGTGACAGCATGGACACCGACCCCAGAACGACCCGCTCCACCAAGAACCGCGGATCGAAACCCGATCCGGCAGCCGAGCTCGACTCGGACGACTGATAGGTAAGACAAGTGAACAAGCCCGCTCGCCGTGATGGCACACCGGACCGTAACAAGAGACAAGACCCACGCAGGAAGCCCACCGCAGGTCGGCCGGACACCCCGCGTGACGCACGCCGCGGAGATCGCACCCGCGACGCCGCACCCCGGGACGGCGCTCCACGCGCCGGTGCACCCCGAACCGGCGCCCCTCGCACCGGGGGACCACGCGCAGGCGCTCCCCGCACCGGTGGCCGACCGGCCCCGCGCAGAGGCGTCGAGCAGGGGGAATCGTTCGAGAACAAGCCCGTCGAGACGGGCATCAACGATCGCAGCAACGACGCGGTGCCCCGCAAGAAGCCGTCGCGCCCCAAGCCGCCGAAGCCGCAGAAGAAGCAGGCTCCGGCAACCACCATCAGCAACGCCAAGCCGGCGAAGCATCAGTACACCGACTCGTCCCCGCGCAAGCACGTGCCTGCCGGTGAGGGTGTTCGGTTGCAGAAGGTGCTCGCGCAGGCCGGTGTCGCGTCGCGTCGGGCCGCGGAAGAGCTGATCGCCGACGGTCGCGTCGAGGTGGACGGACGCATCGTCACCGAGCAGGGCATCCGCATCGATCCGAACATCGCCGTCGTTCGCGTCGACGGCACTCGTGTCGTCGTGAAGGAAGAACTGGTTCATCTCGCGATGAACAAGCCGCGCGGATGGCAGTGCACCATGTCGGACGATCTGGGTCGTCCGTGCGTCGGCGACATCGTCGCCGAGCGCGTGCAGGCGGGTCAGCGTCTGTTCCACGTCGGTCGGCTCGATGCCGACACCGAGGGACTGTTGTTGTTCACCAACGACGGTGACCTTGCTCACCGGCTGATGCACCCGTCCTACGAGGTGTCCAAGACCTATCTCGCGACGCTGTTCGGCACCATTCCCCGCACGCTCGGCAAGCAGCTGCGCGAAGGCGTCACTCTCGACGACGGCCCGGTGAAGGTCGACGGCTTCCAGCTGCTCGATATCTCGGACGGCAAATCGCTCGTCAAGGTGACGTTGCACGAGGGCCGCAAGCACATCGTGCGTAGGTTGTTCGACAAGGTCGGATTCCCGGTGGGACGCCTCGTGCGTACTGACGTCGGCAACATCGTGCTCGGCGATCAGCGTCCCGGAACACTGCGTGTTCTCGGCCGCGGCGAGATCGGCAAGCTCTACGAATCCGTAGGCCTGTGATGAGTGCGCTCGTCGTGGCGATGGACGGGCCGTCGGGCACCGGTAAGTCGTCGGTATCGCGCCGGCTCGCGTCGGCACTCGAAGCAAGCTACCTCGACACCGGTGCGATGTACCGCGTCGCAACGGTATGGGTGCTGCGTTCGGGCGTCGAGCCCACCGATGCAGACGCAGTCGCGAAAGTTGTTGCAGCCCTTCCCCTCGAGATCGGGAAGGATCCACTGTCGGAGACCGTCTTGCTCGACGGAGAGGACGTCAGCGGCGAAATCCGCGGCGACGCAGTGACCAAGGCCGTCTCGGCCGTGTCCGCGGTGCCTGCGGTGCGCGAGCTGCTGGTGCAGATGCAGCGCGACCTCGCCAACTCGTCGACGCGAATTGTGGTGGAGGGCCGCGACATCGGCACCGTCGTACTTCCCGACGCCGACGTGAAGGTGTTCCTGACGGCCTCACCGGAGGCGCGTGCGGAACGGCGGAACAAACAGAACATCGAACAGGGTCGCGACGACGACTACGAATCCGTGCTCGCGGATGTGCAGCGCCGCGATCATGCAGATTCGACGAGAGCAGTGTCACCGCTTCGTCCCGCCGAGGATTCGGTGATCGTCGATACCAGCGAGCTGGATCTCGACGGCGTGATCGAGCGTTTGCTGCTCGTGGTGAACGACAGAAGTGGAGCAGTCCAGTGAGTGAAGAATTCTTCTCCGGCGCAGCGGAAACCGCGGGCGACGGAACATGGAGCGACGAGGGCGAGTGGGAGTACGTCGACCTCAACGAGGGTGAAGACGGCGAAGATGCTGTAGCCGTACCGACTCTCGCCGTGGTGGGCCGACCGAACGTCGGCAAGTCGACGCTCGTCAACCGCATCATCGGCCGCCGCGAAGCAGTGGTCGAGGACGTCCCGGGCGTCACTCGCGACCGCGTGTCGTACGAGGCGAACTGGAGTGGTCGACGCTTCCTGGTGCAGGACACCGGCGGTTGGGAGCCCGACGCCAAGGGGCTGCAACAGTCCGTTGCGCGCCAGGCCGAATTGGCGATGAACACCGCCGACGCGATCCTGTTGGTCGTCGATGCCCGCGTTGGTTCGACGACGACGGACGAGGCAGTGGCACGAGTGCTGCGTCGGTCGAAGACTCCGGTTCTGTTGGTGGCCAACAAGGTCGACGACGGTCGCACCGAGTCCGAGGTCGCCGCACTGTGGTCTCTGGGTCTGGGGGAGCCGCTATCGGTGTCCGCCACCCACGGCCGCGGTACCGGTGATCTGCTCGACCGTGTTCTCGAGGCTCTGCCGGAGACTCCGCGCGAAGGTATCCCCGGTGGGGGACCGAGGCGTGTCGCTCTGGTCGGTAAGCCGAACGTCGGCAAGTCGTCGTTGATCAACAAGCTCTCGGGTGACGAGCGTTCGGTGGTGCACGATGTTGCAGGCACCACCGTCGACCCGGTCGACTCGTTGGTCGAATTGGGCGGCAAGACATGGCGATTCGTCGATACGGCCGGACTACGCAAGCGCGTCAGTCATGCCAGTGGTGCCGAGTTCTATGCGTCGCTGCGCACCAAGTCCGCGATCGAAGCAGCCGAGGTCGCAATTCTGCTTCTCGATGCCTCACAGGTGATCTCGGAGCAGGATCTGCGCGTGCTGAGCATGGTCTCCGATGCCGGCCGTGCGCTGGTGTTGGCATTCAACAAGTGGGATCTGGTGGACGACGATCGTCGTCAACAGCTCGAGAAAGAGATCGACCGCGATCTCGCGCGCGTGCCGTGGGCCCAGCGGGTGAACATTTCGGCGCACACCGGCCGTGCTGTGCAGAAACTCGTGCCTGCTCTCGAGACGGCTCTCGAGTCGTGGGACAAGCGTGTCCCCACCGGACGCCTCAACACGTGGCTCAAAGAGGTCGTGGCAGCCACCCCGCCGCCGATGCGTGGCGGACGACTGCCGCGCATCATGTTCGCGACGCAGGCCAGCACACGGCCGCCGACGTTCGTGCTGTTCACCACCGGCTTCCTCGAGGCCGGCTACCGCCGATTCATTGAGCGGCGTCTGCGTGAGGAGTTCAACTTCGACGGCAGCCCCGTGCGCGTCTCGGTGCGTATCCGCGAGAAGCGGGAACGGCCGGGCAAGGGCAACAACCGCTGACCTAGTCCGACCCCGCACCTGAGCAGGCGATTTCCTCTCAGGGGTAGGGCTGGGGTAATCTCAGCAAGCGCCTTTCGAGGCGCGGCGGGCTGTGGCGCAGCTTGGTAGCGCACTTGACTGGGGGTCAAGTGGTCGCAGGTTCAAATCCTGTCAGCCCGACACATAGATGCAGTTCAGAGGCGGTTTCGGAGAAATCCGGAGCCGTCTTTTTCGTTTGCGTGCCGCGAGGGTGTCACTACTCAATGCTTGCACGGTCGAACTTGGCGCTGAGGCGTGTCCAGGTATATCCACTGGTGTCCGGCGATCTGCGTGTGTTGAGCGAATGCACCTGAGTGGACGAAGCCACTTGATTCAGCTGTTCGCAGTCAAGTAGCTACGGAGTCAGGCGGCGGCGAACCTCACCACGTCGCGGTCGAGGCGGCAGCACCACCTTTGATGGAGCCCCAGACGCGGGCGACTCGGCATCGATCTCAAGACGGTTGCCGCGCCGCCAGATGTTCCGCTGCCCGGGAACCAAGTAGATGCGCGATGCTAAGGATTCCGGGCAAGTCACCGGCCTCGTAACGCATTCGTCGATCGCCGCTCAACGGGCCGATGGTGGACGCGAATGCCATCCACTTAAATTGTTACCGCTTACCGTGGGTCCGGGGTTCGAAATACTCGATGGCGCAGCGTTTTTTGCAGGACGGGTGAGCCCTCGGTTAATTTTTCTCCCTATGGTGCTTCGTCGTACAGTTCGGTCAGTGTTCCGGAGGGGTCGAGTCGGACGAGAAGCTCATCACAGATGGTTCGAAGTTGACCTAGCTGAGCGGGTGTCACGGCGTCCACCAAATTGTGTCGGACGGCTGCGACGTGTCCGGGGGCCGCGGATATCACCGTCGTCCACCCCTTTTCGGTCAACAGCGCGTTCGTGGCGCGGCCGTCGGTGGGGCATGGGGTTCTTTCCATCAGCCCTCTGGCCTCCAAGCGTCTGGCCACGTGGGACAACCGCGCGAGTGTCGAGTTGGTGCGCCGTGCCAGAGTTGTCATCCGCAGGGTCCGATTCTCGGTCTCGGACAGCCTGGTCAGCACGAAGTACTCGAAGTGAGTGAGGCCCGAGTCTTTTCGTAGCTGCTGTTCCAATACTCCCGGGAGTAGTTCGACGACAGCAAGCAGCCGTAGCCAGGACCTTTGCTCGTCGTCACTCAACCAGTTCGTGTCCATGGTCACATGATAGCCCGTTTACTTGACGCTACAAGTAAACGGGCGCAAGGTTGAAGCATCAACCAAGTGGCATCTTGACGAGGAGTTAGACATGGCAGCTGTATCGGTCATCGGCACCGGCAATATGGGCAAGGCAATCGCAGCGCTGGCAGTCAAGGGCGGACACTCCGTTCAGGTGTTGGCCCGCGCAGACTCCGACACACCGGTGTCCGGAGACATCGTCGTGTTGGCATTGCCGTTCGCAGCGCTCGACAGTGTGGTCGCCGAACGCGGCTCCTCGTTCGCGGGCCGCATCGTCGTCGACATCACCAACCCGGTGAACTTCGAGACCTTCGATTCTCTGACGGTTCCGGCCGATAGCTCAGCGACCGCCTACCTGGCAGCCGCCCTGCCGAACTCACACGTGCTCAAGGCTTTCAATACCAATTTTGCCGGTACCCTGGTCGAAGGAAAGATCGGAGAGGCCGTCACCACCGTGCTCATCGCCGGCGACGACGCAGACGCCAAGTCCTCACTCGCCGACGTCGTCGGTTCGGCAGGGCTCGCCGCGGTCGATGCAGGGTCCCTCGGACGGGCACGCGAATTGGAAAGCGTCGGCTTCCTGCAAATGACACTCGCCGCCGGCGAGAAGATTTCGTGGACCGGTGGATTCGCGCTCACGTCCTGACTCGTCCCATTCTCGACGGAAGTCACGCACGCATGAATGAATTTGCAGATCCGGTTGTTGCGGCTTTCGGATCCACCCACCCTGACGCGCCGTTGGTCGTACTGCTCCACGGCCGAGGATCCAACGAGCTTGACATCATCACGCTCGCAGCACATTTGCCGATCGGCCCTTCCTACGTGGCAGTGCGTGCGCCGATAGCGGAAGGTGGTGGGTTCGCGTGGTTTGCCAACCGTGGAATCGGCAGACCTGTCGCGGCGTCCCTCGGTTCCCCTATGGGGTGGTTCCGCACATGGTTGGACGATTTTGCGGCGGCCGGTCGGCCGGTGATGCTCGCCGGCTTCAGTGGCGGTGCGGCATTCGCTGGTGGTCTTGCTCTCGCTGATCCGGCGCGATACGCCGGTGTTGCGATAATGTACGGCACGCTTCCGTTCGACGCGGGTGTTCCGGTCGATGCTGGACGCCTTGCGCACCTTCCGGTGTTCATTGCGCAGGGAGACGCCGACCAGGTCATTCCCGTCGAATTGCTCTCGCGTACTTGGGAATACGTTCTGTCCGAGTCCGGCGCACCGGCAGACTCACATCGAGACCCGGGCGGGCATGGGATGAGTGCGTCGGTGGTATCGGCTCTGGGCGAATGGATTGCGTACCGACTCCGTTTTCGCGAGAACCATCAGGTTCCGGTGCCGGGGCCCCGACGAGCGATCGAGTGGTCGACCATGGCGGGCGGCGCATTGCCTGCCCGTCACGGCAGCCACCCGGACGTGTCATGGGCAATTCCACAGCAGCAGTTGTCGGATAATTCCCCGGTGGAGTTGCAGGAACAACTGTTGGCACAGATCGGATCTCTCGACGGTGTGGCTGTGGGACCGTCGCACATCTCGGTCCCCGGAGCGCGTGCACTCACGCTGGACGACTCGTCTGCTGGGGTGGATGGCTTTCTCGTTCCATCGGTAGGCGAGTTCGCTCACCTGCATCCGCCCCAGGACGGTTCGCTGCACCTAGTGTTGCCTTCTGACCAGGCCGCGGATCTGGTCACGAAGGGGTACGGGCGTATGCACCCCTGGGCAGGAACGCGACTCGCAGTCGGGTTCGTCTTGGTGTACGGGCCGCGGGATGCCGAAGAGCTGGACGTCGTTCGTCGGATCGTCGAGACCAGTTACAACTTCGCACAAGGCAGAATCGGGTCTGCGACGTGACAATCGCTGCAGAAGCGGCAGCGGCGCGGTTGTCCCAAGCACGCCGTTCCGGTATGACGATCGAGCCATTCAGTGATGTCGATCCGAGTGTGGATGCCACGTGGGGCTATTCGGTACAGGATCTCGATCGACAGAACCGCCGCGCGAACAGCGAGAATGTCATCGGTGCCAAGCTCGGACTGACGACCCTGGCCAAGCAGCGGAGAATCGGAGTGGACACCCCGGTCGTCGGATTCTTGACCGATGCGATGATGGTCGAAGCCGATCGCGTGTCGGTTGAGTTGGAGCGGTGGGTTCAACCGCGCATAGAACCCGAAATTGCATTCGTCACCGCTCGTGACATTTCCGGACCCATCACTCGCGCGGAGGCTGCGGCACTCGTCGACTTCGTCACGGTTGGGGCGGAAATAATCGACTCTCGTTTCAACGATTATCGTTTCGGCTTGGCCGACGTGATCTCCGACAACACCAGCGCCGCCGGTTTGATAGTCGGACCGCGGCATCGGTTGGCCGACATCGATGATCTTTCTGCGGTGCAGTGCGTCGTCGAGGTGAACGGGGTCGACGTTCGGGAAGCACTGGGTTCTGCGGTGCTCGGGGACCCGCTGCTGTCGTTGGTAGTGCTCGCCCGACATCTGGCCGATCGCGGTGAGACGCTGTCTGCCGGTTCAGTTGTGCTTGCAGGTGCACTGACCGACTCCGTACCACTGAACACGGACTGCCGTTATGCACTTCGCGTCGAGAGCCTCGGTGCTGTGTACGTCGCGCTCTGACAATCGATATACGAAACAATTCAAGATCACATGGACTCCGGCTGTCACCGGAACACACAACAGGCAAGGAATTCTTCATGGTTACGATCGGCACCTCATCGCTAGAGGTCTACCCACTCGCATTGGGCGGCAACACCTTCGGCTGGACCACCGATGAAGACGCATCGTTCGAGATTCTCGACGCCTTTACCGCCGGCGGCGGCAACTTCATCGACACCGCCGATTCGTACTCCGCCTTCGCGGACGGAAATTCTGGTGGAGAGTCCGAGACCGTCATCGGCAACTGGACGACTAGGCGCAACAACCGCGACGATGTCGTGATCGCAACCAAGGTCAGCCAGCACCCCGACTTCATGGGGCTCTCGGCGTCCAACATCGCCGCGGCCGCCGACGCGTCGTTAAAGCGCCTGCAGTCCGATCACATCGACCTCTACTATGCGCACTACGACGACGAGACGGTGCCGCTGGTCGAGACCCTCGGTGCGTTCGACGCGCTGGTGACCGCCGGTAAAGTCCGTTACGTTGCGATCTCGAACTACAGCCCCGAGCGCATTCGCGAATGGGTGGCCACCGCAAAGGACAACAATTTCGCCGCACCGGTTGCGCTGCAGCCCGAGTACAACCTCGTCGCCCGCAGCGACTACGAGGGTGAGCGACAGCAGTTGGCACTCGACAACGATCTCGGTGTGTTTCCGTACTTTGCCCTCGCGGCAGGATTCCTCACCGGCAAATACCGCACGCAGGACGATTTCACGACGCACGTTCGTAGCACGATGGCCAAGGGATACTTCTCCGATGCAGGTCTTGCCGTTGTGTCGGCCCTTGACGACATCGCTTCGGCTCACTCCGCCGAAATCTCTTCGGTGGCGTTGGCGTGGTTGCTGGCCCAGTCTGGAGTTACGGCACCTATTGCCAGTGCCAGCAAGATCTCCCAGTTGGCCGCGCTGCTCGCCGCCCCCGAGCTGACTCTTGAGTCGGACGAAATCGACCGACTGACCACGCTCTCCGACGCTGTCTGATTTCACAAGTCCGATAATTCGGGCCAATGGACCCGGACCGGATGAGACGTGACAACCGGCGCGCATGAAGACGATCTTCGTCCCCATGCGCGTCGTCGTCGATAGAGCAGTCAGCAGGACCACTGGTCGCACTTGTCCATTGCACGCAACGGCATCGAAGTCATTTGGTATCTTTCAGGGATCAATGCATGAGATTTTGAGACAGCAAAAGAATCAATGTGGAGGCCGAGTATGGACCTCAGGCACTTCGAAGCGTTCATCGCCGTAGCCGAGGAGCTGCACTTCAGCAGAGCTGCGGAGCGGCTGCGCATCGCCCAGCCACCGCTCAGTCAGCGGATCCGGCAGATGGAGAAGGAGTTGGGGGTCGCTCTGTTCGTCCGGAGCACACGGGCGGTCTCGCTGACTCCGGCCGGTGAATCGCTGCTGGGCCCGGCTCGCAAAGTGGTGTCAGGTGCCGCCGAGGCGCGGGACGCGGCACTGTCGGGCGCTGCGGGCGAGTCTGGGCGGGTGACCATCGGATTCGCCGGTGCTTCCAGTCGCATCGCTTTACCCCAATTGGCAGGTGCCGTCCGCGACCGCTTTCCGAAGGTGGACCTGCAACTGCGTGGTCAGACGTACGCGAATTCAGCCCTCGAACAGGTCCGGGAAGGTTCGCTGGATCTGGGATTCGTCCGCCTGCCTTTCCTCAGCAGGGGAGTGGACTACGTGGTTATCGAGCGTGAAGAGTTGATCTGTGCGCTCCCGTCGTCTCACCGGCTGGCCCATCGACCGACTGTCGCTCTGTCGGATCTGGTCGACGAACCGTTCGTGACCTTTCCCGCGAACTCGGGGTCGAGTTTGCACGCCATCGGCGTTCAGGCGTGCGCGCACGCAGGTTTCCAGCCGCGGGTAGCTCAAGCTGCGCCGGATTCCTACACCATTCTGGCGATGGTGGCGGCCGGGGTCGGCGTCACGCTCACGCTGAGCTCCTGCAAGGACATTCAGCCTTACGGGCTGGTGTACAAATCCATCTCGGACTTCACCCCAGCGTTGCACTCAGCCCTTGCATGGAACACCGAGTCGGCTTCCCCGGCAACACATTCGGTGGTGTCCGTCGCGAAGTCGCTGTTTGCGCAACGTGACTCGCAGACGCAGTCTCCGGACGCATGAGCTAGAGCAACCCTCAGGGTTGGTTGCTCTATCTCAGATAGACACGATTCGGGTCGATGTGATGCCGCAACAGGTCGAGCTGATGCAAGTCCGGTTCGGGTAGCTCGACGATATTGCGTGCAAGCTTCAGAGGCCAACCGGTCGCCTCGCTCACTGTAGTCGGGTCGACACCCGGGGAGACAGCGACGAGTTCGAGTTCGTCGTACATGCCTTCGCGGGCCAGAACTCCTAGCTCGGTGTACACCTTGGTGACGCCCCGGCCGAATGGGCGTCCACCGGCGCGCCGTATGCGTTCGGGTCCGGGAGAAGTGCAGAAGTCCAGTTCGTCGACGAAGGATTGCGGATTGTGTCGACGCATGATCACGTGGACTTCCCGAGCATTCATCATCACTTCGTGGGCACCGCCCGAACCTGGCAACCGATTGTCCGGCTTGTGCCAATCTCCGATGACCGACGAGTTCAGGTTTCCGTATCTGTCGATCTGCGCAGCGCCGAGGAAGCCGACATCGACGCGGCCACCCTGAAGTACGTAGCCGAAAAGCGCGGGCAGAGTCAGGACGGCCTCAGCACCTGTGATGAGCACCGAATCTGCAATGGTTGCGGGCAGTTCGCTGGGATGCGCGCCAGTGACCCCGGACTCGTAGACCACCTCGATGTCGGGTGCCACGGTCTGCTGAGCCAGGGCGACGACCACTGTCGGCAGACCGATTCCGGCGAACACGATCCGTTTTGCTGCGAGATCTCGAGCGGCGGTGATCGTGAGCATTTCGGCCTGAGTGGCTCCGCGGAGTGTCGTTGTGTCTACATCGTTCGTCATAGCGGGATCCTTCTTCCGTAATCGATGGGAGTGCTTTCGGCTCGTCCGACAGCCAAGCCATCGATGCGGGCGAAGCCGAGTTTGTCCAGATAACCGAGATGGTTCTGCGTTTCGACGACCCACTCCTGGAGCCAGGCGATGAGCCGCTCGTGGTCGGCACTGATGTGCGCCCATTCCAGATAGAACGCGTTGTCTCGGTCGTAGTAGCCCTGAGCGAACGACGGATGGGCACCCATCGGCACGGGTACGACCGCGTCGATGGCATGTGACGGCAAAATCGTTCGGTTCGGGTCTCCACGCACGATGTCGTCGTCGACGATCTCTTCCACAGTGACGATCACACGGTCTGCGGCAAAAGCCGCCTCGGCCTGAATGCCGGTCAGACCCCACATCTGGATGTTGCCGAGTCTGTCGGATCGCTGCGCATGAATGATTGTCACATCCGGGTTGATCGGGGGGACCACATAAATTTTGTCCCGCGTTCCATCTGGTCCGGGGAACGGTGACTCGACCTGCCGGTAGTCGGGGTTGACACTCGGGAGGTCGCTGCCGGTGATGGACCGCAGCGGGTAGAAGGGAAGTCGTTGTGCACCAGCGAGATAGCGGCACACCATGCTGTGGTGCGTATATTCGACGAATTCGAGTGGTGCGGGATCGGCTCGTTCTATGCGGCGTCGCAGCTCACCGAGGGAGCCCGCCGAGGAATTGCCGATGAATGATGACACCAAGGTCGATATGCATCCTGCGGCCACCAACTGGTCGGCGATGATGTCTGCCGTCATTCGAACCAGTGTCAAGTCGGTCAGGCCCTGGCGAATCATCTCGTGCCCTGCCGCCACCGGTATGGCATGCGTGAAGCCCTCGATGGACACCACATCTCCGGAGTGAACATGTTCTGCGATGGCATCTTCGAGCGAGGCGACCTTGCTCCGGTCTACGGTTGTCACGTTGGTTTCTCCTGTCGGTGCGCTGCTCGATGAGCCTGCCTGCTCAATTGTTTCGAGTCCAATATCCAAAATGGTCGTTTTAAGACGTTGGCGAGATCAGTCAGAGCGGGACCCCTTGCGTCCGGACGGTAGATCAATCGAGAAACATTGATATCGAGGGCCTCTGAATTGGTGTCGTCACAGTATTGGACGGGTCGCTTTGTGGCTTGCGACACTCGGGTGACCATCTTCGAAAGGAATCACCGTGGAGCTTCGACTTCATCACGTCAACGTCACGTCCGACGACATGGAAGAGCTGGGTAGGTTTTACTCCGACGCTCTCGGCCTGGGCGAGATTCCCAGCCCAGCGATGATCGCAACCTCGCGCTCGACCGGTAGCGGCGAATCGGGAGACGACGAATGGGCCACTCGCGCAAAGTTCTACGATGCCGGCGACAAGGATGAGCTCCAACTCCACGCGACCCGGCGGCAGCCTTATCTTGCGCTGACCGAAGGTCACACCGTGAATCCGCTCATCGGCGGGCATGTCGCATTCCGAACAGACGATATTCAAGAATTGATGCGCCGATTGCGCGAGCACAACATCCCCTTCGACGACTGGGGTATCTGGTCGGTGGAGGGGTGGTACCAGATCTTCTTCACCGACCCCGCCGGAAACATGATCGAGGTTCATCAAGTCATGGAGGCAGAAGAACAGTCATGAGTGGCGCGTCGTCGGGACCAGGGTTGCCGACCTACGCACAGCTGCAGCAACGACCCGATGATGTACGCGGCACCGCGTGGGGACTCTTCGGCTGGGACGATCAGTTGGGGAGCCTCAATCATCTGACCGCCGCTCGGGTCGTCGCTGCGGCCCGTCTGGTCACGACCGGCCATCGCGTCAACCTCAACCTGTCGCTGTCGGCCTTCGCCATACCGCTCATCGCCCACCGCGGTAACCCAGTGCACGAAGTGTTCGGGCTCAACGAGTTTCATCGAGACGATCGAGTGGACAGCTTCTACCCACAAGCGTCGACACAGATCGACAGTCTTCGACACTTCGCCCACCCCGACCGTGGTTTCTACAACGGGGCAGACCCGGACGACATCGTCGCAGGCAACGAGTCCCTTGGAATCCAGCACGTCGCTGCCGACGGAATCGCCGGTCGTGGCGTACTCCTCGACGTTTCTGGATATCGGAAGTCCTGTGGGAAGCCCATCGACCACAGCACCAACGAACAGATCGGTGTCGAGGATCTGGAAGCCACGGCGCGCTGGCAGAACGTCGTTCTCGAGCCCGGAGACATTCTGCTCCTGAGATTCGGCTGGACCGAGCATTTCGTCGTCGATGCCAACCCGTACGAGGGTCGGTCGGTGGGACTCGAGCAGTCCGAGGAGATGGCCGCCTGGTTGTGGGACAGCCAGTTTGCGCTGGTTGCCGCGGACAATGTCGCGTTGGAGGCCTGGCCGTCGGATCACTCGGGTCTGCCAACAGTGCAGGCAGAAGCCACCGGAGCACTGCCACATTCGTCGCATACTGGAATGCTGCATCGCATCTTGATTCCCCTGCTGGGCATCTATATCGGCGAATTGTGGGATCTCGAAGAACTGTCGCAACGATGCAAGGACACCGGGCGCTTCGAATTCTTCGTCACGGCCGAGCCGTTGAATCTGCTCGGCGGGGTCGGCTCCCCGGCAAATGCTCTGGCCATTCTCTGAGTTCTGCCGACGTACGTGCAGGCCGCAGCGACTGCGCCCTGCCTCATGAAAGGAAATACTGTGCTGTTGGAAGGGAAGACCGCCGTTGTCACCGGAGGGCCGGGAGGGCTCGGCCGGGCTATCGCGTCTGCATTTCTCGCGCAGGGCGCGAATGTGGTCCTCACCGATATTTCGGAGACAGCCCTCGACCGGGCGCGCGCGGATCTCGATGCTGGCGACAAACTCATCAGCGTCACCGGTGACGTGTCGTCTGCGTCCGACGTGAAGATGGCTGGTGCCGCTGCAGTGAATCAGTTTGGTTCGCTTGACATCTGGGTCAACAACGCGGGTTTCACCCGCGATGCGACCATGCGTCGCATGACCGAAGACGAATTCGACGATGTGATCCGTGTGCATCTCAAGGGTGCCTGGTTGGGTACTAGAGAAGCTGCGGCCATCATGCGTGAACAGGACGGCGGCGGGTCGATCGTCAACATGTCCTCGATCTCGGGGAAGGTGGGCATGATCGGACAGAGTAACTACAGCGCGGCCAAGGCCGGCATCGTCGGTCTGACCAAGGCTGCGGCGAAGGAAGTCGGATTTGCCGGTGTCCGAGTCAATGCTGTGCAGCCCGGGATCATCGATACCCCGATGACATCGGGATTACCGCAGAAGGTCATGGAGTCCAAGCTGGCGGAAGTTCCGATGAACCGATTCGGTCGACCGGACGAAGTTGCCGGGGCGGTGCTTTTCCTTGCCAGTCCGATGTCCAGCTACGTTACCGGCACGGTACTGGAGGTGACCGGAGGACGACACATCTAGAGTTCTCGGACACTGACAGTCGCCGATGCCGGTGCAGGACAACGTTCCTGCACCGGCATCGGCGTCGGTCCCTACTTGTCTGTTCGGTAACGACTCAATTTGTCCGGATCGACGCTGACCCCGACGCCCGGACCGACCGGGATCTTCATGACACCGTCGCGAATGGCCAGGGGCTCGGCGATCAGATCGTCGGCGAGGTCGAGGTAGTTCGACAACTCCCCGGGGCGCGAATGAGTGGCCTTGAACGCCGAGCCGAATGCGACCGTTGCCGCTGAACCGATCTGAGTGTCGATCTGATTTCCCATGAGGACATCGACGCCCATTCCCTGGCAGAGGCCCAGGACCGCAACACCGTTGGTAAAGCCCCCGCGTGCGGTCTTGATGCTCACGGCATTGCATCCGCCGGACATCAGTTCTCGGGATACGTCACCGGGGCGTGGAACGCTTTCGTCGCCCACGATAGGAATCGTGGACGTCGACACCAGTCGACGTCTGCCCATCGTTTCCCTTGCGTCGCAGGGCTCTTCGAACAGGCTCGTTCGAGAATCGACCAGCGACGGCAACGCCGCGATCGCTTCGTTCGCGGTCCAACCTCGGTTGGCATCGACGTACAGTTCGATATCGTCGTCGAGCTCGCGTGCCAGTACCGCGCACAATTCGAGGTCCAGCTCGATCGGGCGGCGACCGACCTTGATCTTGAATGCTCGTATTCCGTGTTCGCTCACGAAATATCGGGCTTCGTCCAGTACCTCTTGCGCGCTGTGAAACCCGAGCATGTGTGACACCCGCAGGTGATCCGAGTAGCCACCCAACAGCTTCGAGACCGATACTCCCAGGGTGATGCCGAGTGCATCCCAGATCGCGATGTCGATCGCTCCTTTGGCGACGTCGTTGTGCACCGTGCGGTCGAGGATCGCGCTGATTCGTTCACGCTCGAGAATTGACTGCCCGACAAGGGCCGGGCCGAACACATCGTCGATGACGGCCACGATCGAGCGTTGGGTCTCACCGTAGGTGTAGGGCCGCGGCGGTGCATCGGCGATACCGATGACGCCGTCACTGGTGTGAACCCGAATCAGAACGTGGTCCGCGACGGTCACCTCGCCGCTGGCAAACTTCAGGGGCTTTCGGAATGGGATGGCGTACGGAATTGCCTCGATCTTTTCGATCTTCATGACGTGGTGCACCTTTCGATCCAGTGTGCGTCGAGCATGGGTGTGCGGTCGGGCCCGCCGGGCCCGACCGCACACCCACGTGGGGTCAATTTCAGCGAGCGTCGATTGCAGTGGGATCCAGATCCACCTTCGTTTTGGTGTGGAGTCCTCCGGTGACCTTGTCCGTCCATCGACTCATCGCGAAAACCAGGATGGCGGCGGCGACGAAGAAGCCGGACATGATGAGCAGGCCGGTCTCACTCGATCCCGTTCTGTCCTGCAGGAAGCCGAACAGGTACGGGCCGATCAGCCCGCTGAGGCTGGCAAGGCCGTTGATCATCGCGAGGGCTACAGCAGCCAGACCCGCAGTGAACACCTGCGCAGGCATGGAGTTGAACGAAGGAAGTGAACCGAAGAAACCACCGGCCGCGAGGCTGATGCCGAGCAGTGCGAGGTAGGGATTGCCGGTCAAGGCCGCGGTCGCCAGTCCAACTGCGCCGGCTATCTGAAGGATGGTCATGTGCCAGGTGCGCTCACCGGTCTTGGACACGTTCTTCGAGACGAGGATCATGACTACGGCCGCGAATGCCCACGGTATGGCCGACACCATTCCCGATGCCACGAAACCGAGATCGAATTGGCTGCGAACGATCGTGGGGAGGAAGTACGCAATCGTCCAGTAACCGATTGTCATGCAGAAGTACAGGATCGTGAACGCCCATGCAGCGGGGCGACGCAGCACAGCCCACAGGTACTTGATCTCGTGGCCGGGGCCGTCGGGACGCTGTGCAGAGTGCTTGGCGAGGTATTCCTTTTCGGACGCATCGAGCCACTTGGCCTCCGACGGTCCGTTGGGAAGGCGGAGGTAGATGTAGGCCGCGAGGGCGATGGCGGGAATGCCCTCGATCAGGAACGCCCAGCGCCATCCTGCCAGTCCGAAAAGTCCATCCAACGACAGCAGCGACGAGGTCAGGATGGATCCGACGGCGAGTGCGATGGGCACCGCCAGGTTCAACATCGAGTAAGTCTTGGGGAGCATGCGTGGGGGACACCAGAAGGCCAGGAACAGCAGCGCACCGGGTGAGAATCCAGCCTCGGCGACGCCGAGCATTATTCGCACTATGTAGAGCGTGACGTCGTTCTGGACGAACCCCATGAGCATCGTGCAGGCACCCCAGCTGACCATGATGCGGGCAAGCCATACTCGAGCTCCGAATTTGGCCATTGCCATGTTGGACGGGATCTCGAAGAAGCAGTAGCCGATGTAGAACAACCCAGCGGCCAGCCCGAATGTTGCGGCGGACAGTCCTAGGTCCTCCGACATCGGTCCGGCCAGAACACCGATGTTGGCTCTGTCGATATACGAGATGAACATTCCCAGCATGATGACCGGGATCACCCGCCGAAGAGTCTTCTTGTAGATCCGGACTTCGATGTCGTCGACGGGTGAATCGTCCGACGTGAGTTGGTTTTTCATCGGTTGGCTCCTCGGGAATACGATTGTGCGGTGCGTGTCCGGTGCTGTGGCGGCTGCAGGCGGGGTGTTGCGGATGGGACTCCCGCGCGCCGCGTTCTACGTGCTCGTGTGATCCACAGCACTTGCTGCTCAGGCGACTATAGGTATGCGCGGCCATCTCTGACCAATACCAATCAGCTGTACTTTCAGTGCAAAATTTGATGAATCCCGAAGAGGCGGGCTACGTCGACAGTCGACGAGGCCGTTGATCCGGACAGGCTCGGTTATCCGTCGTTGATATGAATACGTCGCAATCGAGTATTGGACGACATCCACTGTGGGGTGAACGCTCGAAGCCAGCGCAACACCGCGCAGCGCCGTGTGGTCATCGATGCCCAGATGACGGTGGCGGCCATCGACTTCAGGAGTTCAAAGTGAGTACTGCCCGACATGAGGGTGCCTACCTGGTTACAGGTGGGGCCGGCGCTATCGGTGCTGCCATCTGTGAGCGTCTGGTGGACATGGGACTCTCCGTTGTGGTCGCAGACGCGAACGAGCAGGCCGCGAAGGACGTTGCCGGCCGCCTGAAATGCGACTACGCGACGGTCGATCTCCGCAACCGTGAGAGCGTCGAGGATGTCGTCGCAACCGTTGTCCGCGAGCACTCCGCCATCCGTGGTGTCGTCAACTGTGCCGGCGTTACTCGGTTGATGGACTTCTTCGAAATCTCGACAGAGGACTGGCAGTGGATGATGGATATAAATGCGTTGGGGACAATGCACGTCATGCAGGCCGCAGGTGCCCGGATGAGGGATGCAGGAACCGGCGGAAGCATCGTCAACATCGCCTCCGTTGCAGGTAAAGGTTATCGGCAGACATCCAACGCTGCCTACGCCGCAACCAAGGGCGCTGTTCTCGCACTCACCAAGGTTGCTGCGATTCAGCTGGCCCCGTTCAATATCCGTGTCAATGCCGTGTGCCCGGGTCCTACGAACTCGCCGCTGCTGAACGTGCACAATACGCCCGAAGCACAGGGCCGAATCGAGGAAATGGTGGCACACGTACCGCTGCGCCGCTTCAGCGAACCGTCCGATATCGCTGCCGCCGTTGCGTATCTGCTCATGGCGAATTCGGTAACCGGGCAGTCCATGAATGTCGACGGCGGCTTGGTCTTCGATTGATGCGCTGACGTCGTGCCACTTGGGCTCTCAGCGGACCCCGGATCGACACCGCCGCCCCGGCACTCCTGGAAGTGAGTGCCGGGGCGGCGGTGTCGCAGGCCTCTGTACCAGTGTCAGCGGTCGAGGAACGTGTTGATCGTCGAGGCGACCTGACCCGGATCCACGAGGTTCGCAAAGTGGGCTTGTCCCGTCAAAACGTGTTTCGATACGTCGCGGAGCCTGGAATCCAAGTAGGCAGAAGCACCGACGAGATGCTTCGGACTATGTTCGCCCACGAGAAGCAGAGTCCTGGTTGTCGATTCGCCGTACTCCGGCATGACCGACGCGCTTGAATCGATCTGTTCCAACTCGCGAGTCCAGGTGGGTGCGAGCGAGAGAAACAATCCCCACAACGGTGTCGCCGCAATGGCTTCCGTCTCGGCTGCGGGTGCTCGAATGAAGTGCTCCATAGCAATTCGCATCGCCGCGTCGTTGTCGGACGCTGCGATCGCTGCCGCATACGGGGCGAGATACTGCCCCGCGACCGGCCCCTCCACCGGTAGTGGCGGCTCGTACAACACCAGGGACGCCACCTGCGAACCTTGTCGAACGGCTTCGAGGGTGCATATCGCGCCGTAGGAGTGACCGACCAGGGTCGGTATGCCCCCGGTCGACTCGACTGCCAGGGCGAGGACTGCCGCGATGTCGGCGGCCTCGGTCGCGAGTGTGTACTCCGGTGCATCGCCGCTCAGGCCTCGACCCCGGCGATCGAGAACGAAGACACGGTGGTCGACTGCGAGATGCGAAGCCACCTGCAGCCACGACTCCGCAGTCGAGATGCTGCCGTGCACTATCACGACAGGCGAACCGGAACCGAGGCAATGTACCCCGAGCGACGTTCCGTCGGTCGACGTGACCATCTCGGTGGTGATGTCCTCTAAGGGTGAATCAGGCTGTGCCATAGGGACACTCCTAACATCGAAGTTCAATCAGGATACGGAGGGTCGGTCACTTGAGCAGGCGAATTGAGTGCTCGTCGACGTACTCGCGCATTCCAGCTTCACCGAATTCACGGCCGATGCCGCTCTGCTTCACTCCGCCGAACGGCATCCGCAGATCGAGTGACTCGAAGGCGTGAGTGTTGATGAACGTGCTGCCGGCTTCGATTCGACGCGCAATGGCCAGACCGCGATCGGGATCGGTGGTCCACACCGAGGAGCCGAGCCCGTACTCGGAGTCGTTCGCCCACTCGACGACCTGGTTCTCGTCGTCGTACGCGATCAACGGGATGACCGGTCCGAACTGCTCGCAGCTGCTGACCGGAGCGGAGTGTTCCACGTCGCGGACCACGTGAGGAAGAATGTAGTAACCGTCGGATGCAGAATCGAGCTTACGTCCGAGCTGCACGATCTTCGCGGACGAATTCTTCGTCTCTTCGATAAGTGCGTTCACCGAGTCGTACTGAGTCTTGTTGTTCATCGGTCCGAAGCTGGCACCTTCGTCGAGGCCGTGGCCGACGGAGTACTGGTCCACACGCTCGCAGAAGGCGTCGGCAAATGTGCCGTACAAGGCGCGTGGAACGTAGATTCGCTTCACGGCGAAGCAGATCTGGCCCGAGCGAGTGAACACACCCTTGAGCATCCGGTCCAGGGCGGCATCGATGTCGACATCGTCGAGCACGATGGCCGGGTCGTTGCCGCCGAGTTCGAGGGTCAGGTTCTTGATGGTCCCCGCAGCTGCCGCCATCACCCGGCCTGCAGTAGCCGTACCCCCGGTGAAGCCGATCTTGCGAACGAGCGGATGCGAGGTGAGGGCCTGTCCCACATCGGCATTGCCGTGAACGACGTTGATGACGCCGGCAGGGAGGGTTTGCGCCATACGATGCAATGCCACGGTCAGTGCGGCCGGCGCGAAAGGCGACGGCTTGATGACGATCGTGTTCCCTGTGGCCAGCGCGGGAGCCAGCTTCATCATGGTCAGCACCACGGGCATGTTCCACGGAACGACGGCACCGACGACGCCGCGGGGAACCCGCTCGACACTGATGAAGCTTTCGTCGTCGTCGAACTGGACGGGATCGAAGAATCCGTCGACGAGGCTGGCAGTATGTTGCATGACGCCGGTGCCGAGGCCGAAGTCGGTCTGGGCTTCCCACAGCATTCCTCCGTGCTCGCGCACGAGCTGTGCGGCGAGATCGGAACCGCTCCCCGCCAACGCATCCGCAGCCGCGAGCATCAAGCGTGCGCGTTCCGCCGGGTCCACGTTGCGCCAGGACAGATAGGCGCGGTGCGCTGCCTTCACTGCGCGATCGACATCGTCGGGCGTGCCGACGGCGACGCGGGCGGCTACGTCACTCAACCTGCCCGGATCCACGACGTCGTCGTACCGATCGGAATCGGTCAACTCGTTGTCGATGAGATGGCCGACAGTGAGCAGGTCGTTCATGGTGGTCATGTGCGTTTCTCCTGGTTGTGTGCGACGTGAGGGTGACGAAAATCAGAAGACGACAACGGGTTTGACGGTCGATCCGTTCTCGGAATCTGCGAACGCTGTGTTGATGTCGTCGAGCGTGTAGTTCTTGATGAGCTTGTCGAAGGGGAAGCGTCCCTGCTCCCAGAGAAGAACCAGACGCGGAATGAACTGCTGGGGAACCGAACTCCCTTGGATGATGGTCTTGAACGTCCATCCCTTGACCAGTGACGCGCCGATCTCGAAAGTGACGTCCGTACCCGGTGCTGCCGCACCGACCAGCGCCACAGTTCCTCCGATCCCCAGGGACGCCGCCGCCTGCTGCAGCACCGAGGGAACCGCTGTGGTGTCCAACGCGTAGTCGAGCCCCTTGCCTCCGGTGATCTTGTCCAGTTCGGCGAGCACATCCTCGCTCTTGCCGTTGATGGTGTGAGTGGCTCCGATCGTCTTGGCCAGTTCGAGTCGCGAGTCGTGCAGATCGATCGCCACCACCGTGGTGCATCCTGCGATCTGGGCGGCCATGATGGCGGCAGATCCAACGGCGCCGGTGCCGAATACCGCGATCGAAGTGCCGGGTGCCGGCCGCAAGTCGTTGAGTATCGCGCCTGCGCCGGTCTGCAAGCCGCAGCCGAGCGGCGCGATGATCTCGAGCGGTGCCTTCTTGTCCACCTTGATCACGCTGGTCTCCACCACGTTGGCGTAGGTGGAGAATGCGGACTGCCCGAAGAAGTGCGAGGAAATGGCCTCCTCTCCGGCAGACAGTGAGGTCGAGCCGTCGCGTCGCGCACCACCGAAATCCTCGGCGAACAAGTTCTCGCAGTAAGCAACTCGTCCCGATCGGCACTGCACACACTTGCCGCAGTAGGCGGCGGAGAGTACGACGTGATCGCCGATCTCGACGGTGGTGATATCGGAGCCGATGGCTTCGACGACGCCCGCACCCTCGTGCCCTAGGACGGCGGGCAGGGGCGTCGGGTAGATGCCGTCGCGGACGATGGCGTCCGTGTGGCACACGCCGGACGCGACGATGCGGACCCGTACCTCGTTGGCTCGGAGGTCGTCGAGCTCGAGCTTCTCGATGGTGAGAGGATCGCCGGTGGCGCGGGCTACAGCGGCAGTAACGGTGGTGCTCACGAGTGTGCTTCTTTCGATTCGGTGTCCACCCGCATAGCGGGTGACACAGTGGTGGCGGTGGAATGGTCGGAGTGCTGTCGGGTAGCGGAGTGTCGATCACTGACGAGTAGGACAGCGAGGCAACCGATTCCGGCGAATGCTGCGAACGAGTAGAAGTTCCAGTCGACGCCCAGTGCCGAGGATGCGATCCATCCTCCGAGAATCGGCCCGAATATCGCGCCCACGCGTCCGAGTCCCAGGGACAATCCGAGGGCGGACGTTCGATCTCTGTCGCCGAAATACGTTGCAACGTAACCGTTGACGAGTATCTGCGTCCCCACTGTGCCGAGTCCCGCGATGGCGACCACGATCATGGCGGCGTAGAGCGGCAATCCGAGGCTCAGGGAGAGTATGGCGAGAACGGCGAGCAGGAAGGAGGTCACGGTCACCGGCTTGCTTCCGAATCGGTCTGCGATCCGGGAGGCGATCAGAGCGCCGGCTATCGCGCCGAGATTGAGTACGAGAAGGAATGTCAGTGAACTGCCGAGCGAATAACCGGCTTGGCGCATGATATTCGGTAGCCAGGTATTGACGCCGTAGACGAGCAGCAAACCGCAGAAAGATGCCACGACGAGCAACGCCAGCGGAACTCTGCGTGCCCCGGTGAACAACGATGACATGGTGCCGCGGCTCTCGGATGTAGTGGCCGGGGCGGCAGTGATGCCGAATTTCTCGGCGAGAGCATGGGCTTCGTCGATCCTGCCCTTGCCGACAAGGAATGCAGCCGATTCAGGAAGGTAGCGCCACGTCAGCGGCACGATCGTGACGAGCGGAAGCAGACCGAGCGCGTACATGACGCGGAAACTGTTTTCGGGAAGCAATGCCAGGGCCGAAAGCGCGGCGAGCACGCCGCCCACCGAGTAACCGCTGTACATCAGAGCGTTGTTGAACTGGCGACGTGCAGGGGGCGAGTACTCGATTGTCAGCGCGATGACAGTCGGAACGACACCGCCTAGTCCCAGCCCGCCGAGGAAGCGGAGAAGACCGAAGATCTCCGGGTTGGGGGCCAGCGCGGTCAGACCCATGAGAACGGAGAACGAGATCAACGAGGTCAGAATGATCGCGCGGGCTCCGACTCGGGGTGCCAGCCAGCCGGACAGCAGGGCGCCGAGGAGCATTCCCATCAGCGCATAGCTACCGATGGTGCCGACCTGGCCCGGTGTCAGTTCCCATTGCTGATAGGCGAGTAGAGACGGGACAGTGGTTCCGTAGACGACCAGGTCGTAACCGTCGAAGACGATGATCACGAAGCAGAGAGCTACGACGGTCGAGCTGGAACGGCGGGCGCCCGACGGGCTTGGCCCATTCGTGGCCAGGGGGTTCACCTGATTCCTCCGATGATAGGTGTTCGAACACCGGCCGATGCGATCTCGCGCAGATTCGGATGACCCCAAATGTGCGAGTCGGCTATGTGAGTACAGTCACTATGTGACAGAATGGTCTTGAAAGTCAAGAGGAATGACACATTTAAGTCGATCGGTGATCGACACAGGTGGGAGGAGGGGTCGATGCGACCACGTGCTCTGGTGTTCGACCTGTACGGGGAGTACTTCCGTTACACCGGCGGAGCGGCCAAGTTGGGCACTCTGACGGAGTTGATGGAGGTCTTCGGTATCGAATCGGCGACGGTGCGCGTCGTGATGGCGCGGCTGCGCAAAGAGGGTTGGTTCGACTCGACCAAGAGTGGTCGAGAGGTGTCCTACCTGCTCAACGAAAAGAGTTGGCGGCTGCTCGACGACGGTCGGGCTCGCATCTTCGAACGGCACTTCGACGACTGGGACCGCACGTGGACGCAGGCCCTGGTCGATGAGGAAGGGCTGGGGCGAGAGCAGCGCAAGCGCATCGAGACGGCCCTGAACTGGTACGGGTTCGGCGAATACGGTTCTGCGACATGGTTCTCGCCGCATGACAGGGAGAAGCAGTTGCGCGAAATGCTCAGTGGTGAAGACGAGCTACGGATCCAATTCCTGCGGAGTCAGACATCCGGGCTGACGAACGATCGCTCCATAGCCGATCGTTGCTGGGACCTCGCCGAACTCGGGGGTGAGTACCAGGCCTTCATCGAGGAGTTCCAGCCGCGATTGGCGGGCTTCCGTCGTGGTCTCGGTGGTCGGCAGGCGCTGGTCGAACGAATGAAACTGATTCAGAACTACCGTCGTTACCCGTTCCGTGATCCCGACCTGCCCGACGCTCTGTTGCCGCCGGGTTGGCGTGGCCGTGCTGCGCACGAGGTGTTCACCGAATGTCACGACGAACTGCGTACGAGTGCCGAGGCGTTCGTGCTCGAGGCCTCGGGAGATGCGCCGGCGGCGAAGCCCTAGACGGCTTTTATGTAACAAATATATTGACTTTGGGTAGTTTTATGACACACAATAAATTGGTCGCCCGAGATCCGGGCCCTCACTCCACGCTAGGGGCCGACATCGATGTCCATCCCAGAACAACACCGAACAGCCGCTTCGACGCCGCTCCGAATTGCGTGCATCGGAGGCGGCCCAGGCGGTCTCTTCACCGCAATCGCGTTGGCGCACAGTGCACCCGACGCGACGGTCGAGGTTTTCGAGCGAAACCACGAGAGCGACGTATTCGGCTTCGGTGTCGTATTCTCCGATGCCACGCTCGACAACATCGATCGAGTCGACCCCATTCTGCGTGACACTCTTGCCGATCACGGCCGCCATTGGGACAGCATCGAAGTCCACGCCAAAGGGGAGGTCACTGCGGCCGGGGGCAACGGCATGTCCGCCGTGCATCGTCGGGTGTTGCTCGGTGCACTTCGGCACCGTGCTCTCGAATTGGCCGCGAAACTGCACTACTCGACCACCGCATCTGTGCAATCGCTCGACGAGGACGGCGGGTACGACCTGATTGTCGCAGCCGACGGCACCAACTCCGCTTCGCGAGATTCGTTCGCGGCGGACCTGGACCATTCGGTCGAAGAAGCAACAGTGAAGTTTATCTGGTTCGGCACGACGTTTCAATTCGACGGCCTGACCTTTCTGCACAAGCAGTCCGAGCATGGAAATTTCGCCGTGCACGCATACCCGATCGGATCCGATCTGAGTACGTTCATCGTCGAGACCGACGAAGATACCTGGCGCAGAGCCGGTCTGGACGGATTCGACATGTCGTCCCCTCCTGGGGAGTCCGATGCCGTGTCCCAGCGTTACCTGGAGGAGTTGTTCGCCGATCGCATCGACGGTGCGAAGCTGGTGGCGAACAATTCGCGTTGGGCGAACTTCAAAACTCGCCGCACCGCGCGTTGGCACAGCCGGACCGAACGAGGAACGCCTGTGGTGTTCCTCGGCGACGCCATGCACACTGCCCACTTCTCGGTCGGGTCGGGAACAAAGATGGCCATGGAGGATGCAGCCGTTCTCGCGCAGACCGTCGCCGAACACGCGTCCGATCTCGATGCGGCTCTGTCGGAGTTCGAGCATATTCGGCGTCCCCAGGTGGCCAAGGTCCAGAATTCGTCGGTTCCCAGCCTCGCGTGGTGGGACCACTTCGGGGAGTACTACCGCGAACTGGAACCGTGGCAGTTCGGGTTCCATTTCTTTACGCGGTCCATCTCCGCCGAGAAGATTCGAGTTCGAGACCCGCAGTTCGTCGAGGTTGCCGAACGCGCCTGGCACGAACACCACGGTGCCGCAACGCTCGAGACTCCTCTGAAAGCAGGGGCAGTCGCGCTCGACTCGCGGCTTCTCTCCGTCACCGCTGGCACGGCTGACTCCGTGACACTCACCGACGGCACGTCGATTCTCGTTGCGAACCAGGCTGCGCACGAAGCCGAGCCACTGTTCTCGGCACCCGACTCCGACCGCACCGCTCTGGACGAAGACTCTCTCTCACGCCTCGACGAGCTGTGTGCTGGCGGACCGGGGGCCGTGATCATCAAAGGGGGAACCGAGTTGTCGCGGGTACTGGCCTCGGAGTACGTACGGCTGCAACACCACGTCGCGGCGATCGTAATCGAGCAGCAATCGTCTGTCCGCTCCCGCCGCGCGGTCGACCGAAAAGATTGTGCAGCAACACTGGTCCTGTCCGGCCGCGCTGATGCGGTCGCTTTCGACACGCTGGACGAATCCGAGAGCGCCGCTGCACCGTCGAGGTCGGAACTATGACAACGACTCACGTTCCGCTGTCTGTCCCGGGCGCGGAAGATGCTGCAGATTCCCTCTCCGCGCTGTTCAGTCCAACGTCGATTGCGGTGTTCGGTGCCTCGAGTGCACCCGAAAAGCTCGGCTCGGTGATGCTCGCCGCCATCGACAGAGGAAGCCGCGGCGCTGTCACTACGTACGGAATCAATCCACGCGGTACCGCCGAGGGATTCAGCACGTCGATCGCAGACGCAGTTCGATCCCACGGCACAGCAATAGATCTGGCGGTTCTGTGCATTCCTGCCGCTGCGACCCCCGCAGCGCTGCAGGAAGCGGCCGACGCCGGGGTGCGGGCAGCGTTGATCTGTTCCGGTGGCTTCGCCGAGGCCGGCGACGACGGCATCGAGCTGCAACGCCGGCTGAAGGACATCACGTCCGAAACCGGCATCCGATTGCTCGGTCCCAATACATCCGGCTTCTTTCGTCCCGGTCATTCCACGGTCAGCTTCGTCCCGACTGTCGAACACATCGCCGCGGGTACGGTCGCCGTCGTCGCAGCGAGTGGTGGCATGAACCACGCACTGTCGTTCCTGTTGTCCGAGAACGGCATCGGTGTGGGCCTCGGTGTCGGTCTCGGAAACAGCGTGGACGTCACGAATGTCGACGTGCTGCGCTACCTCCAGCACGACGATGCGATCACGGCAATCGCATTGCACGTCGAGTCCGTCGAAGACGGCCGCGCACTGTTGTCGGCGGTCGCAGACGTGAGTGCAGTGAAACCGGTGGTGGCCATCGTGGTGGGTCGAAGTGATGTCTCCGCGTTCTCGGAGTCCCACACAGGTGCGCTCGCCACGTCCTGGCGGGCCACGCGCGCACTGCTCACCGAAGCGGGTGCCGTGGTCGCCGAGGACGAACGCCACTTGGTCGACGCGCTCGCCGTACTCGCCCGTACGCGTCTGCCCGCTTCTGCCTCTCCAGGAATAGGACTCGTCACTGCGCAGGCGGGGCCCGGCCTGATGATTCTGGATGCGCTGTTGGCCGGGGGAGTGCGTGTTCCGACGCTCTCCGATGCGACACAGCGTCGGCTGTCCGACCTGCTGCCGCCGTTGACCTATCAGGCAAATCCCGTCGACACCGGCAGGCCGGCGGCCACCTTCGCAGACGTCCTCCAGGCCACCGCGGACGACCCGGAAGTCGACGCGCTGGCCGTGTACGCCCTGGCAGAACCCGATGCGATCGATCTTGCCGACGCTGTCGGAAAGTCGTCGGTGCACAAGGGATTGCCTGTCGTGCTCGGTATCGGCGGACCGAGAGAGGCGGTGTCCGTAGCTACCGTCTCCGCCGCAATCCTCGACCTGCCGGTGCTCTCGAGCCCGACGTCGTTGGCCAACGGCGTGCGCGCCCTCGTCGACGACGCAAAGCTCCGTTACGGTCGGGTGCGTACCGAGGCGTTCGTACCTCCCACCGGACCTTCCATCACGCTTCCTGTCGACGAGGCGGAAGGCAAGGACTTGCTCGACGCGTTGGGTATTCGTACGCCCGATCGGCGTGTGGCCCACACCAGAGAGGATGCGCACCGAGCGCTCGCGGAACTCGAGCATCCCGTCGCAGTCAAAATTCTCGACGCGTCGGTGCTGCACAAGACCGAGATCGGCGGCGTCCACCTGTTTGTTCGTACGACCAAAGAGTTGGACACCGCACTGGACGCCCTCGATTCGATCGAAGCGCCGGCATACCTGCTCGAAGCCATGGCCGGATCCGGCGTCGATCTTTTCCTCGGTGTGCGTAGAGACGAGGTGTTCGGGCCGATCGTCGTGGCCGGCTTGGGTGGGACCGCGGCAGAGGCAATCGGCGACGTGGCCATCCGCAGTGGTGAGCTCACGCTGTCCGCTGCGACGGCGATGCTCGACGATCTCCACACGGCCGCTCTCCTGCATGGATGGCGCGGAGGACCGAGCCTTGACAGAAACGAGTTCGGCCGCGCAGCAGTCGCGTTGGCGGCCTACGTCTCGAATCACGACGAGATCGGCGATCTCGAAATCAATCCGTTGCGACTGACCTCGGACGGTCTGATCGCGCTCGACGCCGTCGTCGTCGGGGCCGGACGCACTGCTACAGAAGGAGATCGGTGATGAGTACCCGGACCCCCGTCTCGATCGACGGTGTCGTGCCGTGGCCTGCCGACGATGCTCGCCGTTATCGCGAGGCCGGGTATTGGAGCGGTCGATCGTTGGGCTCGCACATCGTGGAGCAGGTCGAACTGCATCCAGACGCCGAGGCGCTGGTCGACGGCTCGATCAGGTTGACGTACCGCCAACTGTGGGACCGGTCGGCCTCGATGGCGCAAGCTTTGTTGAATCTCGAGGTGACGCCCGGTGACAGAATTGTTCTGCAACTTCCCAATTCGTGGGAGTTCGTCGCTCTCACACTGGGGTGCTTCCGCATCGGTGCCGTGCCGGTGATGGCGCTGCCAGCTCACCGACGACACGAGCTGACGCACCTGGCGGAACTGTCGGACGCGGTGGCCATCGTGGTCGCAGACACCGACAAGGACACCGACCTGAGGTCCACCGCCCAGGAGGTTGCCGCCGAAGTTCCGTCCGTTCGCGCGGTGCTGGTCCATGGAGAGCTGTCGACCGATGAAAATGCTACGACTCCCGAGTTCAGCCTGGCGGATGCATCCACGACAATTCCCTCGTTCTCCGATGACGAGTACGACCCCGCAGGTGAGGATGTTGCGTGCTTCCTGTTGTCCGGTGGGACGACCGGGCTGCCCAAACTGATCGTTCGTACCCATGACGACTACGCCTACAACATCATCCGCTGCAACGCGATCTCCGAAATAACCTCGGACACCGTGTATCTTGGTGCGCTACCGAGTAGTCACAATTTCCCGTTGGCCTGTCCTGGAATTCTGGGCACCTTGTTCGCGGGTGGACGCACGGTGATGCTTCCGTCGGCGAGACCGGATCGGGCATTGCACGCGATCGACAGCGAGTCGGTCACCGTGGCGACGGTGGTACCCGCGGTGGCCCAATCCTGGATCGAGTATCAGCGTGAGCATGGCACCTTGACCGGATCCAGCTTGAAAGTTCTCCAGGTCGGCGGTTCGCGGATGCCGGACGAGCTGGCAGCGCGAGTGGAACCGGTCTTGGGTGCACGCCTTCAGCAGGTCTTCGGGATGGCGGAAGGCCTGATCAACATGACCCGATTGAACGACGACCTCGAGGTCATCACCAACACTCAAGGGCGGCCGGTCAGCGAGGCCGACGAGATCGCTGTTGTCGACGAGCTCGGAGAGCCTGTCGGCGACGGAACTCCCGGAGCGCTACTGACCCGCGGTCCGTACACCCCACGCGGCTACTTCCGCGCGCCCGAGCACAACTCTCGTGCCTTCACTGCGGACGGGTGGTACGCCAGTGGCGACATCGTGATCCGCCGACCCGACGGGAACCTCGTCGTAGCAGGTCGCGACAAGGACATGATCAATCGCGGCGGCGAAAAGATCTCGGCCGAGGAAGTGGAGAACTTCGCCTACCAGGTCGCCGGCATCGAGATGGCTGCGGCCGTGGCCATGCCGGACCCAGTCCTGGGCGAGCGCCTGTGCCTGTACGTCTCCGTTACCGCGGGTGCCCACGTGACTCTGGACGACGTTCTCGCGGTGATGAATTCCGCGGGTGTCGCTCGGTTCAAACTCCCCGAGCGGTTGGTGGTCGTGGATGCGATACCGACCACAAAAGTAGGCAAGTTGGACAAGAAGGCAATGCGTGAGGACATCCGCACACGACTCGACGCAGATCAGGAAGGCAACCGATGACCGACACCGAAGTGCACCCCGAAGACCCCGCACTCGAGCAGCTCTACCGTGACTTCGAGTCCGAGAATCTCATGCCGCTGTGGACCCAGCTCGGCGACTTGATGCCGATGTCACCGAAATCCAAAGCTGTTCCCTTCGTGTGGAAGTGGTCGACGCTGTACCCGTTGGCGCAGCGCGCAGGCGATCTCGTTGCCGTCGGTCGAGGTGGTGAGCGTCGCGCCATCGCGCTGGCCAACCCCGGCCTGGCGGGAGTTCCGTACATCACTCCCACGCTGTGGGCGGCCATCCAATATCTCGGGCCCAAAGAGGTGGCACCGGAACATCGCCACGCGCAGAACGCATTCCGCTTCGTCGTCGAGGGCGAAGGGGTGTGGACCGTGGTCAACGGCGACCCCGTCGCCATGCGGCGCGGCGACTTCCTGCTCACCCCGGGTTGGAACTTCCACGGGCACCACAACGAGACCGATCAGCCCATGGCCTGGATCGACGGACTCGACATTCCGTTCGTTCATTACACCGACACCGGCTTCTTCGAGTTCGGGTCCGAGAACGTCACCGACGATTCGACACCGGACATCTCTCGGTCCGAGCGTCTGTGGGCTCATCCGGGCCTGCGTCCGCTCGTCGGGCTCGACAGCAAATCCAGTTCGCCGATCGCCGCGTACCGGTGGGAGCACACCGACGCGGCGTTGAAGGCACAGTTGGACCTCGAGGACGAGGGATTCGCGGCGACCACCGAACCGGGTCATGCCGCGGTTCGCTACACCAATCCCACCAACGGCGGTGACGTCATGCCGACGATCCGCGCCGAGTTCCACCGACTTCGTCAGGGTGCGCACACCCGACCCCGACGTGACGTCGGCTCGACGGTGTACCAGGTGTTCGAGGGGAGCGGACGGTTCGTTCTCGCAGGCGAACAGCGTTCGGTGTCGAAGGGCGACATGATCGTCGTCCCGTCATGGACGGAATGGTCCATCGAAGCCGACACACAGTTCGACCTTTTCGCGTTCTCGGACGCACCGATCGTCGAAAAGCTGCACTTTGCCCGCACAGTATTTTCCGAAGGAGCCTGACCCGCCATGAAACTCGCTACTCTGCGCCGAAACGGCACCACTACCGCAGTGCGCGTCGACAGCGACGACTCTGCCACCGTCATCGACGGCTACGTCGATCTGTCCGCCCTTCTGGACGAAGCGAACTGGCGTGAACTGGCCGAGAATGCGCACGGGGAACAGCTCCGATTGGACGATGCGGATTACGCTCCCGTGGTTCCGCGTCCGGGCAAGATCATCTGCGTCGGGTTGAACTACGCGAACCACATCAAGGAAATGGGCCGCGAGCTCCCCGAGTATCCGACGCTCTTCGCCAAGTTCCGTGAAGCACTGACGGGCCCGTACGACGACGTCGTTGTCCCGAGTTACGCAGCAGCACAGTTAGATTGGGAAGGAGAGCTGGCCTTCGTCGTCGGCAAGCAGGCTTACCAAGTGGCCGAGGCCGATGCCGAGCAATACATTGCGGGCTACTCGATCATGAACGATTACACGATGCGGGACTACCAGTACCGCACACTGCAGTGGGACCAGGGCAAGACGTTCGAGAAGACCAGCGGCTTCGGCCCCTTCCTCACCACGACGGATTCGTACACCTTCGGCGGCACACTCGAGACGACGTTGGAGGGGAAAGTCATGCAGACGACCACCACCGACGACCTCGTGTTCACGCCTGCAAAGCTGGTCGAGTACATCTCGCACATCGTGACTTTGCAGCCGGGAGACGTCGTGATCACCGGTACCCCGGGAGGCGTCGGACATGCCCGCAAGCCTGGCGTCTACATCCAGGATGGGCAGACTGTCGAGGTGGCCATCGACGGTCTCGGCTCGGTCCGCAACAAGACCATCGTCAAGTAAGGCGCGTTCGAGGTGACCTTTCACGACATGTCGCTCGTCGAGCGGCTTCTGATCGCCCGGCGCGGTACCTCGTATTTCGCTCAGCGGCTCTCCGAGCTCACCGATTCCGAACTCGACGGCGAGACCCTGCTGGCGGGATGGACCAGACGCCACCTGGTTGCGCACGTCGGCTACAACGCTGCGGCTTTGTGCAGATTGATGGACTGGGCGTCGTCGGGTGTGGAGACGCCGATGTACGAGTCACCGCAGCAGCGTGGCCGTGAGATCGACGAGGGTGCCACGCTGTCGGCCGCAGCTCTCCGAAACCTGTTCGATCACACGGTTGCTCGGCTCGACGAGAAGTGGCGAACTGCGTCCGAGTCGGCGTGGGCGGCCGAGGTCAGGACGGCTCAGGGCCGCACGGTCCCAGCGTCGGAAACGATCTGGATGCGGACCCGCGAAGTGTGGATCCACGCAGTGGATCTCGGCAACGGTGGGCGGTTCGCGGACTTTCCCGAGGTGGTGAAAGAGGGCTTGCTCAGCGACATCGTCGGGATGTGGCGCAAGAAGAGTGAGGGAAGTGGGTTGGTCCTGGCAGTGGACGGACGCGAGCCGGTCGCAGTGACCGACGACGCGACGACCACTACGGTCAGCGGTGGACTCGAAGCAGTGACCAGGTGGGCGGCAGGGCGTGGATCGATCGGTTCGACGGTCGACGGCGCGATAGACGAACCGCCTCGGTGGCTGTGAGACGGCAGATCAGTGACGCGGAGCAGAACCGTCGAGTACCGAGGTGAGCCAGGCTCGCTCCGCGCGGCTCGTTTCGCGCGCGACGAGCAATAGCCCACGCCGGTAGACGTCGGTAACCTCTTCGGCTCGAACGGTTCGATCCTCGTCGTAGAAGAAGCTGGCCGGCTGCTCCAGGAAGTCCAGTCTTCGGCGCAGCACCGAGTGCTGTTCCTCGACCGACGGTACGAGGGACAAGAAGGTCAACACCACGATGAATCGCGAGAAGTCCGAGACTTCGTTGGCTTGTGGATCTCGCAGACGTGCCACCAATGCCTCTCGCCCGTCGCCGGTGATGGTCAGCACGTAACGCGCCGGGCCTGCGCCGGGTTCGGAACGTCGTTCGATCAAACCGTCCCGATGCAGGCGTTTGATCGCCGGATACAGCGTGCCGTCGCTCACCGGCCTTGCGTACCCCGTCAGTTGGACGACCCGCCGCTTGAGTTCGTATCCGTGCAATGGCCCTTCGGACAGAAACCCGAGGATGGTGAGTTCCAACATGCAGCCATTGTGACAGAACTACCTCTTTTCGATGTGTACATCGAAACGAGGTACAGTTGGCGTGTACCGACGGCTTGCCTCTCCTCCTCTGTAAGGGCTTTGATGACTACCACTTTCGATCTCGAACACACCGCGCTGGTTCTTGTGGATCTGCAGAACGACAACGTCCATGTGGACGGTGCATATGCCTCGTTCGGCGCGGCCGATCACGCACAGCACCAGAACCTCGAAGAGCACGTGCGCGAGCTGCTGGCCTTCGCTCGCGAGAAATCCATCCCGGTGATCCACAATCACATCGTGTCTCTGCCCGGCCGGCCCTTCGGCGGGAGCAACGCCCCGATCTTCAAGCTGATCGGACCGGACTCGCTGAAGCTCGGTTCCTGGGGAGCGGCGGCGCTCGACGGTCTCGAAGCGCGGGAAGACGAGCCGGTCCTGATTCGAAACCGTATGAGCGCATTTAATGGCACCATGCTGGACACACTCCTTCGCAACCTGGGAGTGACGGATGTGCTCGTAGCGGGCGTCTGGACGAACATGGCTGTCGAGCACAGTGTTCGGGACGCTGCCGACCATGGCTACCGTCCGATTCTTGTCACCGATGCGACCTCGAGCCTCAGTGAGGAATGGCAGCATGCGGCCGAAAGCTTCGCACTGACCAACATCTCCGAGTTCGCAACCACGGCAGAGGTTCTCGCGCAGACCGCAACCGCATGATCGCCGCGTGGTACGACTCGCAAGGGCCGGCCCAGGATGTTCTGCAGCTCGGAGAACTTGCGACGCCCCGTCCTGGGCCGGGGGAGGTGCGAGTCCGACTGTCGTTGTCCTCGATCAATCCCGGTGATACCAAGAAGCGACGCGGATGGCTGGGGTCATCGATGACCTATCCGCGGGTCGTGCCACACAGCGACGGTTCAGGAATCGTCGACGCTGTCGGTTCGGGTGTCGAGCAGTCGCGCGTGGGGGAGCGCGTCTGGGTATTCGGTGCGCAGTCGTATCGGGCATTCGGAACAGCTGCACAGTTCACCGTCGTGCCCGAATGGCAGGCGATTGCACTGCCGGATTCCGTAGCGACCGAAGTGGCTGCTTGCCTGGGAATTCCGGGCATCACTGCCCACCGCGCAGTGTTCGGCGACGGAAGTGTCGAGGGAAAAACTGTTCTGGTCCAGGGAGTACTGGGCGGTGTGGGGTCGTTGGCTGCTCAGCTCGCGCGGTGGAAGGGTGCGACGGTAATCGGAACAGTGCGCACTGCCGCGGATCTCGAGCAGGCTCGGGCGTCAGGAACGGATATGGCTGTCGCACTGGATGATCCGAACGCAGCACTTCAGGTACGTGAGTTCGCCGGAGGTGGTGTCGACCGCATCGTGGAAGTTGCGTTCTCGGAGAACATCGATTTCGATGCCGCAGTGGCGAAGAACGACACCGTGATCGCCGCGTACGGTACCCGAGAGGATCGTCCCAGCCTGCCGTTCTGGCCGATGTTGTTCGACAACGTCACCATTCGGCTGCTGGGTAGCGACGATTTCTCGCGGGAGGTGAAGATGATGGCTGCCCGCGACCTCACCGAAGCCGTGTCGGTCGGAGCCATGTCCATCTCCGTGGACGACCCTATGCCTCTCGACCGAATCGCCGACGCTCACGACCGAGTCGACGCGGGCACTCGGTCGAGAGTTGTCCTGCAGATACCGGAGTGATCAACCACCCAGCTTGCGGGTGACCTCGGGAATGACTTTGTCGGCGATGTATTGGATTCGAGCTGAACCGGATTCGACGGACTCGCCGGGCAACTGAGCCCAGTAGTGGAAGTCGCGAATCTGGGGAAAGTCGGTGGCCATGGTCACCAGTTCGTCGACCGCCATCGAGGCATCCATGAGTTTGTAGGCACCGGCATCGAGTAAATGCTGCGGGCTGTCGAACGACGACGGCTGATCGGGGCCCTCGAACGAGCCCCACTCGATGTACTTGTTCATCTGGTAGAGCGCGTGCTCGCCGATCTCGGCCCACGTGCGTTCCGGATCCTCGGCCACCACCGTCCACTGGCTGGCGTAGATGCGGGCATCGTCCACACTCTTCCCGTGCCGCTCGATCGACTGCTGGTAGTCCGTGAAGTGTGCGTTTTGAAGTGTGATCACGCCGTCTGCGAGACGAGCGGCGCGATCGATTCCCACCGGAGACTGAGCGCCGATCAGGATCCTCGGGGCCGTCTCGGGTAGCGGGGTCACCGGCAACGCAGGTACCGAGAATCTCTTGCCCTCGTAGGCCTCGCCGGTGCCTGCCCAGGCATGCCGAATCACAGCGATGGCATCCTCGAGAAGACTGGGGCGCTGCTTCACTTTTCGCCCGAACGCCGCGAATTCCTTCTCGTGGTAGCCGAGTCCCAATCCCAGCTCGAATCGGTTGTCGGTGAGGAACGAGAGCGCGGCAGCATCCTCGGCCAGACGCATCGGTTCGTGCAGTCCTGCCACGATGATGTTGGTACCAATGCGCATTGTCTTCGTCCGAGCACCGATCGCGGCAGCAACGACCAGGGGAGACGATGCGTAATCGTCCTCGGCGAAATGATGCTCGCTCAACCATGCCGACCCGAAGCCGAGTGATTCGGCCCAGACGACCTGGTCCACCGATTCCCTGTAGAGAGAGCCTAGTGGCTTTCGCCATTGCTCCGGATTGCGAAAGTCATACCACAAACCGAACGTTGGAACCTGGTAGTTCGATGCAGACGGGTTGAGCGAGTTCATCATTCCTCCACGTTGAGTAAGGCGAACATCAAACGAAAAGCATGCCGCCGTCGATGAGGGCGGACTGTCCTGTCATGTAATTGGAGTCGGGTCCGGCCAGGTACGAGACGTACGCCGCGACATCATCGCCGGTCGAGACGCGGCCCAGGGTGATGCCGGCAGCCATTGCCTTCATCGACTCGCCCTTCCCGACACCGTTGATGGCACCGAGGTCGCGGTCTACCTCGACCCACATGTTGGTATCCACGATGCCGGGGCAGTAGGCGTTGACGGTGATGCCGTGTTCCGCCCACTCCTGTGCGGCTGCCTGGGTCAGCGCGCGGACACCGAACTTGGTCGAGCTGTAGATGCCGAGCAACGCAAATCCCTTGTGGCCGGCGATCGACGAGGCCCCGATAATCTTTCCGCCGTGCCCCTGCTTGATCATCTGACGAGCTGCTTCGGTGTAGCAGAGGAAGATGCCGCGGCCGTTGACAGCGTGGAGGCGATCGTATTCCTCCGGCGTCACGTCGAGAAGTGCTTTCGTTTGCGCGATTCCGGCGTTGGCGACCAGGATGTCGAGTGATCCCAGCTGTTCGGCGGTGTCGGTCATCAATGCCCGCACCGAATCGGGATCGCTGACGTCGCCGGTCAGCGCGGCTGTCTTGACTCCGTGTGCTGCGACCTCGCTGCGAGTTTTCTCCAGCTCCTCCGACATCGAAGGCAGGTCGGACAGTGCGATGTCGTGTCCGTCCTGCGCGAGGCGCAGCGCGATGGCCTTGCCGATTCCGCGTGCCGAGCCGGTGATGTGTGCGACGGTCATGGTCGTCTCCTGAATCGTGTTGTGTGAGCTGTGAAGTGGTGAATGTCAGGCTGTCGGATCGACGAGGAGCTTCATCTTGCGTCCGGCCCGCAGTTCCTCGAACCCGCCGTCGACGACGTCTCCGAGAGCGATCGTGTCGACCCACCCCGTGGTGTCGTAGTGCCCCTTGGCCATCAGGTCGATCACCGAGCGGTAGTCGTCGCTGGTGTAGCAGATGGTCCCCTGAATGCGCCGCTCGCGTAAAACGAGGTTGATCAGGGGTGTCGAGAGCGGCTTGTCGTAGATCGCCACACTGATCAAGGGGCGACGCTCGCCGACACAGTCCAGTGCCGACTCGACTGCGGGAGCTACGCCGGCTGCGTCGAACGCGGCGTCGACGCCGTCTCCGTCGGTGCGATCGGCGATGAGGGCGGGAACGTCGACCGACATCGGATCGAGGGTGCGAGCCCCGAGGGCTTCGATGGACCTACGGCGAGTTTCCGAGGGTTCGACGACATCGATCTCGGTCAATCCCATGCCGCGCAACGCAAACCAGATGCCGATGCCGATGGGGCCGGCGCCGTAGACCAGTGCGCGGCTCTGGTCGCCGACCTCGCCCAGTACGGCTGCGTGATAGGCCACCGACATGGGTTCGACCAACGCCCCCATCTCGACCGGAATCGAATCCGGAAGCTTGTGAACCTGGTTGCAGGGAACCACCGTGTACTCGGCCATCCCGCCGTCGGCCATCAAACCGTGGAAGCCGATCGATTTGCACAGGTTGTACTGGCCGTTGCGACACGGGCGGCATTCGCCGCAGCGGTAGATGGGTTCGATGGTGACCGCATCACCCTCGGCGACGTCGTCGACGCCCGCTCCGACAGCGGTCACAATGCCCGAGAACTCGTGCCCGAGAACCACCGGCATGGCTTTGTGAGTCAACGGATGCGGGTCGGACGGCGGGATGAAGATAGGACCGTCGTAGAACTCGTGAAGATCGGTGCCGCAGATACCGTTACGGGACACGCGGATCTTGACCTGCCCCGGACCGGCTTCGGGCTCGGGCACGTCTTCAATCTCTACCTTGTGATTGCCGTAGTACACAGCTGCGCGCATGGTTCTTCTCCTGAGATTAGTTGATGCAGTTGACGAGTCAGAGGGTGCGAACGAGCTTCTTGTTCGCGAATTCGTCGAGCCCGAATCGACCGAGCTCTCGGCCGATGCCGGAAGTCTTGACTCCGCCGAACGGCATGTCGGGCGCGCTCTTGATGGTGGTGTTGATGCCGACCATGCCGACGTCCAGTCGGTCGGCGACGTACGCAGCTTCAGTGTCGTCCGTGGTGAACACGGCACTTCCGAGGCCGAACGGGGAATCGTTGGCGAGATCGATTGCGGCGTCGGTCGAGTCGACCTTGTGCAGCACAGCAACCGGACCGAACAGTTCCTCCCGATATGCCCGCATGTCCGGGGTGACACCGGAAAGCACGGTCGCGGGGTAATACGCGCCGTCGCCGTCGGGGACGGATCCACCGAGGTGCACCGTGGCACCCTTCGAGACGGCATCCGCGACCTGCTCTGCGATTTCGTCGCGTCCGCCGATGGACGACATCGGACCCAGTCGCGTCGCGGGATCCGTCGGGTCGCCCATCGTCCAGGACTGCGCCGCCGACACGAACCCATCGAGGAAGTCGTCCCACACCGAGGCGTCGACAATCATTCGCTTGGACGACGTGCATGCTTGGCCCGCGTTGCCGAACCGGCCGGGGACGGCCGCGGCGACCGCATCACCGAGGTCTGCGTCGGCGAGCACAATGAACGGGTCCGATCCACCGAGTTCGAGCACGGCCTTCTTCATGTACTTCCCGGCGAGTTGCCCGATGATGCTGCCTGCGCGTTCCGAACCGGTGAGCGATACGCCCTGTATGCGCGGATCGGCGATGAGATCCGCGATCTGGTCGCTGGCGGCAAAAATGTTCTGGTACACACCCTCGGGGCTTCCTGCATCACGCAGCATCGACTCGATGGCCAACGCTTGCTGTGGGCAGTTGCTTGCATGTTTGAGAAGGATCGTGTTGCCCAGCAAGAGGTTCGGAGCGACGAATCGCGCGACTTGGTAGTACGGGAAATTCCAGGGCATGACGCCGACGAGTGCTCCGATAGGTGCCGTACGCACCAGTGCCCGTCCGGAACCGGCAATGTCGAGTTCCTCGTCCGCGAGCAGGTCCTGACCCTTGGTCGCGTAATACTCGAAGATCGACGCCGAGAGCTTCACTTCGCCGCGGGCCTGAGCGATCGGCTTGCCCATCTCGAGTGTCATCAGCTCGGCGAGTACGGTTTCGCGCTCCCGATGCAGATCGGCGACGCGCTGAAGAATCGCAGCGCGTTCGGCCACTCCGGTGGTCCGCCACGTTCGATACGCGCTGTCGGCGGCGGAGAGCGATGCCATGACCTGCTGGTCCGACAGGGTCTCGAACTTCGCCACGATGGCGCCTGTAGTGGGATCGGTGCTTGCGTACTTGCTCATCGGCATGTCTTTCGTTGCAGGACGCCGGCCGGGCGACCGGTGTGGGTCACCCGGCCGGCGTGGTCGATGCAGTGTCCTCGAGGGAGGGGTCAGGCAGGTTCGAGCGCGTCCGATTGCGTCAAGAAGCTCGGGTAGCCTGATGCCTTTTCGTTGTCGAGGACCGAGCGATATTCCTTGATGCCGCCGAGGTAGAACATGACCGTGCGCTTCTTGCCGGGGATGTTGGCACCGAAGATCCACGACGCAGCCTTCGGGAAGAGCGTCTGGTCGGCGATGTCGGCGCAGATGTCGGTCCATTCGGTCTCGATGTTCGGCTTCGCCTCGATCCAGCCCATGGAGTTCTTCTCGATGGCCCCGATGGTGTCGGAGATCCACTCGACCTGCGTCTCGATCGAAGGCGGCAGGTTCGTGAACGGTCCGTTGGGGCCGAGGATCATGAACATGTTCGGGAAGCCGGTGGTGGCCATTCCGAGGTAACTGGTCGGCCCGTCCTGCCAGTGCTCTTTCAGACTTTCGTTGTTGCGCCCGCGGATGTCGACCTTGACGTAATTGCCGTCGACAGCGTCGAAGCCAGTGGCACAGATCAACACGTCGAGCTCGTGGAGCACGCCGTCCTCGGTGACAATGCCGTCGGCCGTCAGCTCGCGGATGGGGTTCTCGCCCACGTGTACGAGAGAGACGTTGTCTCGGTTGAACGTTTCGTACAGTCCCGAGTCGCACAGGGGTCGGCGAGCGTAGAGATCTGTGGGCGTCAATTTGCGCCGGGTCTCCGGATCCTTGACGATCTCCGCGATCTTGCCCCGAATGAACTTCGCCGCTTCCTCGTTCGCTTCTGGATTGGTAGCGATGTCGCAGAACGTCTCGAACATGAAACGGAAGCCACCGCCCTCGTCCCATGTCCGCTGAAAGATCTGCTGGCGCTCCTCGTCGGAAACGCTGAACGTCTCGACCTCACTTTCGACGAATCCCATTGCAACACTGGAGTTACGGACCTGGTCCCAGTTGGCCTCGAAGTTCTCCTTCTGGCGGGCCAACTCTTCGTTGGACAGCACCCGGTTGCCGGCGGGAACGCTGTACTGAGGGGTGCGCTGGAACGAGGTCAGATGTCCGGCGATCGGTGCGACAGCTGTGATCACCTGACCGCCTGTCGATCCGTTGCCGATGACACCGACGCGCTTGCCCGTCAGATCCAAATCCTCGGGCCACGCACCGGTGTGCACCAACCGGCCCTCGAAGTTGTCGATACCGGGGAAGTTGGGCACGTTCGTCGCTGAGAGCAGTCCGAGGCCGTTGACGAGGTACTTGGCCTTGTAGGTGACTCCGCGGTCGGTGGTGACGGTCCAGATGCCGGCGGCCTCGTCGAAGCGGGCCGCGGTCATGGTGGTCTCGAGCGCAACGTCTTCGCGCAGCGAGTAGCGGTCGACGACACCGTTGAGGTACTCCAAGATCTGGGGCTGACGGACGAACTTGGTGTTCCAGGTGGTCTGGTCGTACAGGTCGCGGTCGAACGAGTACTGGTAGACGAAGCTCTCCGAATCCGACAGGGCACCCGGGTACTTGTTCCAGAACCAGGTGCCGCCGACACCGGAAGCCTTGTCGATCGCGATGGCGGTCAGGCCGAGTTCACGCCGTAGCTTGTAGAGCATGTAGATCCCGCCGAAGCCGCATCCGACGACAAGCGCGTCGATCTCACGGATCTGATCGGGTTCGTGTGACGCCATGTGATTGCTCCTCCGGTCTCGCGACCTATGTGGTGTAGTTCACTTCCTCTGGTCACAATGGTGAGGTGGGGCACAGGTGTCTGGTGTGTGCCAATCTGGAACACCCGGATATGTGGGCTCTGAACTGCAGTTATGCTCGCGCAGTAGCAATGGCGTGATGATTGTTGCGACTTGTGAGTGTTCAGGTTGCGTATGAACGAATGGTTAGAGGGCGAGAACCTATGAGCGATGCGGTGCGCGAGGCAAAGCGGCATCTGATGCGCGCAGGCCTGCTGTCCGGTGCTCCTGACGAGGGGGTTGTTCCGGACCTGATTTTGAGGAGCTGGCGTCGCTCGATCGGCAACAGCGCTGACGCGACGATGCCGTCGCAGAAGTTCGACGAGATCGATACCGACTCGATCCTGCGCCGCGCGGCAGATCCGGTACTCGACCGCTGGCAGGACCAGCTCGTGGACACCGGCACAACGCTGTTCCTCAGTGACCGTGCCGGCAGTATCGTGGCCAGGCGCGCAAGCGATCGGGGACTGCAGCGAAAGCTAGATCGGGTCAATGCGGCAGAAGGGTTCGACTACTCGGAAGACTCGATCGGAACCAACGGTCTCGGTACCTCGATGATCGAAGGCCGAGCGGTGTATATCGAAGGTAGCCAACACTTCAACGAGTCGCTGTCCGTACTGGCGTGCGCGGCCGTTCCGGTTTACACGCCGTCGGGTCTGGTGATCGGATCGGTGTCGCTCGGGGGACCGTTGGCCACTGCGAGTTCGCTGATGGTCACCCTGACCAAGGAAATCGGTCAGCAGATCGAAGAACGACTGAAGGCGGCTGCACGACCGCAGGACCTTGCTTTGGCAATGTCGTTCATGCGCTACGCCAACTCTCGTCGTCCCACGGTCATCATGGACCGAGAGACGCTGCTGGCGAATACACCCGGGTTGCCCTATGTGAGCGTCGATTCGCATGTAGTTCTCTGGGATCGCCTCAGCGCACACAATTGGGCGCTCGCGAACACAGCTCGCTGGGATATCGACGCAGGCGCGGTGGCAGTCACAGCTCGTCGAGTCGTCGAGGGAGCACGCGACTACTACGTGCTGCACTTCGCTCCCGTTCCTCGAGACGAGGTTCCGACGGCCGGTCCCAGCGGTCCGCGCACGCACGTCGATGTTGCTTCCCGGGAGGCAGTCAAGGCAGCCGTGACGGTGATCGACGGTCCGCGTGGATCCGGTCGTGCATCTCGTGCACTGGATGTGCGGGCCGGTCTGGGAGGAGGCCGAGAACTCGAGGTCGTCATTCTGTCCACAGACACCGCAACACCCTGGTCCGCTGTGGCTGACCTCCTCGGCGGCGGCCGTGACGTCCTCGTACGAAGACTGGAATCGGTGCGGGATCACGAAGCCGGTCCGGTCGCTGCGCTGGTGCAGGATCACCGCGAGGCCGTCGCCGCAGGTCGGCGGAATCGCCTGTTCATCACCACCTGTGCCGAAGCGTCCTCACCGGAAGTCGCTGCACTGGTGAAGCATTGGGGCATCGACGCCAGGACGGAGGCCCTCGCCGACGCACCGGATCGCATCCCGGGGCTGGTCCGCAGCATTCTCGATCAGGTGGACACAACTCGGCGGCATTCGATGTCGCCGACAGCCCTGCAGTCGTTGATGCAGTGGGATTGGCCCGGCAATATCGCGGAATTGACGGCGACCGTGACCACCCTGGCTTCGAGCGTGACGGCGTCGGTGATCGAACGCCACCACCTTCCTGAGCACCTGCAACGGGCTCCCGCACGTCGAAAGATGACGATGATGGAATCGGCGGAGCGCGATGCCATCGTCGAGGCAATGGACCGCGCTGGTGGGAACAAGTCGGTGGCGGCAGAGCTACTCGGGATCGGCCGAACGACCCTCTATCGCCGTTTACGTCAGCTCGGGTTGGACGATGGTGAGGCGTCACTGTAGGTGCCGCTCACGAGTCGCCCTCGTCGAGAGCGACAACCTTGTTCAGTACCACGCGCAGCGCTGGGTTGGTGTTGTCTCGGCGCCACGCGGCTCGCATGTCCACGTCTGCTGTGGTGTCGTCCAGAGGAACGAACACTACGTGCGGATCGGTGACGTTGCTGGCTACGGAGGAAAGTGTCAGGTGGCACCCCACCTCGGCGGATACCAGAGCGAGGGCGGTCTGGGTGTCGGGCGCGATCTGAACGACGTCGGGGACGAAACCGTGCGCGTCGGCCAAGCGGCGTAGTCGATCGGGGAGTACCGATCCTTCGTGCAATGGCAACGACACGAAGTGTTCCTGGGCCAGTTGTTCGATTCCGATGTGTCGTGCATCGGCCAGAGGATGTGTGTCGGCGAACGCGACGACGAGGTGGTCGGGCATCACGACCTGGGACTCGACGGTGGACGGAATGACGTCCCATCTACCGAGCGCGATGTCAGTGTCCCCGCTCAGAAGCCTCTTCATGGCCGGCTGAGCGAAGTTTTGGCTCGAGAGTTCGAGTTCGATACCCGGGTGCTGCGATCGAACGAGTCGAGCCAGTCTGGCGACCATGCGGTGTGTCGACACACCCGCGAACGCGATCCGCACGAGTCCGGTCTCGCCGCCGTCGGCCGATACGACCGCGTTCTCAGCGGTGCGCATCGCTTCGAGCACTGCCCGGGCGGGATCTATCAAGGCCTGGCCGCTGGCAGTCAGTTTCACCGAACGGGTGTTTCGGTCGAACAGGGTGGCACCGAGGTATTTCTCGAGCTGCTTGATGGTGCGACTCAACGGCGGCTGCGCGACGTGCAGACGCGCGGCCGCACGTCCGAAGTGGAGCTCCTCGGCCACCGCGAGGAACGCGCGAAGCTGTTCGACGTCCACTCGAGCTCCTTTGTTGCCAAAATTGTCAAAACAGAAGTACCAATTAAGTATTGGACTGATGGTAATGCAGTAACCGATAGTTGTCCCATGGATACGCTGAATCCCGATGTACCGGATGACGTCTTCGCGGACGTGCTGAAGCAGATCTCGCATTTCGTTCGGTCACGTGTCGTGTCGCGTGAACTCGAGATCATGAACACCGATTCGATTCCCGACGATCTGCGGAAACAGTCTGCCGAGATGGGGCTGTTCGGCTACGCGATTCCGCAGGAGTGGGGCGGGCTGGGTCTCAATCTGATCCAGGACGTCGAGTTTGCGATGGAACTCGGCTACACCTCGCTGTCGCTGCGCTCGATGTTCGGTACCAACAACGGGATCGCCGGGCAGGTGCTCGTTGGCTTCGGTACCGAGGAGCAGAAGTCGAAGTGGTTGCCGGGCATGGCAACCGGCGACATCGTCGCCTCCTTCGCGCTGACCGAGGACGGGGCTGGTTCCAATCCGGCGGGTCTGAGGACGACCGCGAAGGTGGATGGCACCGGGTGGGTCATTAACGGCAGCAAGCGCTACATCACCAATGCGCCGATCGCGAACATGTTCGTCGTCTTCGCCAAGTTGGATCCGAAACCGAAGAGCGGCAACGGCATCGCGGTATTTCTGGTTCCCGCCGACACGGCGGGAATCGAGGTGGGTGTCAAGGACGCGAAGATGGGGCAGCAGGGCTCCGGCACCGCCGATGTGAACTTCACCGACGTGCGGGTCGAAGCCGACGCATTGGTTGGCGGTACCGGCGACATCGGGTACAAGGCGGCGATGACGTCGTTGGCGCGGGGGCGGGTGCACATCGCGGCGCTGGCCGTCGGTCAGGCGCAGCGTGCCTTGGACGAATCCGTGTCCTATGCCGCGGCCTCGACTCAGGGCGGCGAGCCGATCGGGAACTTCCAGCTGGTGCAGGCCATGATCGCTGATCAGCAGGTCGGTGTGATGGCGGGCCGGGCGATGGTGCGTGAGGCTGCGCGGGCGTGGGTGCAGGAGACCGATCGGCGTATCGCCCCGTCGGCGGTGAAGCTGTTCTGTACCGAAATGGTCGGCAAGGTTGCCGATCTCGCTGTCCAGATCCACGGCGGTGCCGGATACATGCGTGAGGTGCCGGTCGAACGCATCTACCGTGATGTACGGCTTCTTCGGCTGTACGAGGGCACGAGCGAGATTCAGCGGTTGATCGTCGGCGGCGGCCTGATCAGGGCCGAACAGAAGCGCAGCTCGTGAACGCACCACTCGAAGGCTTCACCGTTGTCGCGATAGAGCAGGCCGTCGCAGCACCGCTCGCCACCCGAAATCTTGCCGATCTGGGTGCTCGTGTCATCAAGGTCGAACGCACCGACGGTGGAGACCTGGCGCGGGGCTACGACCATGCCGTCCACGGCACCGGAGCGCACTTCGTGTGGCTCAACCGGGGCAAGGAATCACTTGCGGTGGATCTGAAGTCTGTGGAGGGACGCCAGATCGTTCGGGGCCTCATCGACCGAGCCGACGTGTTCGTACAGAACCTTGCCCCTGGTGCGGCAGAGCGTCTCGGCTTCGGTGCCGACGAATTGCGCACAGCGAACCCGCAACTGGTAGTGGTGAACATGTCCGGGTTCGGCAGAGGTGGTCCCATGCAGGACCGGAAATCCTACGACATGCTGATCCAAGCCGAATCGGGCCTGATCTCCATCACCGGAACACCGGACGAGCCTGCCAAGACCGGAATACCCACCGCCGACATCGCCACCGGAATGTACTGCGCACAATCGATTCTCGCGGCGTTGCTGCGGCGCGGACGAACCGGCGAGGGTGCGACCATCGATGTCTCCATGCTCGATTCGACCGTGGAGTGGATGGGTCACGCGATGTACTCGCAAATGTACACCGGTACGCAACCTCAGCGCATGGGAGTCAGCCACAGTTCGATCGCGCCCTACGACGCCTATCCGACGCTCGATGGGCAGATCCTGATCGGTGTGCAGAACGACCGTGGCTGGCGCACGCTCGTCTCGGACGTACTGGGCGTCCCCGAGCTGGCGGACGATCTACGTTTCGCGACGAACGTTCTACGCGTGCAGAACCGCGCGGAGTGCGACGGTGTCGTCGCCGCTCGCACATCGCTTTTCACGACCGTCGACCTGGACACGAAACTGGCGTCGGCCGGCATTCCTGCGGCACAGGTAAAGCAGATGGATCAGGTCGTTGCCCACCCCCAACTGGTCGAGCGTGACCGCTGGCGCACGGTCGGCACCGAACACGCCACAGCACAGGCGCTACTCCCGCCGGCCACATTCGCCGATCACGAAGCACCGATGGGCGATGTTCCCGCACTGGGCCAGCACACCCGCGCGTTGCTGATGGAATCCGGTAAAGACTCCGACGAAACAGACATCATTCTGCGCCAGGGAATTGCCGTACAGAACTCAGCTTTCGATGCCGACTTCGCCCGATGAGAGTCGGCACCAACACAGAACAGGACATTTCATGATTTCAGGACGTACAGCCGTCATCACCGGTGGTGCACAGGGCATCGGTCTGGCCATCGCCACGATGTTCGCGGAGAACGGCGCAAATATCGTCATCGGTGATCTCGACGAAGCGAAGGCCAAGGAAGCTGCGGATGCCCTGCCCTCCGCCGCAATCGGCGTCCGATGCAATGTCACGTCCGCCTCCGACGTGCAGGCCCTGGTGGACGCCGCCGTTGCGTCGTTCGGATCGATCGACGTCATGGTCAACAATGCGGGGATCACCCGCGACGCGACGATGCGGAAAATGACAGAGGAGCAGTTCGATCAGGTGATCGACGTGCACCTGAAGGGGTGTTGGAATGGCACGAGAATTGCTGCAGGCGTCATGCGCGAGAACGGTGGGGGATCGATCATCAACCTCTCGTCGATCTCGGCGAAGGTCGGCTTCGTAGGACAGAGCAACTACTCGGCGGCCAAGGCCGGGATTGTGGGTCTGTCCAAGGCCGCGGCGAAAGAGGTTGCGCACCTTGGTGTTCGGGTCAACGTCATTCAGCCGGGACTGATCAAGACGGCGATGACCGAGGCCATGCCGCAGAAGGCGTGGGATCAGAAGATGTCGGAAATTCCGATGCAGCGTGCGGGGGACCCGCGTGAGGTTGCCTCGGTGGCGTTGTTCTACGCGTCGGATCTGTCGTCCTACATGACCGGCACCGTCTCCGAGGTCACCGGCGGACGCTACATGTAGCACTCGATTCCATCTCTCGTAACCCATTCCGCTCTGATAAGGAATCTTCATGCCAGACGCTGTCATCTGTGAACCGCTGCGCACGCCCGTCGGACGATTCGGGGGTGTGCTTCGCGATGTGTCACCGCAGCAACTCGCCGCTGTAGTGATCGAAGCGCTGTGCGCCCGTACCGGACTGGAAGGCGGTGTCATCGACGACGTCATTTTGGGACAGGCGTCGCCGAATGGCGAAGCACCGGCTATCGGACGGGTTGCCGCACTGGATGCGGGTCTCGGTATCGATGTTCCAGGTGTGCAGGTCGACCGTCGGTGCGGTTCCGGACTGCAGGCCGTCCTACAGGCGTGCATGCAGGTGCAAACGGGCGGTAGCGATCTGGTGTTGGCCGGCGGTGTGGAAAGCATGAGTCAGGCCGAATTCTACGCAACCGGAATGCGATGGGGGGTCAAGGCCGAATCGGTAGCGCTGAGCGATCGACTGGCCCGGGCTCGTATCACTGCGGGTGGGACAAACTTTCCTGTTCCCGGCGGGATGATCGAAACCGCCGAGAATTTGCGAGCAGAGTTTTCGATCAGTCGTCAAGACCAAGACGAACTTGCAGTGCAGTCGCATCAGCGCGCCGTGGCCGCGCAGATGAACGGAGTGTTCGCCGAAGAAATTGTGGGGGTGCAGGTTCCGCAGCGGCGCGGTGATTCGATCGTGGTCGACACCGACGAACATCCGCGTGCCGACACCACTGTCGATAGTCTGGCGAAGCTACGTCCGATGCGCGCGAAAATCGATCCGGCCTCGACCGTCACGGCAGGTAATGCCAGTGGTCAGAACGACGGTGCCGCCCTAGCGATCGTGACGACTCCGGAGCGTGCAGCCGAGCTCGGGCTACGTCCGATCGCGCGGTTGGTGAGTTGGTCCGTTGCCGGTGTAGCGCCACGGACAATGGGAATCGGACCGGTCCCGGCGTCCGAGAAGGCTCTCGGTCGTGCAGGGTTGACCACGGCCGATATGGACGTCATCGAGTTGAACGAAGCCTTTGCCGTGCAGACCTTGGCGGTCCTGCGGACATGGGGTATCGAGCCGGACGATCATCGGCTGAACCCGAACGGCTCGGGCATCTCGCTCGGCCATCCGGTCGGTGCCACAGGTGGCCGGATTCTCGCGACTCTCCTTCGCGAAATGCGGCGGCGTGATGCTCGCTATGGGCTGGAAACCATGTGCATCGGTGGCGGGCAGGGTCTTGCTGCCGTCTTCGAGAACATCAGTCGGTAGCAAGGCCGAAGTCCCCGGATTCGAAAGCCGACGCGGTCCTCTGCAGGCCCTGGCCGCGTCCGGACAGCTCGCCGAACTCGACGTTGTGGACGCGTTTCGGCGAAAGATTGTTCCTAGCTTCGAGTTCGGCGCAGAACGGCGTCGGTCAGAACTGGAACGGGCGACTGTGTTCGCGAACGGTGAGCTGCTGCCACTGAGTGAACTCGTCACAACTGCTTTGGGCACTGAATTGTGCACCATTGTCCGAGGATCCGGTTCCACCGTTGCCAGCAGTTCCCCGCGGTGTTTTCGGAGGTCGAAAGAACCGGGAGGGTGTCACTACTCGGAGCAGCTGGGGGTAGATCAGCATGAACCGGTATGGACGGAAGGCGCTGCTCAGAGGCTGTGCGTTGGGTCCGGGTGGGGCCATCGCAGTGTGATCGATCTAGCTGGTGCCCACGAGTCGGCGCGGGTAGTCGCTGGACCGTCGGTCTGTCGGACGGCTAGGTGCAAGACAGGTCCACCAGCTCAACGACAGGCGATTGCGGTGACCGATCACGGTCCGATGATTGGCGAGATCAGCATCGATCTGCGGCTTTCATCGCTTTCGATCCTAACTAAGGACGCGGGCGACAGGTCGACGTAGTGCGGCATGAAATCTGTCAGAATGCGGTGGTGAGCTCGCTGGAGGAGACGGACGAAAGCCTTGCCAAAGAATGGCATTCCACGAAGAACGGTGGGTTGCGTCCGACGATGGTTTCGCCTGGTTCGTATAAGAAGGTCTGGTGGTCCGCGGCGTGTGGTCACGAGTGGGATGCAACAGTCGCTAATCGCACCAGAGGTGCAGGTTGCCCGTTCTGCTCCGCTCGCGGACGCAAGCGGATACTCCCAGGATTCAATGACCTTCTCAGCCTTCATCCTGCCGTGGCAAGCCAGTGGCATCCAACGAGGAACACAGAGAAACCTAGCTCTGTAGCCCCGGGCTCCCACAGAAAAGTGTGGTGGATGTGTAGTCGGAGGCACGAATGGAAGGCACTGGTGTACTCGCGTGTATCGGGCGTGGGTTGCCCATTCTGCGCTGGGAAACGCCCGATACCGGGCGAGACAGACCTCTTGTCTACACACGCCATGCTCGCATCCCAATGGAGTCTGAAGAATAGGCTGCCGGTCACCGAAATATCTGCTGGGTCCAACAAGAGGGCGTGGTGGGTCTGCGCAGACCGCCACGAGTGGGAGGCGACGGTGGACAACCGCGTCAAGGGCAAAGGATGTCCGTACTGTTCTGGCCGCAAAGTAGTTCCCGGTCTGACCGATATCGTTACAACCCACCCAGCTCTGGCACGGGAATGGCATCCAACGAAAAACGGGGTGGTCGCGGCTGAGGACGTGTCCCCAGGCTCGAACAAGCCGGTTTGGTGGCAGTGCGGCGAGGGTCACGAATGGCGTACCGCGGTCTCGAATCGAGCTGGTTCGGGAAATGGTTGTGCTGTGTGTTCAGGCCGTGTGGCAGCAGCAGGTGTCAACGACCTGCGTACTTTGCGTCCCGACTTGGCTGCCGAGTGGCACCCGGCGAAGAACGACAGAGGGCCTGATTCGGTCCGCCCCGGTGCGGGGTATAGGGCTTGGTGGTTAGGGGCGTGCGGTCATGAGTGGGATGCTCAGATCTGTTCCCGAACGGGGTCATCGAATCCTGGTTGCCCGTACTGCTCGCCGGCTCCAAAGCGGGTTCTTGCCGGTTTCAATGACTTAGCTTCGCAACGACCTGAAATCGCATCTCAGTGGCATCCCTTCAGGAACGGTCCATTGTCTCCGGAACACGTATCGGTCGGTACAGACAAGGCTGTGTGGTGGGCGTGCGAGGATGGACATGAGTGGGTGGCTTTCGTGTACTCCCGAACAGGCGCACAGCCTTCGGGGTGTCCGACATGCCGGCCAGCGTGGAGCGTCGCTGAAAAGCAGGTCGTTGTGTTCCTGCGTGGGCGGTTTCCCGAACTCGAACTGGTTGAGAACGAACGGACTCTTCTCGGCAGTCGGCGGGAGTTGGATATTTACATTCCGAGTCAGAACTTAGGTATCGAGTTCAACGGACTGTACTGGCATGACGAAAGCAAGCCCGAGGTTCGGCGCCGACACGCAGCAAAGATTGCGGCGGCACAGGCGCTGGGGATCGCTCTTGCCGTTGTGTGGGAGGACGATTGGAAGGTTCGGCGCGCTGAAGTAGAGGATGCGTTAATGGCGATAGTGCGGGGGGATGGAATACCGGCCTGGATGACGTTTGCGCGTCAGCCGCAAGTGGAACGGTAGCGCAAAACAAGCGAGTTCAACTGCGCTGACCGAGTCTCTACCCACGCAATCATTCCATCGCCGCTCAACGTCACCCTTTGGCCGTTCAGGAGCTCTGCTATGTGCGATTGCGGGCTCGTTCGGAGTCGGCTTGCACACCGTCGGCGCGCAGAGCCGTGACCAGTTGGCTCAGGGTCGTGAAGACGTTCTCGGGACGTCCGAGCGTGCGTTGCGCCTCTCGGAGTTGGGTGCCGGTATGTACTTCGGCGCAGACGTAATCGGCGTAGGCGGCGGCGCTGGACAGGTGAAACATATCGACTAGGTCGTTGCGTCGCCATTTGTTTCTGTGGTCGATGAAACGCCGAACGAACAGTTCGGAGACGAGCCCAACCATGGGCGAGTCGGCGAACATTCGCGTCAACTCGGTGTCACTGAAGGTGGGGAAGTCGTTGGATTTTGTTAGCCGGCGGTAGGCAGTGGTGTAGAAGCCGATGTTTTCGTTCCAGTAGCGGCGTCGTGCGAGTTGGCGGCGTTGTTCTTTCGGTACACGCGACGCGCGGATTTGCGCGGTGATGGTTTCGTGGTGGCGTACCCAATTTGTGATCGGGTCTTTTTCAATTGTTTTGGGGTCGATGAGTTGACTCAGAATGACGCTCGGCATGGTAAGCATCGCCATGAACTTGTCGATGTTGGGTGTTTCGTCGGTGATGCTGAGGGACGTGTCCCTTCCGAATAACGCGCCGGGTTCGGTAACGATGGGGTGTAGGACGGGTGAGTCCTGGATGAGTCCCAAGTGCAGTCGGATGGAGCGGTCGACCTCGTGCTTCCACAGGTCGAGCGGGTGCCTGATTTGCCATCCGCCGGCGAGGCGGGCCATGGCCAGACCAATCTCATAGCGTAGTTCGCCGTGCAGCCCAGCCGTTTCGAGGAGGTGTCCAGATGAGAGGGGCAAGACAATGCCTGCGTCGCAGGCAAGAAATATGAGCTCCTCAGCCGCGTGTCGTTCGTCGAGGTTTTCCACGCGTAGCGGGTCGTTCATCGCGTCAGCGACGGTTCGCCATCGATTTTGGTCCAGGTAGACGGATGGTCGGCCTTTCAGAGCGGGTGGGGATGTCGGGTTGAATCCCTCTGTAATGACGCGGTCGTTCCTGGTCGTGGTCGATAGGATCCACCACTTTTCCCAATCGAAAGTCGAGGTCGCAATCGGGGAGTTGGCTGGCCGGTATTCGGTGTCGAGTTCGGCGTCGTGAACCTCCCCGCTTTGGTACACGATTCGCAAGGTGCCGGTCTGGTAGTCGACATGCCAGTACTTGAATCTATCTGCGGATATGACCAATGATTCGTCCACGAGCGCAGGCTACCCGCGGGGTCCGCCACAGACGGTCAGGGCGCTTCCGGGCCTGCATACGCGATGACGCCTCAGCTCGGCCGGTCTCATGACCCGAAATCTGTAAGTCGATCAGGAAATGTTCGTGATTGCTCCGCCGGAATCAAGAACGAACACCCTGCTGCGTTCCGGGGGAACATCTGTATGTCGCCTGATGGGTCCTGCGCGGTCGCTAGGCTTCTGGTCCAGTAGTTACGCACGCGAATCACGAAGGGTCGTAACATGCAGCAGTTGCAGATGGGCCAAAACTGCATGCTGGGTGGCAATCAACTGAGCATCGAATTTACCGATCAAGAGGGGGTTTTCGATGCCGAGTTGATGGCCGTGTTGGTAGGTCGAGACTTCCGAGCGAGGTCCGACGAGGATTTGGTGCTTTTCAACCGGGTGAGCTCTCCTTGTCAAGGTGTTGTGCTTGCGGGGGCTCGGCGGATCGAGTTGAGGCTGGATCGATTGTCCGTGGACGTGGCGAGAGTAGTGGTGGCGGTTGCGGATGGTGGAACCAGTGCGGGACGGACTTGCTTTGACGGTGGCGTCGTGTCAGTTCGTTCCGACGAGGGGTTCGACGCAATCCACCAGCTCGGTGGGCTGACGTCGGAGAGATGCGTTGTGCTCGTGGAGGTGTATCGCGCCGGGGAGCGATGGAAGCTTCGGGCGGTCTCTCAAGGATGGTCGGATGGCGTGTCTGCGTTTGTGGAGTCGTACGGGATCGAGGTCGATTCGGACGCTGACGCGAGAGTCGATGGTGGCGAGGCTGGGAGCGTAGCGGTGTCGACGATCGTAGTTCCCGACCAGTTCGCTGGGGATCCGATCGGGTCGGGTGAGGCCGCGTGGCGGAAGAAGCGTGCAGGGGAGTCTCTGAACAAATTCGACGAGCTTCATGCGGTCGAGTACGAGGCGGGGTTAGTAAGAAGCACGCACTTCCTGAAGTGGGGTGAGGAAGTTGCCAGACTGAAGAGGGAAGGTCATCTCGTCGAAGCGTTGGAGGTATTGCTCGAGGTGATCGCCGCAACAGAGCGCGAGCAGGCGCAGGAGCACGCGAATGCGCCCGTGCGAGCGGCATATTTCGGCCGACCGGTCGAGGAGATCGTGGTCCGTGAGACGCCGCCGGGCTGGACACACAATGCGGCCATCGTCTACCGGAAGCTCGGTGACCTGCGTGGGGAAATCGCCGTTGTCGATCGGTGGCTGGCGCATGCGGGGGACTCATCGAAATGGGTTGGCGCAACGCATGCGAAGCTCATCGCACGACGGCAGAAGGCGTTCGAGTTGTTGCAGAAGAGTTCTGGGTGATGGTTCGTCGATAGGCGGCGGAGCTCGGGAACGGGTCACGTGTGCTCACGTGCTGAGGTTGGGCTGCTCTGCAAGCAGACAAATTTGCTGCTTTGCAGGGGTGTGTACTGACATGATCTTCTGCGAACCGAGGTGGATCCACCTGGAGCAATCGGTATTCGAGCGTGCCGCGAGCGTGTCACTACTCGGTGCAACTGGGGGTGGACCGGTGTGAACCGGCGTGGATGATAATCCCTGGTCAGGGTCAGTACGGTGGGTCCGGTTGGGACCATAGTAGTGTGGTCGATCTAGCTGGGGGTCAAGTGGTCGCAGGTTCAAATCCTGTCAGCCCGACAGATAGTTGCAGGTCAGAGGCGGTTTCGGAGAAATTCGGAGCCGCCTTTTTTGTGTGCGTGCCGCGAGGGTGTCACTGCTCGCTTCTTACACGGTCGAACTGGGCGCTGAGTCGGTGTCCAGGTGTATCCACTGGTGTCCGGCGATCTGCGTGTGTTGAGCAAATGGACCTGCATGGACGGAGCCACTTGATTCAGCTGGTTCGCTGTTAAGTAGCTACGGAGTAGATAGGGGTCCGTGTCGAGCTGAAACTTGGACTAGATCGTTGGCTCCGGTTTGTGTTTCGTCCAGATCCGCTGGCAGCGCTCTGTCGATAAGCTCTGTTGCCAGATGGCGTTTGCGTTCACCACGGGATGATGTCGGTGGTTGATATCGGTGGACGACCTCACGTGTCGGTCTGTGTACGACCTGACGTGTCGGTGTCCGGCAGGTTCATGATGCCGGTGCCTCCACTGGTGTGACAAGCC
>NZ_NOYS01000003.1:0-58369 GCF_002258475.1 Rhodococcus sp. 06-1460-1B
GGCGTTGCATACTCCCGGTCATTCGCCGGGGTCGAGTTGTCTGTATCTGCCCGAGGCGGGTCAGTTGTTCTCGGGGGACACGTTGTTCTCCGGTGGGCCCGGTGCTACGGGTCGGTCGTATTCGGATTTCCCGACGATCATCGGCTCGATCCGGGATCGATTGTTCGCGTTGCCCGCCGAGACCCGAGTCAACACCGGGCACGGAGACGGAACGAGTATCGGGGACGAGTCCCCGCACCTCGAAGAATGGATAGCCCGCGGGAACTGAGGTTCGATGTTTCGCAGCACAGTGTCACCCATGCCCAGCAGCACAGTGTCAGCCATGCCCAGCTTGGGAGAAGTCTCTCCCGGCTGCCGGGGCGAGTCAGCCGGGGTTTGTCGGTGGCCCGAAGTAGGGTCCTGTCCGTGATCATCGTGAGTACGGACGGCTCTTGTCTGCGTAACCCCGGCGGAGCAATCGGGTGGGCGTGGGTCAATCACACGGGTCCGAGCAACTCCGGCGGCGAGCCCTCGGGCACCAACCAGGTAGCCGAGCTCCGCGCCTTGCTCGAGGCAGTGCTGGCCCACCCCGGCCCGGAGCCGTTGCTGATCGAATCGGACTCGCAGTACGCCATCAAGTGCGCGTCGGAGTGGCTGGCAGGCTGGAAGCGCAAGGGGTGGAAGACCGCGGGCGGCACTCCCGTGCGCAACCTCGATCTGGTGCAGAGCATCGAGCGAGCCATCACCGAACGCGAAGGGCCGGTGCGATTCCGGTGGGTTCGCGGCCACGTCGGCAATCACTTCAACGAAGCAGCCGACGCGCTGGCGGGCGAAGCCGCCCGCGCCATCGCGGCAGCCGGAGCGAACGCGGTGTCCGCACCGACCGAGGCTCGCAGCGGTCCCGTTCCACAGAAGGCATCCGTCCCCGCTGCGCCGCTCCCGTCCGAGCCGGAGATCGCCACCCTGTTCTGACGGCCGAGCCGCGCGCGGGCGTTCCGGATCAGCCGCGAGGTCTCATCCGTGCGTTGGGTAGTTCCGGTGCGTGCAACCTGGGCCCGGGGTAGCCCTCCACGGTGCCGAACTGACCGTTCTCGGCCTCGTACGCGGCCCGATACTCCACCACGTCCTCGTGGCTGCGGCCGACGAAGTTCCACCACATGACTATCTGTTCGCCGAACGGCGGACCGCCCAACAGGAGGATTCGAACCGGTTCGCGGGCGGGATTGTGGAGCTGCATCGACCGGTGCCCGGGTTCGAGGTAGCCGAGTTCGGCTGCGCCCAGATCGGTATCGTTCAGCGTCACCGCTCCCTGGTCGACGACAACTCCGTGTTCGTAGGACTCGTCGATCTCGACGCTGACCCGCGCCCCGGCGTCGAGCACGATCTCCGCTCCGAGCAGTGGCGTGTACGTCGACACCGGCGAGGTCTCGCCCAGAAGCGATCCGAGAAACACCCGAGCGGTCAGGCCGGGCCGGGTGATCGACTCGGGAACGTAGTGCTCGAAAGTCGGTGCCACGAAACGAGATACGGAGGGCAGTGCCACCCACAGCTGCATCCCGTGCAGGATGTCGGTGTCGGGTGTCGACACCTCGGAGTGGCTGATGCCCTGCCCGGCCGTCATCAGGTTGAGCTCCCCGGGCCGCACCATCGCATGAGATCCGACGCTGTCGCGATGTTCGATCTCACCGGAGAACAGCCAGCTGACGGTCTGTAGGCCGGTGTGCGGGTGCGGTGCGACGTCCATGCGCGAGTGCTCGGGCCCGTAGTGGTCTGCGAAACACCATGCGCCGATAAGGGATCGGTTCTTGTGCGGCAGGGTGCGGCGCACCTTCATGGCACGAGGGCCACCGAGTGGAACCTCGCGTGGGGTGAGGACCTGGATCATCAGTGCTCCCGAATGTCGGTCTGGGCGAGTCTGAGCTTGGTGCACAGACTGTCGAGTGTCCTGAGCTCGTCGGTGTTCAATGCATCGCCGACGTAGCGCCTGATGCGGGCGGCGTGTTTGCGTCCGATCGAGGCCTGCAGGTGCGATCCCGCGTCCGTCAGGCAGATCACGGTCCCGCGTTTGTCCGACGGATCATGTTCTCGGACAACGTAACCCATCGCTTCGAGCCGGTCGCACATCCGGCTCAGCGACGGTTGGCTGAGCAGGATCTCGTCGTTGAGTCGACGCAGTCGGAGTCTGCGGTCCGGGCTGGTGCTCAGGGTGAACAGCACGTCGTATTCGCGCATGCCGATCGGATCCCAGATGTCGTCGGCGGCGAACCGGCGCATCAGGGAGACCTGGGAGCGAAAGAGCGACTCCCAGGCTTTCACCGCCACCTCCGTGTCAGACGGCAACTGCTGGTTCCTTCGCAGCGCCCGCGGCCTTTTCTGCCAGCATCGAGGCGTGAGTCGGAGGATTCTCCGGAACGCCGGCCGGGCGTCGGGCAGCGAATTCCTTGCGCAGAACCGGTACGACGTCCTCGCCGAGGATGTCGAGTTGCTCGAGCACTGTCTTCAGCGGCAGGCCGGCGTGGTCCATCAGGAACAGCTGACGCTGGTAGTCGCCGAAGTAGTCTGCGAATGCGAGCGTCTTCTCGATGACCTGCTGCGGAGATCCGACGGTCAGCGGAGTCTGCTCGGTGAACTCCTCCATGCTCGGTCCGTGGCCGTAGACGGGTGCGTTGTCGAAGTACGGTCGGAATTCGTTCACCGCGTCCTGGCTGTTCTTGCGCATGAACACCTGACCGCCGAGACCGACGATGGCCTGGTCGGCGCGGCCGTGGCCGTAGTGCTCGTAGCGTTCCCGGTAGAGATCGATGAGCTGGATGTAGTGCTCTTTCGGCCAGAAGATGTTGTTCGCGAAGAAGCCGTCACCGTGGTAGGCGGCGATTTCTGCGATCTCCGGGCTACGGATCGACCCGTGCCAGACGAACGGCGCGATGTTGTCGAGCGGACGGGGAGTGGACGTGAACCGGTCGAGTGGCGTCCGGAAGTTTCCCTTCCACGTGACGACGTCCTCGGTCCACAGGCGTCGCAGCAGCTGGTAGTTCTCCAGAGCCAATGGGATGCCCTGACGGATGTCCTGTCCGAACCACGGGTAGACCGGGCCGGTGTTGCCGCGACCCATGATGAGGTCGACGCGTCCCTCGGACAGATGCTGAAGCATCGCGTAGTCCTCGGCGATCTTGACCGGGTCGTTCGTCGTGATCAGCGTCGTCGACGTCGACAGGATCAACTTCTCGGTGGTGGCCGCGATGTAGCCGAGCATGGTCGTCGGTGACGAGGGTACGAACGGCGGATTGTGATGCTCGCCGGTCGCGAAAACATCCAGGCCGACGTCCTCGGCATGCTTGGCGATGGCGACCATCGATCGAATGCGCTCGTGCTCGGAGGGCGTCGTCCCGGTGGTGGGGTCGGTGGTGACATCTCCGACGGTGAAGATTCCGAACTGCATTGCGTGCTCCTACCCGAACGACAAGTTCATGCGTTTGCATTGACTATGCCGTACAACCGGGGTGCGGTCCGGGTTATTTCCGTGGCGGTCACTGCACGAGCGACGCGGTTCCGGTGAGCAACCGCACGTCGTACGACTCGGTCGGGCCGTGCTGCTCGGTGGTTCCGCCGTGCACGGTGTACAGCACTGCGTACGAGGTGAACGTGACGTCCTGGCCGTCGTCCGTATCGATGTTGACGCAGGGCAGAACGACGAGCAGGTGGGTCCGGTTACCGTCCGAGAGGGTCTCGACGACGGTCCGCACCTCGAATCCCAGATCGGATCGGGTGACGTCGGTGGATTCCAGCGTCTCTCCACTGAGGACGAGCTGCGCCGCCCACACTCCGGCGGAGCGATGGGCGTCGACGGTTCCGGTGAGGTCGTCACCGCTGAAGTCGTAGTGGTTCGCTGCTGTGAAAGGCATGGTCACAGGCTATGCCTCGGTCGGTGAAAAAACTTCGAAAGAATTTCCCATCCGCTACCCATCCACCCGGCGACGGGCCCCGAATGGTCAATGAGACACCCGCTACTGCTGTCGCCCCCGACCGCCGTCAGTAGTGGGTGTCTCCCTTTGTGTTGCGTGGGTTTGTCGCATGGGTTTCAACGACACCGGTGACAGAGTCCCTTACCCCCTTGCTCCCCAGGAGCACGAAGTTGTGATGACCAAACTGCCTGCTGCGCGACCGTAGGCCCGTATTCGAGTTCGTTGGATGCACCGACGTGCCGCAGTTCGAATCGAGCGCGCGTCTAGGATTCGGAGATGCCGGCATCCAAGACCGAACTGTCCGCCGAACTTCGAGCGCTGCTGGGGCGAGACCGTCGCGATCTTGCTGCGGCACTGCTCACCTCCGCCTTCACGCCGGTCCTGGACGACATGTATCCGTGGGTGACCGGATCTCGGCTGGGTGAGGCGCTCGCCCGAGACGCCGGAATCCGAGTCAGTAACTGGTCGTGGAGCATCGGCCGCAATCCCGACGCCACTCTCGCGCGGCTGATTCTCGAGCTCGTTCTGCTGTGGGAAGGAGCCGGCCTGGCGTGCCGTGGGCTCGCGCTCGACGGTAACGAGGTCGTTCTCCTCGCTCGCGGTGAAGAGCTACTGCGAGCCGGGGATCCTGACTCTGTCCGCCGCGCACTCGCGTGACCGAGAGCCCAGTTCGCTGAGTCGACTGATCAGTCTGTCGGTATCGAGTCCGCTACGTCCGACGGCGAATTCGGTCAGCGGCACCACGCTGTGGAATTCGGTACGCACATCGCGGTCGTACAGGACATCTACGAGATTCGCGAAGCGCTGAGCCGCGAAGTCGTCCACGCTCGCGAGAGCCGGAATGTCGGTGATCGTCAGCTGCGGTGCTTTCTGGAGCATCTCGAGGTAATCGCCCGTCGAGCGGGCAGCGCAACACAGCTCGGCAAACGTTCGACCACCCGAGACGGGCTCCACGGTCCATGTCCCCGAGGCGAAGCGCGATCCACTGGCGCCGGCGGCGCGGTAATCGACGGGGCCGTCGACACGGACCACGTCGAGGCACTGCTTCAGTTTCTCGATGGTCGGGACGAACGCCGGGTGGAACAGCGGATTCGGTAGCAATTCGTCGGGCGCGTAATTCGAGGTGACGACCAGGACGACGCCACGGGCAAAGAGTGCGTCGAGCATCCGCGTGATGAGGCGGGCGTCTCCGATGTCGTGGACGTGAAATTCGTCGAAGCACAGCAGTGCCGCCGGAGCCGATCCTGTCGACAGGACATCGTCGATGGCTGCGTCGATGGAAAACCCGTGGCGAAAGTACGCCGCGTGGAGATCGCGGAAGAAGCTGTGGAAGTGCACGCGCTTCTTCGCAGAAGTGTCGGCCGCGGCGAAGTAGCTGTCCAGCAGCCAGGTCTTGCCACGCCCGACCGGACCCCACAGGTAGACACCTCTGTCGCCGGGTGTCGACAGCATGTCTGCCGCTGCGGCCTGGGCGTCGTCGAGCGTGAATGCAGCGTCGAAGACGTGTCGCGATGCGGTCGGCCTCATGTAACGAACCGTACGCCCCGCGACTCTACATTTGTAGAGTGCGTGTGTAGGGTCACTGCTGTGGACCGCCGCACCGCCATCGCCGACGCCGCACTGGGTGTCATCGCCCGAGACGGCTTGCGCGTGTTGACGCACCGGTCGATCGATTCGGTGCTGGACTTTCCGGCAGGGTCCACGTCGTACTACTTCCGCACCAAGGCCGATCTGCTCGCCGCCGTGGCTACCCGCCTGATCGAGCTCTCGCGGGCATCGTTTCTGGAGATCGTCGGAACCGAAACCGATGTTGCGACGGTGATCGCACGCTATCTCGACGCTGCGATCACCCATCGCATGGTCGAGCTCCGGGCCCGCTACGCGCTGATGCTCGATCCTGCGGTCCCGGCCGACATCAGGGCCGACTTGGCCCGTTCGTTCTTCTCACTCGAACGGGCCAGAGAACTGTTCGACGATCCAGCCCACGGAGACGGCTTGGTCTCGCTGTGCGAGGGACTGATGGCCGACGCGATTTTCGGCCGTGGAACCGCGAAAGGGGCTGCGGGACTATGGCTTCCGATATCGGTCTATCTCGCCGGGATTGCGTCTCAGAACGGGTAGCCGACTCCGGTGAGTTTCTCGCTGGCGTCCCACAGCTGGGCTGCGAGTGCGGGATCCTGGGCCATCTTGGTCATGCTCGCCGGGCCCGGCTTGCCGCGGGACTCGAACAGTGATGTGGGACCGCTGTAGGTACCGCCGCCTGCGACGTCGACTGCATAGAGTGTGGGAAGCGCTCCGGCACGGGCGGATTGAGATATGAACTTCAGTCCGATCGGTGCCAGGGCTGCCAGGATCTTGTTGCTGCCCAACCCGTCCGGGCTCGAGTAGAGCTCGGTCGACGAGATGCCGGGGTGTGCCGCATTGCTGGTGACCTTGGATCCGGCCTTGTCGATCCGACGCTGCAGTTCCAGCGCGAACAGGATGTTCGCGAGCTTGGAGTTCGCGTATCCACGTTGCGCGTTGTAGCCACGCTCGAGCTGGAGGTCGTCGAAGTCGAGCTTGGGGCGCTGACGGTGCGCGACCGAGGCGACGGTCGTGATCTTCGCGTCAGCGGCGAGCTTGGGGAACAGCAACCCGGTCAGCGCGAAGTGGCCGAGGTGGTTGGTGCCGATCTGGAGCTCGAACCCATCCTTCGTTTCGGTTCGCTTCGCCGGCATCATGACGCCCGCATTGTTGATCAGAATGTCGATCGATTCGGGAGCCGACTCGGCGTACTTGCGGACCGAACCGAGGTCGGCCAGGTCGAGGGTGGCCGTGTCGACAGTTCCGTTCGGGGCCTCCGCGCGGATCTTCGCCGCTGCGGCATCGGCCTTGTCCTGGTTGCGGCAGGCAAGCGTCACGTGATCGCCGCGCTTGGCCAGCTCCAAAGCTGTGTAGTAGCCGATACCGGTATTCGCTCCGGTGATGACAACGCGTTTCTGCTTGGTTTCGGGCACGGCAACAGGCTACCGGTCTGTTTTAGAATGCGCCGGTGAGTACAACAGAACCCGTTTTTCCGACGGGGATCGGAAACCCCGCGATGCGGGCATTGCGAGCTGCGGGATATACCGGTCTCGACGACCTGGCCGGGTTGCCCGCTGCCGAGCTCGCATCACTGCACGGAGTCGGACCGAAGGCAGTGAGGATCGTTCAGGAAGCGCTCGAGCGCACCGGCAGGTCACTGAGCTGAACGGTCACGTCCAATGTCCGGGACGGGTCAACGCCTCGGGTAGCTGTGTCGATCTGTCACCGAGCGCCGCATTGATCTGGAATTGCGTCGCGAAGATCGTCTCGCGCAGATTCGCACCGCGGAGATCGGCACCGCGAAAATCGGCCCCGATCAGGTCGGCCCAGCGCAAGTCGGCACCGCGCAGATTCGCCCCGATCAGGTACGTGCCCCGCAAGCTCGCACCGCGGAGGTCCGCACCGGCCAGCTTGGCCCCGATCATGTCGCGTCCGCGGTAGTTCTTCTTCTTGCCCGACACCTCTGCGCGCACCAGATCGCTTGCATCGAGCAGCGCCTCGTTGACCCGCGAGCGCACTGCGAAGACGTCGACCGACAACAGGACCTCGGGAGTCTCCGACGTGAGAGCGTCCAGCTCCTCGTACTCGTGGGTAAGCCGGCTGTGCAGGGATGCGGTCGATGTCCGGCCACGTGCATCTGCCAGGTACCAGAGCAACTCGTGCAGATCCCGCATGATCGGGAACACCGCGAACATCTCCGACGAGTTCGACGGCGTTTCTCGCCAGTCCCGTCCCGCGAACGTCGATTGCGACACTTTCTGCCCCGCACCGAAACAGTCGTACACCGTGCATCCGGGAAAGCCCTTCTCCCGAAGCGACGAGTGGATGCCGCAGCGCGAGTCCTGCTGAAGGTTGCGGCACGGTTCCCCGGCGGCTTTGTCGACGGCGAAATCCGACGACTTGGCGAAGGGCAGAGCAACGCAACAGAGTCCGAAGCAGCTGCCGCAATCGGCGAGCAGATTTTCGGGTGGGCTCATGTGCTCACTCTGTCCTTCGGGCGGCCGCAGCGTCAAACGAGAATCGTCACTCCGGACGTCGGAGGAGTGCGACGAGCTTCTTCGGGGCCCGGGTGCAGTAGCTCTCCGTGATCAACTCGCCGAGTTCCGTTCGATCCACCGACTCGTCGAGCAGCATGCCGATGATCTCGGGTCCCCAGCCGGGAGCGAAGAAGCCATCCCGCTTCGACAACGCGTCGAGTTCTATTCCGGAGGAACGGAATACGAGGACATGCGCCGGTCCGTCGGTCCCCGCCGCTGTTGCGAATGCCGGAGGAGTGCCGTCGACAATGTCGAGGACGTGGGCGAAGGTGCGGCCACGTACCCGCCATCGAGTACCGACCCACGCCTGCTCCTCGTAGGTCTCGGGCAACGCCAGACACATCTGTCGGACCTCGGGTTCCCAGTTCATTCGACTCCCTGTGACACATGCCGGGCTACAGTATTTCAGCGCGGGGCAGTTGGGCGCAGGCACTTGGAGGAGGCTCCATCCATGGTGAGACCCGAGTACGACGAGGTCGTGTCCGGTCTGCGCGGGGCCGGCTGCGTGTTCGCCGAAGAAGAAGCCGGCATTCTGATCGAATCTGCATCGGACAGCGACGATCTCGCCGCCCTGCTCGCTCGCCGTGTCGCAGGGGAACCGCTCGAACACATCGTCGGCTGGGTGTGGTTCTGTGGTCGACGCGTCGCCGTCGAACCGGGGGTATTCGTGCCCCGTCGGAGAACCGAATTCCTGGTGAATTGCGCTGCAGCACTTCAGCCGTCGCGACTACTGGACATGTGCTGCGGATCCGGTGCGGTCGGGCTGTCGGTCGGTGGCGTCACCGAACTACATGCCGCCGATCTCGACGAGGCGGCCGTGGAATGCGCCACGCGCAACCTGGCTCCCGTCGGGGGCGCGGTGTACCGCGGCGATCTGTACGACGCCTTACCACCGGAGTTGCTCGGATCCTTCGATGCGATAGTGGTCAACGCGCCGTACGTCCCGACGGCCCACATCGAACTGATGCCGCGGGAAGCGCGACTGCACGAGCCACGCATCGCGCTCGACGGCGGCGAAGACGGTGCCCGATTCCACCGTCTCGTGGCCGAGGGGGCGCCTGCATGGTTGGCCCCCGGCGGTCACTTGCTGATCGAAAGCAGTGCAGCACTGGCTGATTCGACTCTGCGGGCAGTGCGCGACTGCGGATTCCACGCGCGGGTGAACGCATCGGACGAATTCGACGCGGTGGTCGTGATCGCTTCGCGTACGTGACGAGACGAGTGCCATACACGGCCGGTTTCGGAGGCGCGTTTCGACTGTGCGTTTCGACTGTGCGTTTCGACTGGGGCGTTTCGTGGCATTCCCGAACGGATCCCGATAGAGAAAAGAGGCTGTTCGACCATGACTACTTTGCTGTTCGCGGTAACCGCTGCCGACCATTGGACCCTGAACGACGGAAGCAAGCACCCCACCGGGTACTGGGCCGAGGAGCTCGTCGAGTCCCATCGCACATTCGTCGAGGCCGGGTGGGACATCACGGTGGCGACGCCGGGTGGCAAGGCTCCGGTCGTCGACGAGGGCAGCTTGGCCGTCGACGCGAACGGCGGCGACGAGCAGAAGGTGGCGGACCAGAAGAGCTACCTGGCCTCGATCGAGTCGATCCTGTCCTCGCCCGCGAAGCTGGAAGACCAGAAGGCCTCCGACTTCGACGTCGTGTTCGTCCCCGGCGGCCACGGGCCCATGGAGGATCTCGCCGTCTCGACGAGCTTCGGTGCGCTCGTGGTCGACTTCCTCGATGCGAACAAGGTGGTCTCGGCGGTGTGCCACGCACCGGCGGCCCTGCTGCCTGCCGTCCGTACCGACGGCTCCTGGGCTTTCGACGGGTACGAGCTCACCGGCTTCACCGACGAGGAAGAGACCCAGGCTGGGCTCGCAGACAAGGCCCCATGGCTCCTCGAGACCCGGCTGCGCGAGAACGGCGCCAAGTTCGAGAACGCCGACGCCTGGTCGCCGCATGTGGTCGTCGACCGCAACCTCTACACGGGCCAGAACCCCGCATCGACGCGTCCTCTCGCGGAGAAGCTGGTCAGCGCCCTGAAGTAAGACGCCGTGGACGGTCGGTGTTCTGCCCACGGAGAACATCGACCGCTCGGGGAACATCACTACTCCTTTCGAAGTTGAGCCCCTATAGCTCAATCCTTTGGAGGAGAAGTGACCGAAACCGTTCGTGTCCCCGTACTGTTCCTGACCGACCCGATCGTCCTGCCCGGAATGGTGGTGCCCGTCGAACTCGACGAGGCCGCACGCGCCGCCGTCGACGCAGCGAAGGCAAGCAACGACGGCACGCTGCTAGTTGCACCGCGTCTCGAAGACCGCTATGCCGCTTACGGCGTTCTCGCCACCATCGTGCAGATGGGACGGCTCGCTGACGGCCGGCCGGCCGCCGTCATCAAGGCAACTCGTCGTGCGCACATCGGCCACGGGGTCAGTGGCCCCGGGGCGGCCCTGTGGGTCGAGGCCGAACCCGTCGCCGATACAACCCCGAACGACGACCTCAAAGCGCTTGCAGCCGAATACAAGCAACTCGTCGTCGCGATGCTGCAGCGCCGCGACGCGTGGCAGGTGATCGATTCGGTCAACAAGCTCACCGACCCCGGCGCGATCGCCGATACCGCGGGTTACGCGTCGTACTTGACCGACGTGCAGAAGCGGGATCTGCTCGAAACACCTGACGTGGCAACGCGTCTGACATCGCTGATCGAGTGGACCAAGGCTCACTTGGCCGAGGTCGAGGTGAACGACAAGATCTCCGGCGACGTCCGAGAGGGCATGGAGAAGACGCAGAAGGAGTTCCTCCTGCGCCAGCAGCTCGCTGCTATCCGAAAAGAACTGGGCGAGGACGAACCCGACGGTGCGGATGATTACCGCGGCCGTGTCGAGGCTGCGGACCTGCCCGAGAAGGTGCGCGAACAGGCGCTCCGTGAAGTGGGCAAGTTGGAGCGGGCCAGTGATCAGAGCCCCGAGTCGGGGTGGATTCGCACCTGGCTCGACACCGTGCTGGACCTGCCGTGGAACAACACCACGACCGACAACACCGACATCGATTCGGCGCGAGCCGTTCTCGATGCCGACCACCACGGCCTCGACGACGTGAAGGACCGCATCGTCGAATATCTGGCCGTTCGTGCACGGCGCTCCGAGCGCGGTATGCAGTCCGTCGGCGGACGCGGCTCCGGTGCCGTCATGGTGCTCGCCGGACCTCCCGGTGTCGGTAAGACCTCGTTGGGCGAATCGGTGGCCCGCGCTCTCGGGCGTACCTTCGTCCGTGTTGCCCTCGGTGGGGTTCGCGACGAGGCCGAGATCCGCGGCCACCGTCGCACCTACGTCGGCGCACTGCCGGGCCGCATCGTGCGGGCGATCGGCGAGGCGGGATCGATGAATCCCGTTGTGCTGCTGGACGAGATCGACAAGGTCGGTTCGGACTACCGTGGTGATCCCAGCGCCGCACTGCTCGAGGTACTGGACCCGGCGCAGAACCACACGTTCCGCGACCACTACCTCGATCTGGATCTCGACCTGTCCGACGTCGTGTTCCTTGCCACCGCCAACGTGATCGATCAGATTCCCGGCCCACTGCTCGATCGTATGGAGCTGGTGACCATCGATGGATACACCGAGGACGACAAGGTCGTCATCGCTCGGAACTACCTGCTTCCGCGTCAGATGGAGAGGGCGGCAGTCACATCCGACGAGGTGACCGTCACCGACGCCGCACTGCGCAAGATCGCTGCCGACTACACCCGTGAGCCCGGGGTGCGGCAACTCGAACGCTTGCTGGCCAAGGCTCTACGTAAGGTGGCGACGAAACTTGCGGGCACCACGGACGTGCTCGAGATCGACGAGCCGGATCTGGTGACCTACCTCGGTCGTCCGCGCTTCACCCCCGAGGCGCACGAGCGAACCGAAGTGCCCGGTGTCGCAACGGGTCTGGCAGTGACCGGGCTCGGCGGCGACGTGCTGTTCATCGAGGCGGCCTCCACCGAGGGCGACGCGGGCCTCACGCTCACCGGCCAGCTCGGCGACGTGATGAAGGAGTCGGCGCAGATCGCGCTGTCCTACGTGCGAGCGCACGCAGCTCGATTCGGCGTCACTGCCGAATCACTGGATCGCAGTATCCATGTGCACGTTCCGGCCGGGGCAGTGCCCAAGGACGGTCCTTCGGCGGGCGTGACGATGGTGACGGCCCTGGTGTCGATGGCCACCGGGCGTCCGGTGCGGTCGGACGTGGGAATGACCGGAGAGGTGACGCTCAACGGACGTGTGCTGCCGATCGGTGGAGTGAAGCAGAAGCTGCTGGCGGCTCAGCGCGCCGGGCTGAAGACGGTGTTCATTCCGGCACGCAACGAACCCGATCTGGACGACGTCCCTGCGGAGGTCCTGGAGGCGTTGGACGTTCGGCCGATGACCGACGTGGCCGACATCCTGGCGCTCGCGCTGGAACCGGCGGAAGCTGCCGCGGCAGCGTGAGGTGACGGCGACCGTTCTCGGGCTCTGCTTGACCTCGAGTTCGGTCGAGGTTCTACGTTGGTGTCATGAGCATGGAGATGACCGCGTGGAACCAGATGTATCGCACGATGAACAGCTCCGGCGCGCAGTCTTCGTTCTCCAAGGAGACTGCGCGTCGGATCCTGTCGTTCGCAGCACCGCATCGACGCGCCCTCGGCGGCTTCCTGGTGCTCAGCGTCGCGCTGGCGGTGCTTGCGGTGGCAACTCCGGTATTGGCCGGGCGGGTGGTCAACGCGATCGTCGACGGGCGAGAGCTACGCGTGGTGGTGCTGTTGGCCCTGGCTATCGCGGTGATCGCCATCGTGGACGCAGGCTTCGGTCTGATCAACCGGTGGCTTTCGTCCAACATCGGTGAGAGTCTGATTCTGGATCTGCGCACCGCAGTGTTCGACCATGTGCAGCGGATGCCGATCGCCTTCTTCACTCGCACCCGAACCGGCGCTCTGGTCAGTCGCCTCAACAACGACGTCATCGGTGCCCAACGCGCATTCAGCACCACGTTGTCCGGAGTCGTCAGCAACGTGGTGACGCTGGCTCTGACGCTGGTGGTGATGATCGGAATCTCCTGGCAGATCACTCTGCTCGCGCTGATCCTGTTGCCGGTGTTCGTGCTGCCGGCCCGTCGCATGGGTCGACGCCTCGCACGTCTGCAACGCGAAGCGGCAGCACACAATTCGGCGATGAGCACCCAGATGACCGAGCGTTTCTCGGCGCCGGGAGCGACACTGGTCAAACTGTTCGGGCACCCTGACCAGGAATCCGTCGAGTTCGCGGTTCGAGCCGCCCGAGTCCGCGACATCGGGGTACGGAGCGCGATGGTGCAGACCGTGTTCGTCACGGCGCTCACCCTGGTGTCGGCTCTGGCCCTCGCCGTGGTCTACGGACTCGGCGGCTTCTACGCACTCAGTGGTCGACTGGACCCGGGTTCGGTTGTCGCACTGTCCCTTCTGCTGACCAGGCTCTATGCGCCGCTGACCGCACTGGCGAGTGCCCGTGTCGAGGTCATGAGCGCGCTGGTCAGTTTCGAGCGCGTGTTCGAGGTGCTCGATCTCGTTCCTCTGATCGCCGACAAGCCCGACGCGACGGTGCTGACCCCGGGGCCGGTGGCCGTCGAACTCGACGACGTCCGGTTCGCATACCCGTCGGCCGACAAGGTGTCGCTCGCGTCCCTGGAGGAGGTCGCAACTCTGGATTCCCGTGGCGGCGAGGAGGTTCTGCACGGTGTGTCGTTCCGGGCCGAACCCGGTCAGATGGTCGCCCTGGTGGGTACCTCCGGTGCGGGCAAGTCCACGATCGCGCAACTGATCGCTCGGTTGTACGACGTCGACAGCGGCGCAGTGCGTCTCGGCGATGTCGACGTGCGGGACCTGACCGCCGAATCCGTCCGCAACACAGTGGGAATGGTGACTCAGGACGGTCATCTGTTCCACGAAAGCATTCGCTCGAATCTGCTGCTGCCGCGCCCCGACGCCACCGAGGACGAACTGTGGGACGCACTGTCGCGGGCCAGGCTCGCCGATCTCGTGCGTTCCCTGCCCGACGGGCTCGAGACAATCGTCGGCGAGCGCGGCTACCGCCTGTCCGGCGGGGAGCGTCAACGCCTGACGATCGCCCGGCTGCTGATCGCGCAGCCGCGGGTGGTGATTCTCGACGAGGCCACGGCTTCACTGGATTCGACGTCCGAGGCCGCCGTGCAGGCAGCGCTGGCCGAGGCGCTCGAGGGCAAGACGTCGGTGGTGATCGCGCACCGGCTCTCGACCATCCGAGCAGCGGACGCCATCCTGGTGATCGAGAACGGACAGGTCATCGAGCGCGGAACACACGACGAGCTCCTCGCAGCGGGCGGCCGCTACGAGGAGCTGCATCGAACACAGTTCGCGCACACCGTGCCAGCGGAGTGACCTAGGAAGGCCGGGAGCGCAGCCTGCGGAGTGACCTATGAAGGCCGGGAGCGCAGCCTGCGGAGTGAGCTATGAAGGCCGGGAGCGCAGCCTGCGGAGTGACCTATGACATCGGATCTGGGACCACGGTGGCCGGGTCGTTGTCGGTTGCGGCGGCCAGCATCGGGGTGAATCCGTCGATTGCGTAGTCGAGGGACAGTGGGCTCGAGTAGCCGAGAGCCGACGGTAGGTCGGTGCTGAACGATCCGATGTAGACGGTGCGGTCCTGCTTCACGACGTCGAGTGCGGCGATCAGCGGGTTTGCCTGCAGTTGTTCGCGGCTCTGCCCGGCGATGACGAGGACGTCGGTGTCGAGTCGACTGAGGTTTTCGGGACTGACCGTTTCGCTGGCGTCGGGGATCTCGAAGCCGAGGTCGGTGAAGAACAGTGCTCGGATGTCGTCTTTACCGAGGACGAGGTAGCTGCCGTCGTCCATGACGAACGCGAGTGTCAGTGCCTTGCCAGCGAACTGAGGGTTGTCGGTCTGGGTGGTCTCGAACTTCTGCTCGAGCTGGGCCGTTCGCTCGTCGGATTCCTGCTTCTTGCCCAGTGCCTCGCCGACCACGGCGAATTCCTGCTGCCACGTGGCCGCGGGGACGTCGTCGTATCCACCGATGTCTGCGATCGTCGGGGCCATCGCCGAAAGTTGGTCGTACTGGCCTTGATCGATGAACGAGTACGGTCCAAGGATCAGATCGGGTGACTGCGCTGCAATCTGCTCGAGGTTCAGGTCGGTGCTGCCGACCTCGGGGATCTCGGTGCCGCCCAATGCTTCTTGGGCCCACGGGCGCTGGCGGTAGTCGTAACTGAGATTTCCACGGGTGGCGACGGGCTTGACTCCGAGCGCCAGCGCGAAGTCCTGCTCGTTGAATCCGATGGTCACGACGCGGGAGGGTGCGGCGTCGATGACCGTCTCACCGAAGTGGTGCTCGATGGTGACGGGAAAGTTGGCACTGTTCTCGGAGTTACCTCTGGCAGTGGATTCGTCGCTGGACGAACAGCCGACCGCCAGTGCCATGACTGCGGCACCGGCGGCGACTACGTGGACGGTCTTCTTCATGGGGACTCCTCGCGCGTGTATTTGCGAGGTTAGCCTAACCGACCCATGTGCTCGTCCAGCACGCACCGGGTCGGACAATACGGTCAGCAGTTGGAAACGGCGGGCACTCCGGCGAACCGCTGATCGATCCATTCCAGAGCCTGCGGCAGGCCGAGTACGGCAGCGGTCAGGTGATCGTTGCTGGGTACCTGGACCTCGGTGACGTTGACCCCGGCCCGGCAGTAGCGTGCGATCGTGTTGTCGATCGAGCTGACCGGGATGAGCGCATCGGTGGGACTGTGCCACTCGAAGTACGGAGCTTTCGGCACACCGGGGTACATCTCGACGCTGTTCTCGTTGACGGCCGCGATCATCTCCGGGCTGTTCATCAGGTCCAACGTGCCCGCGACCTCCATCGCGCTCTTACCGGCTCCGGCGGCGATGATGTCGTTGGTGCATCCGTTCTGGATCTCGCTTTCGATCTGCTTGCCCAACGGGTTCAACTGGGAGCTGATCGGAATGCGTGTGGGGTACTCGCGCTCGAGGCCGAGCGCAGCGGCGAAGGCGAGACCGAACACCGGGTGGGGTGCGAAACCGAGATCGCGAGCCATGCGCTCGAGGTTCATCGGCGCACCGCCCGCGGCGCTGCCGACGATGTTCAGCTCGGGCGCGTAGTCGTTCTGCAACGCTGCTGCCCACGCCGTCGCCATGCCGCCACCGGAGTATCCGGCCAACGCAACCGGGCTCTGCCGCAGCTGCAGCGGATCGAAACGCTGGGTGGCGCGGATGCTGTCGAGCACGATCTGTCCGCCGAGCTTGGCTGCACCGTAGGCACTGTTGGGGCCGAGGTGATCGGCGATGACAACCGTCCAGCCACGCTGCAGAACGGCGTTCAGCGCGGGTGCCTCGCGGATCGCCAGATTGGGATCGTTGGACCAGAGCGCTTGTGACGGTGCACATTCGAGACCGAGTGCGTTGATGATGTGTTGGTAAGACAGCACCGGCCCGTTGGGGGCTTTGTTGCGCGGGACCAGCACGGTGTTGATCGCCGCGATGGGATTACCCGCCGAATTCGTGGAGCGGAACTTCAGCTGCCACACGTCGACGTCGAAGAAGCCGGGAGGTGGCGGCATCGGCCGGCTGGAGATCACGTCCCCCGGTGCCATAGCGGCGAGGTCGGCGGGCGGAGCGTAGAAACCGTCCGATATCGGCGTCGGAAACAAGGGCGCCGCAGCGGCCTGAGCTGGGCCGACAAGCGTCGAACAGAGAACGGCAACCGCCGTTATGCTGACAGCGCCTGCCAATTTGAGAACCCGCATCTGGTAAACCCCTCCATGCCTGAATCGAAACGGCGCGCGTTTCGACGATTCGGCAAGCCCCCGTAGAGCTGGCCCGCAACTCGATATAGCTATTGAACTGTGACTCGTTACGCTCCCCGGGCGACGATGAGCGCAACGGTACGCACCCGGTGATTCTATGGCAACCAAAGAACGGTTTTTCTGCCGGTTTCTGGGATTCGACAAAATTCGCCGCTGAAATACCGGCGTGGGCTACTCGGGAACGACGTCCGTCGGCGACTTGTCCGGGCGCAGTCCGCGCCAGCTCGGGTGACGCAGGTGGCCGGATTCGGTGGCCTCGTAGAACCGCACTTCTCCGACGAGAACCGGCTCCACCCATACGGCACCGCGCCTGTCGGCAGTGGGAAGCGTCGTGGAGAAAGGACTGTCCGACGTTTCCAGCGGAGCCAGCAGACCGGCGAGTGAATCGAGCGCGCGATCGTCGAAACCGGTGCCGACGCGACCGACGTAGCGAAGACCGTCGCCGTCGGGGATCCCCATCAGCAGTGAGCCGAATCCGCCGGAACGACGCCCCTGGCCGCGTCGCCAACCGCCGATCACCACTTCTTGCGTGCGCCAGTTCTTGTACTTGATCCAGGTGTGGGCGCGCTTGCCCGGCTGGTAGATCGAATCGGTGCGCTTGGCGACGACTCCCTCCCACCCCCGTTCCCGGCTCTCGGCGATGGCGTCGGCAGCCGAACCCGTCAACAACGGCGGCACCAGAACCGAGTCGAGGCCGGTGGTGAGCAGTTCCAACAATCGTCTCCGGTCGGAGTACTTCTTGCGCACGAGGGACGTGCCGTCGAGATGGAGCAGGTCGAAGGCGATGAACCGGATGTCGTCGCGGGCGGCGTTCTGTAGCTTCTCGAAGCTGCTGATGCCGTTGCTGTCGAAGACGACCACTTCACCGTCGATGACGGCGTCGTGATCGGCCAGGTCCTCGGCGAGAGACCCGATGGCTCCGAACTTCTCGGTGTAGTCGTTTCCGCTTCGGGTGCGCAGGGTCATCGAACCGTGAGTCAATTCCGCGACGATGCGGAAGCCGTCCCATTTACCCTCGAACGACCACTCGTCCTCGGGTAGATCGAGTATGTCGCCCGCGGTTGCAAGCATCGGTGAGATGTTCTTCAGCACCGGCTTGTCCGTCGGCGGGCTGTCCTTTTTTGTCGAGTGCTCTCCGGGTTGGTCCTTCATCAGGTGCATGAGCCATTGGTTGCCCTTGGTGCGGATGAGGGCGAACCTGCCGCGTGCTTTGGCTCCGTGCAGAACGACGATGACTTCGTCGTCTCTCCACTTCTCGAGTTCGTACGTTCCGCTGTCCCAGATCGAGACGTCACCGCCGCCGTACTCGCCCTTGGGGATTCGTCCGGAGAACGTCGCATATTCCAGCGGGTGGTCCTCGGTGTGGACTGCGAGACGGTTCTGCCCGGTCTCGACCGGGATGTTCTTGGGGACGGCCCACGACACCAGGACACCGTCGTGTTCGAGCCTGAAGTCGTAGTGCAGGCGTCGCGCATGGTGTTCCTGAATCACGAACGTATCGTCGTTACCCTGGGGCTCGGCGGTTTTCGGGATAGGCTCTGGAGTTCGGTCCGCGCTACGCATGCTGCGGTACTTGCCGAGCTTGTCCGTGTCGGAGGTGTCGTGCTCTTCCGCTGCCGGTTTCGGGTCGAGATCGGCCAATAGGTCTCCGGTGTCGTGGAACCGTTCCAGAACTTCCTCGAATCGAAGTTGTTGCAGCCCTGGCGATTCGAGCTCCTCCCAGGTTCGGGGGGCCGCGACGGTGGGTAGGGATCGGCCCCGAAGTGAGTACGGCGCAACGGTTGTCTTCTTTCCGTTGTTCTGACTCCAATCGACGAACACTCGACCCGTGCGCTTCGCTTTCGCCATCGTGGCGGTCACCCGATCCGGTGACCGTTCTTCGAGCAGGGTGGCGACGCGTTTGGCGACGGTGGATGCGCCGGACGTCGACAGCGGTTTGTCCAGCGGTACGTACAGGTGAATTCCCTTGCTGCCGCTGGTGACCGGGTACGCGGTCATGCCTATGTCTGCAATGAGGTCACGTATTTCGCAGGCCACCTCAGCGCATCGGGCGAGGTCGACGTCGTCGCCGGGATCGAGGTCGAAGACCATGCGGGTGGCAGGGCCGGGTTCGGTGCCGTCGAATCGCCATTGCGGCACGTGCGCTTCGATGGCCGCCTGCTGCCCGAGCCACACCAGATCCGCTGCGGTGGAGAACAACGGGTAGGTGACGACTCGGTCGGAGTGCTGCATGGATCGGCGGTCGAGCCAGTCGGGTGCGGATGCGGCGAGATTCTTCTCGAAGAACGAGGATTGTTCGACGCCGTTCGGCCATCGCTTGCGGGTCACGGCGCGTCCTGCGACGTGCGGCAGCATCGCCGGGGCGATGGCAGCGTAGTACTCGATGATGTCGCTTTTGGTGGTGCTGGTTTCTGGGAACAGCACCTTGTCGAGGTTGGTGACGGAGACCTTTCGGCCTTCGATCTCGAGCGTGGCCATCGTCTCAGGTTAGTGCTCGCCGTCTGAACCTGCGAGCAAGTTGTGACAGGCTCGAATGCATGGCAACGATCAGTGTCTCGGTACAGATGCCCGAGAACCCGCAGGGCGCGTGGGACAAGGCTTCCGCGCTCGACCGGTTCGACGAGTGGATGACCATCCACGGTGGTTGGTGCAGTCCGCCGCCGAACAAGGTCGGCAAGGGCACGAAGGTCGAGTCGCTGGTGAAGGTGAAGGGTTTCAAGAACACGATCAACTGGGAGTTCACCGAGTACGAAGAGCCGAAGCTGATCGAGATGTCGGGCCGCGGCAAAGGTGGAGTGAGGATCTCGCTGACCGTCCACGTGCGTGAGGCCGAGGGCGGTTCGGAGCTGACACTCGACGCGAAATTCGGTGGGGGCGTGCTGTTCGGCCCGGTGGGTTCGGTGGTCGCCCGTGCACTCGATACCGATGTGAAGCAGTCGGTGGCGAACCTGGCTGCATTGAAGTGACGGCATCTCGGGATTCCCGAAGCAGCTGTCGGACAATCTCTTCCAGCCCCGCACCGTGTTCTCGGTGCGGGGCTGGTGTGCGTTCGAGGGGCCTATGCGATGTGGGGGCCTGCTCGTGCGTGGGATTGTCTCGGTTGTCGGTAGGGGTCGACGGATGCCGGGGGTACGAACCAGGGGTGTTGATCGCTGCCGATGAACACTTCCCAGTCGCTGTGGTGGATGAGTCGGTGGTGGAATCCGCAGAGGAGGACGAGGTTGTCCATGTCGGTGGGGCCGCCGTCGGTCCAGTGCCAGATGTGGTGACCTTCGGTCCAGGCGGCGGGTTTGCCGCAGCCCGGGAACGCGCAGCCGTGATCGCGGGCCGTCAAGGCGCGTTTCTGTTTCGCGGTGACGGTACGGGCGGTGCGGGCGAGGTTGAGTGGGTTGCCGTTCTCGTCCATGACGATGGCGGTGAGAAGGCAATCGCAGGCGAGTTGGCGAGAGGTGTTGCGGGAGAGTGGTCCCATCCACGGCAGCCAGCCGACGGTGGTGCCGTCGCCGAACAGGTCCCGATATGCACCGCGATCCTGGCTTGGTCCGGCAGCGCTGTCGGTCTCGAGTTCATCCGCCGCGTCCCACTCGGTCGGGTCGGATCGTATTGGGTCGGAGTGGATCGGGTTGCCGGCGTCGATGTCCACCGGGTTGGCTGGATCGGCGTTGTCGGATTCTGCTGCAGCGCGGGTGGTTTCGTCGTCGGTGATGTCGTCGCTGTTCTGACCGCTCAGGCTCTGGAGGTCCTGCAACCGGATGTGCAGGTTGACGTGCGGCCTCTCACCGCCCTCGGTGGGGCGGTCACTGGAGGCGAGGTAGCGGTCGAGGATGTGCCCGAAGGCGTCGGCTCTGCGCTTGGCGGGGCTGCGGTCGTCGGGGGTGCCGTCGGCGGCGGGTCGGGGTTCGGTCAACGGCGAAAGCGCGGTGAGCAGCTTTTCTCCGGTGATCGCATCGAAATCCATCTTCGCCACGAGACGTCCGTTGAGGGTTTTCGAGGCGAAGAGTTCGTTGCGGTCGGTGTCCTCAGGGGGCGGCTTGTCGCTGCCGTAGGTGTCTTCGAGTTTGGTGATCGCTTCACGGATCTTGTCGGTGCGTGCCCCAGGCCCGGTTGCGGCGGTGATCATGGCTTTGCGGGCGATGTCGCGACCCTCTTGCGGGAGGTTCTTCGGGGGTGTTTCGGCGAAGGTGAGAATCAGGGCGGCGTGGTCGACGGACATGACGCCGGTGTTGACGGCGTCGGCGATGTCGGGGAAGTTCTTCAACCCGCGAGCGAGGGCCACGATCTTGTTCGCTTTGCTCGGGGTGAGGAGGGTGGTGGAGGTCAGCCAGCCTGCGGGTCCGGGGAAGCCGAGTTTCTCCCGGCTCACGCGGGTGTCGATGTCGGCGACGAGAGCGATGCGCCGTGCTTCGAGCAGTTGGATCTGGTGGGAGACATCAGCAGCGTCGGCGAGGAGTTCGCTTTCGCTCAGTTGCCAGATCTCCGTGGTCATGGACCAAGTGTATCGAACGTGTGTTCGATGCGCAATGATGGTGCAATCGAAAACTATTGCCGTGCACAAGGATTCGGGATACGAAACTTGTCGGTGGCCCGTGATATGGCCGCAACGTCAGTCGAGTGAGGATCGCCCGGGACCGCTGAACTCGAACGGGGCGGCGCGCAGTGGCTTCGATGTAGGGGTCGGACTGCAATGCACGAGATGTAGAGCAGACCTCTACTGCTGTCGTGTCTTTCGCAGCCACCACAGTCCTGCGATGGGTAGCACCACAGGGATGAAGACGTAACCGGATCCGAAGTGCGACCACACCGTCGGCTCCGGGAAGTCCTGGGGCTGGATGTAGCTGAGGGTGCCGATGCCGAGGACTCCGACGAGTTCGATGATGCAGGAGACCGTCACCACTCGTCGCGATGCCTCGGTTGCTCGTGCCAGGCCGACCGTCGCGATGATGTAGACCACGGCTGCAAATGCCGACAGCAGGTACGCGACCGGGGCGTTGTCGAATCGGGTGGTGAGTTGCACGATCGATCGCGATGTCGCGGCAACGGCGAACACGGCGTAGACGGCGATGAGGAAGCGTCCGAATCCGGTGCGCGTGGCTTGCTGAAGTTTGTCAGGCATATCCGGCCCAAATCTGGCTCAGTCGCAACACCATGGCTGCGAGGGTGAGGACGGCTACGAGGAGCACCGCGGTGCCGCCGCGGGAACGGTCGCCCAGAGACCACCACGTTCCGAGTGGGAGCAGGAACAGCAGTCCGACGAGGTACGACCCGAACGTGAGGCGGTGAATGTCGCGATCGGAGGCGAACATCATCACGAACCCGATCACGGCCTGCAGTGCAACGACGCCTTCGGTAGCCGCGATCGTCCAGAACAGCGCGCGGTCGGCCTTGTTCTTCAACAGAACGGGCCTGTTCGTGGCGAGCTTCACGAGCACCCAGATCCCCACTACCAGGGACAACACGTACAACAAGCCGGTGACGGCGCCGATCATCGAGTTCCTCGTCATGCTGCGGTGGGTGGATGGACTTCCCTTCACAGTAACCGCGTAACACCACGTCAACACTGTGAGGCCCTTGAAACACGACGTTGTTCCGAGCGTGACCAATCGGAAATCGACGAGGCCTGTACTTGTTCCATGGCCGCAGAGGATCTGCCCTCTCGTCGGACATGACGGTTTCTCGGGTGGACATCGGTGTCCACCGCATCCAGCCCGCTCTGCGAACCTCAGGAGACGCACGTGTCAGATCTCGACCAGTCCATCGCCGAGAACATCAAGAAGTCCCTCGAGGAGATTCCGCATCCCTCACTTCCCAAGGGCAGCAACATCTACGGCTCCACCAAGATCTTCCCCGACTACAAGGCGGAGAACGGCGAAAGCTACTTCACGCTGGTGCACGGCATCGCCCACGAGTCGTCGGTATCGTTCGTCGCGGTGCTGCAGGCCACCCGCGCTCTGCGCAAGGGTTTCGAGTCGGCGATGTACTTCTACGGACCCGGTGCCATCAATTGCCTTGCCACACGCGGTTTCCCGACCACCGGAGACTCGGGCTTCCCGGGTGAACAGAACATCAACGACTCCCTCGCGACGTTCATCGCCGAGGGCGGCACCGTGTTCTGCTGCCGCTTCGGACTGGCCCTGCACGGGGGTCGTGAAGAAGACCTCATCGAGGGCGTCATACCCGCCCACCCCCTGGACGTGCAGGACGCATTGATCCATTACGCGCGCAAGGGTGCCATCATCAATTCGACCTACATGGTCTAGGGGACGGTTATGTCCATCTCTACACGTGTGGATCTGGCGTTGCTCGGGATTCGAGGAGCAACGCCGGTGTCCAGAACTGCCGGTGCCGGCCCGAGTGACGATGGACATGTCCGCATCGATGGTCTCGGCGCAGCAATCCCGCGCAACCCGCTCAGTCCGTACGTACTCGAAGAAGGGCGAGTTCTGTTCGACGGCAACGACATCGGACTCGATGTTCAGGCCGTCGATCGCCCGAAGTTCTACGACCTCTCCACCGCCGACGGCGTCGCCTACGAGAAGATCGCCAAGCTGCACGGCACCAGTGTTCTGGCCACGACCGTGGTCCAGACGTGCATTCGCTACGACGCCGATCAACGGTGCCGCTTCTGTTCCATCGAAGCGTCTCTGGACGCGGGCGACACCATAGCCGTCAAGACGCCCGCGCAACTTGCGGAGGTGGCGGAGGCCGCTGTCCGGCTGGACGGGGTGACGCAGATGGTCATGACGACGGGCACTTCGGCCGCGAAGGATCGCGGTGCCCGTCATCTGGCCCGGTGCGTACGTGCCATCAAGGCCGTGGTCCCGGAACTGCCGATCCAGGTGCAGTGCGAACCTCCGGGTGACCTGCAGACCATCCAGGACCTGTACGACGCCGGAGCCGAGTCCATCGGAATTCACGTCGAATCGCTCGACGACGACGTGCGCCGCCGATGGATGCCGGGCAAGGCATCGGTCTCGATGGACGAGTACCGCGCGGCATGGAAAGAAGCGGTCCGGGTTTTCGGGCGCAACCAGGTTTCGACGTACATACTGGTCGGTCTCGGCGAGGATCCCGACGAATTGGTCTCGGGTGCAGCGGAACTGATCGAGATGGGTGTGTATCCCTTCGTCGTTCCGTTTCGGCCGCTCGCAGGCACGTTGGCGGTGGATGTCGACCGGGCGACGGCTCCCGCTGCCGACGTCCTCGAAAGCGTCACCCGACGCGTCGCCAAGGAACTTCAGGCAGCGGCGATGCTCGGGTCCGATCAGAAAGCAGGCTGCGCGGCCTGCGGTGCGTGCAGCGTTCTGCAGAACGCGGGAGGGTGATATGTACGGCGTCGTGGAGGGTAACGATCTCGCCGGATTATCCGGCGCTGCAATCGCTGTCGTGCAACCGGAGTTCATCGTCCAGCCGTGCAGCGGCACAGCAGAACTGAACGCGTATCGGGCACTGCGCAGAGAGACGTTCGTCGCCGAACAGGGCTTGTTCGCCGGCACCGATCACGACGACGTCGACGACGATGCTCGCTGCGTCGTTCTCGTGGCCACCGACCGAGACGGCACCGTGCTCGGCGGCGTGCGCTTGGCACCCTGCACGGCAACGGATCTGGGGTGGTGGGCCGGCAGTCGCCTGGTGGTCACCACCTCTGCACGCACTTCCGGTGTGGGCCCAGCGCTGGTGCGTGCGGCCTGTGCTCATGCCGAAAGTCGTGGCGTTTTGCGCTTCGACGCGACGGTGCAGAAGCGCAACGAGACACTGTTCACCCGTCTCGGCTGGATCAGGCGTGGAGACGTCGAGGTGGCGAATACTCCACACGTGGCGATGTACTGGCCGATCGACAGGATCGAACGGCTGGTGTCGTCGACCAAGGCGATGCTCGCCGGCGTCCTCGCACCGCTGAAAGCGCAGCCACTCGGGCTCGGTGCCAAAGGCTTTCGAGGTGACGACGGTGTCCCGGTTCCGGGGAGCGACATGATCGCCGCCTGCGATGCGATCATTCCCTCGATGGTCGACCGCGACCCGGAGTGGGCCGGCTGGTGCGCGGCCTTGGTCAACCTGAACGACCTCTCGGCGATGGGCGCTAACGCAGTCGGCATGCTCGACTCCGTCGGAGCACCGACGCAATCTCGACTGACCCGCATCATCCGCGGCCTCGCCAATGCGTCTGCGGCCTGGCAGGTTCCGGTACTCGGTGGCCACACCCAGGCCGGGGTGCCATCGTCGCTGTCGGTCACCGCGCTGGGCCGCACGACGAACCCGGTACGGGCCGGCGGGGGAAGCGTCGGCGATCGGTTGACGCTGACGGCGGACGTCGAGGGTGGCTGGCGTCGTGGATATCAGGGCCAGCAATGGGATTCGACGTCACGGCGCAACTCCGCCGAACTGACGACCATGGCATCGTTCGTCGCCCGTACCGCGCCCAAGGCCGCCAAGGACGTCTCGATGGCCGGCCTGGCGGGCACTACCGGGATGCTGGCCGAGGCAAGCGGAACCGGTGCCGTATTGGACATCTTCTCGATTCCGAAGCCCGACTCGGCGTCGATGGGCGAATGGATCACGTGTTTTCCCGGGTTCGCGATGATCACCGCGGACCGTCCCGGTGCACCGACTGCACCGTCCGGACCTGCCCTGTCCGCAGAATGCGGAGAGCTCACCGACATTCCGGGCGTCGCCTTGCGATGGCCCGATGGAATCACCACGCGCGCGGTCACTTCCACGGTGACCGGATTGGGAGAAGCATGAACGACATCACGATCTCCGTGGCCGCAGCCGAGTTCGGCCGCGACATGGAACAGGGTTACGCCACCATCGCCGCCCTGCTCGAGGAATCGCGTAATCGCGGTAGCCAACTGCTGGTGCTGCCTGAAGCGTGCCTGGGTGGGTACCTGCCCAGCCTCGGTGGCGGCGACGAGACCGAAGAATCGAGACAGCGTCGACTGAAGGCACTTCCGCCGGCTCTGGAACTCGACGGCCCCGAGATCAGGCGGGTCATCGACATGGCAGGCGATACCGTCGTCACGTTCGGATTCTGCGAGAAGGACGGCGATACCCGCTACAACGCCGCAGTGACGGTCGACGGCAGCGGCATCCTCGGGTCGTATCGCAAGGTGCACCAGCCACTCGGCGAAAACCTCTGCTACGCAGCGGGAGAGAGCTACTCCGCCTTCGACACTCCGGTCGGCCGGATGGGCATGCAGATCTGCTACGACAAGGGGTTCCCCGAGGCGGCCCGCGAACTCGCGCTCGACGGAGCCGAGATCGTCGCGTCCATCTCCGCGTGGCCGACTGCACGTACCGCGACGACCCCGAACATGGAAGAAGATCGGTGGAAGCAACGCTTCGACATCTACGATCGCGCTCGTGCACTGGAGAATCAGATCATCTGGGTCGCGGCGAATCAGGCCGGCACGTTCGGGTCTCTGAGGTTCGTCTGCAGCGCCAAGATCGTCGGGCCCGGCGGTGAGATCCTCGCGGGCACAGGCGTCGAGCCGGGCTTGGCCACAGCCACCGTCGATGTCGAGGCGCTCATCGGCGCGGCACGTGGCGGTGGCATGTACAACCTGCGCGACCGACGGCCCTCGGTCTATCGCACCATCACCAAGGAGACCGTTCATGCCTGAGATGTCGTTCGTGGTGCGGTGGCCCGACGGACGCGAACAGTCCTGCTACTCGCCCTCTTTGGTGATGCACGACTATCTGAGCCCCGGGCAGGAATACCCGGTGGCCGAGTTCGTTCAGCGAACGTCCGAGGCATTGACCGTGGCGAGCGATCGAGTTCTCGCCAAATTCGGGATGCGGTGCACGTCGGCCGCGCAGCAGATGGAAGAGATTCACGGTGTCAGCGCGTCGTATCAGGCCGGTGCCGTTCGCGTACTGAGCATGTCGGGAGCTGAATTGCTATGACAGAGAACCACAGTGCAACAGAACACTACTCGGTGATCGTCATCGGCGGCGGTCAGGCCGGACTGTCCATCAGCTGGCATCTGACGCAGCGAGGCATCGACCACGTCGTCCTCGAACGCGACACCATCGCGCACGAGTGGAAGGATTCGCGCTGGGACAACTTCACCCTCGTCACCCCCAACTGGCAGTGCGCGCTGCCCGGGTACTCCTACGACGGTGACGATCCCGACGGGTTCATGCAGCGCGACGAGGTCTACGCCTTCGTTCGACGCTACGCCGAGAGCTTCGATGCACCGGTTCGAGAGTATGTTTCGGTGAATCAGGCCTTGCAATCTGCGGCAGGCGGCTTCGACCTACAGACCTCCGCCGGCCCCATGCACGCGGATCAGATCGTCGTTGCCGTCGGCGGGTACCACATCCCGACCATTCCGCGCTTCGCCGAGAAGCTTCCCCGCGACATCGTCCAGATCCACTCGTCCGAATACCGCGGCTCGCACCAGTTCCCGAACGGCGACGTACTGGTTGTCGGCACCGGCCAGTCCGGAGCGCAGATCGCCGAGGATCTCCACCTCGACGGCCGCCGGGTTCATCTCGTCGCCGGCACCGCACCTCGCGTCGCACGCTTCTATCGGGGGCGAGACTGTGTCGCCTGGCTGCACGACATGGGCGTCTACGATGTCTCCATCGAAGATCAACCCGGTGGCGTCGGCAAACGCGAGAACACGAACCACTACGTCACCGGCCGTGACGGTGGTCGAGACATCGACCTGCGCGCGTTCGCCACCGAGGGCATGCAGCTGTACGGCCGTCTGCTGGGCGTGGAGGACGGCGTCCTGCAGTTCGCCCCGACCCTCGAAGCGTCGCTCGACGCTGCCGATCGGGTGGCCGAGAGCATCAAGGACAACATCGACGCGTACATCGAGCGCGAGGGCATCACTGCCCCCACCGAGGACCGCTACGTGCCGGTGTGGCGTCCGGAATTCGAGACGACCGAACTCGATCTCGCCACCACCGACATCGCCGCGGTCGTCTGGTCGGTCGGGTTCCGTACCGACTACCGCTGGCTGAAGGTCGGGGCGTTCGACGGCGAGGGCCACCCGACGCACAACCGCGGCGTCACATCGGTTCCCGGCCTGTACTTCCTGGGCCTGCCCTGGCAGCACACCTGGGGTTCGGGACGCTTCGCCTCGGTGGCCCGCGACGCCGCATTCCTGGCCGATCAAATCGGCCTCGAGATCAGTGCTGTGCAGTCCCGAAACTCGACGCAGTCCCGAAACCCAGCGCAACCGCAGAGCCAGATGGTCTGATCTCGACGTGGCTCCCATCAAGATCGGTGCATTGGCAGCACATTTCGGTAGAGACGTCGATCGGGCCGTACTGAAGATCACGACGATCATCTCCAGTGCGGCCCGCGAGGGCATCGATCTCTTGGTGCTGCCCGACGCATCCCTCGGGGGTTACATCAACAGCCTGAGCAACCCGGACCCGTCCGAGTTGCCGCCCACTCTCGATCCGGACGGACCGGAGTTGGCCGCGATCATCGCAGCGGCGGGTGCGATGACGGTGTGTATCGGGTACACCGAGTTGTCGAAGGGGCTGCGGTACAACGCGGCTGCGTGCCTGACGGGCGACGGGATCCTCGGCAGTCACCGTAAGGTGCATCAGCCGCTCGGGGAATCCTTGGCCTACGCCGCCGGAGATCGGTTCGAGGCCTTCGATACTCCGGTCGGACGGATGGGCATGCTGATCGACTACGACAAGACGTTCCCGGAGTCGGCCCGCACGCTCGCATTGGATGGTGCGAGAATCATTGCGGCGCTGTCGGCGTGGCCGGCCAGCGTCACCGATCGAGCGTCGTCGCTACCCAACGATCGGCAGTCGCGACTGTTCGATCTGTACGACGCTGCGCGTGCCGCCGAGAACCAGGTGGTGCTCGTCTCGTCCAACCAGACCGGGGTGATGGGATCCCTGCGGTTCCTCGGCCAGGCGAAAATTGTCGGGCCCGGCGGAGATGTGTTGGCCAAGACGTGGTCCAAAGGCGGTTTGGCCGTGCACGAGATCGACGTCGATGCCGAGGTGGATCGGGCCCGGAGAGGTCTGCATCACCTGGCCGAGCGACGCGTCGACGCCTATCCGAACTTGTTGCAGGAGAAGCCGGATCGATGAAGATCGCGCTGTTGACCTATTCGTCCAAACCGCGCGGAGGCGTGGTGCATACGTTGGCTCTGGCCGAAGCGCTGGCACGCGCCGGCCAGGATGTGTCGGTGTGGTCGCTGGGCCGCGGGGGCGACAGTGAGTTCTTCCGCAAGGTCGACCCGGCTGTCACCGTGCGGATGGTCCCGTTTTCCCACCGCGAGAACGAGAGCGTCGGCGAGCGGATTCTGCGATCGATAGGCGTTCTGCGGCAGGCCTTCACGCCCGACGAGTACGACATCGTCCATGCTCAGGACTGCATCTCGGCCAACGCCGTCGGCCGGTGCATCAGGACCATCCACCATCTCGACGAGTTCACCACTCCCGAGCTCGCGGCATGTCACGAACGAGCGATCACCGCGCCGTACGCGCGAATCTGTGTGTCCACTGCGGTGGCCGACGACGTCCGACGCGGCTGGGGGTTCGATCCGGTCGTCATTCCCAATGGAGTCGATGCCGGAAGGTTCTCGGCAGCAGCCGAATCGGGCCGATCGCACTGGAGCGGGAAGTTCGGCAGGTACGTGCTCGCCGTCGGCGGCATCGAGCCACGCAAGGGCAGTCTCGATCTACTCGACGCCTTCGCAGGGCTGTCCGATCGCACCGTGCAACTGGTGTTCGCCGGCGGCGAGACCCTGTTCGACTACCGTGACTATCGAGCCGAATTCAACCGTCGAGCAGTAGAACTGGGCATCGAGCCGGTGATACTCGGAACCGTCGACGACGACGAGCTGCCGCATCTCGTGGCGCAGGCTGCGGTGCTGCCGTTCTTCTCCACCAAGGAAGGCTTCGGCCTGGCCGCGATGGAGGCGCTCGCCGCATCGACTCCGGTGGTGGCGCGTGATCTGCCGGTACTGCGGGAGGTGTTCGGAGACAGCGTCACCTACGCATCGTCGGTGGAGACCATGACCAGCGAATTGGACCGTGCGTTGCACGAGCCGCAGGATCCGTCACCGGGGCTGGCGCTGGCGCACAGCCTCACCTGGGACGAGGCTGCGCGTCGACACTTGGAGTTCTACTCCTCGCTACGCTGACTAGTTCGCTTGTTGCGTTTGAGCCGGTGAGGCTTGAGCTTGTGGAACCCTTTGACCCGTAGTGAGCGAACCGATTTGAGGTAGAACTCGGAGTCGTGGCGCAGTTCATCCGTCATGACGGTATCGACCAGGATCGTTCCGGGATTGGCCGAACTGGTCAGGCGCGCAGCGATATTGACCACCGACCCGTACAGGTCGCCGTACCGGGCCAGTACCGGGCCCCACGCCAGCCCGACCCGCAGGTCCGGCATGTCCTCCTGCTCGTCGAAGGCGTCCTGGAGGTCGAGGGCGATGTGGGCGGCATCCTCGGGGGTCTGCGCGCTGAACATCACCTCGTCGCCGACGTTCTTGATCACCGAACCACGCCCTCGCGCAATGATATTGGTGGCCAGTGACTCGAACTCCTCGAGTAGCGTCGTCAACTCGCCGATGTCGAGTCGACGCGTCAGGCTCGTGTAGCCGACCATGTCGGCGAACCCGACGGCCATCGTGGGACTGTCGGCGGCGTCGTCGGGAGCGGCGATGGATCGACCGGCCGCTGCTGCCAGGTGGCGTCGCCAGGTGTATCCCTGGAGCGCTTCGAGGGTGGGGACGGTTTCGGCGGCGATGGCACGGGCGTTCCGTCGTATCGCGTCGATGTCGTTCGTGTCTTCTTGGCTGTCGATGATGCGTTCGAGTATGTGAGAGTTCACAACGCCCACTTGCCATTCCGCGAGCCGGGACATCGACTGCCCGAGGGTGCGTGCGATCGCAACCTCCATCTCGGGCTTGATCACCTTCTGCGCGGTCAGTGCGGTGATCAGCTTCAGAGCTTCGAGATCGGCGTCGGTGTAGACGAGCGCGTCGGTATCGGTGTGGACGGGGAAGCCCATGCCGATCCACAGGGCGATGACCCGCTCGAGCGGAATCCCGGACTTCTCGACGATGTCGGCGCGGTTGTACTTGGGCTCGCCGCCCAATAGATTCCGCTCGATCTCCGTCTGTACTACCGAGTTGATCTGATTCTCAGGCATATCCCAACGTTCTGTCGAAATAGGAACGGACGGCGTCCACGTACTCGTCGATCTTGTCGGGATCCCAATCCGTGGTGGGTATGGGCTCGCCGACGGTGACCTTGACCGTACCGGAGTGAACGGTGAAGTCCTTCTTCCACATCACGTCACCGGCGTTGTGAATGACGATCGGAACGATCGGCACGCCGGCCTGCATCGCCAGGTGAAAGCCGCCCTTCTTGAATCGGCCGAGACGGGACGTCGGCATGCGAGTGCCCTCGGGGGCGATGGCTACCGAGATGCCGCTGTGCAGCTTCTCGATCGCGGGTCGCATGGCCTCTCGCGCTTGCGCAGGATCTCCGCGGTCGACATAGGCGACGTCGAAGATCCTGCCCAACAATGCGAAGCGCGGGTCGCGTTCGAGTTCCCGCTTGGCGACGGCGGTGATGTCGCGTCGCAGGATGGAAGTGACGATGACCGAGTCGGCGGTGCTCTGATGGTTGAACATGAAGACGGCTGGCCGGGCCGACCACGCATTTTCGGTTCCGGTGACGTCGAGCTTGACCCCGGCGAGGGTCAGCGCGATGTCCGGGGCGATGGTGCTGGTGATATTGGCACCGGTGCGGCGACTGCGGGTGAGCAACCCCAGACCGAGCCCGATCGACGCACTCGCAAGCACCGATCCGAGCGCCGCCGTGCTGCGTACGGCCGACGTGATATCCGTGCCACGCTTCGGGCTGTCCAGCGTCAGGGCCGGCCAATTCTTCTTGGCGGCATAGCGCGCGAGATCAGGATCGGGGTTGAGGGCGATGGGACGGCCCACGGCTTCGAGCAGTGGCACGTCCTCACCGCCGTTCGAGTATGCGAAACAGCCTGCCAGAGCGATGCCTTCACGTTCGGCGTAGTCGATCGCCGCCTGTGCTTTGCGGGGTCCCCAGAGCGAATCGCCGACGAGCTCACCGGTGAGAATCCCGTCGGTGACCACCGGAGTCGTGCACAGCAACTCCTCGAACATCATGTCCTGCTGCACCGGCAGTGCCTGGTACGGCGTGGCCGAGGTAGCCATCACGAGACGATGCCCTGCGTGCCGGTGAGCCTCGACGAGGGCCCGGGCCTGCGGGTAGATCATCGGCGCGATCTCGTTGCGGAACAGGGTGTATGCCTGTTCCATCAGGTCCTCTTCGCGACGGCCTTCGAGGCCGCGGACGGCCTTGCCCATCAGATTGTCGACGGGGGAGTTACGCATCCGCATCTCGACGACGGCACTGGAGATCTCCCACAGTTCCTTGACCGTGACGTCGAGGGTCTTGAGGCGTTCGAGAAACACTGCGCGAGCAGAGAATCCGTTGATGAGGGTGCCGTCGAGATCGAAGAAGGCGATGGTGTCTCGGCCGGGTGGGGCGGCGGCGATCGCTATCAGTCGATCGTCGAAGTCGGTCATGGATTGTTCTCCTCGGGGGCAGAGATCGGTTCCACCTCACGGAGCATTCGGTGCGCCATATCCCGGATGGTACGTACCTTGCGGGCCCATTCGTCGATCTCCAGCGCGAAGTCCCTGCGGCGGCGGGCGATGCCGTCCGAGCTGGAATCGATCAGGTCGCGGTTTTCGGCCAGTTGCAGTGCAGTGTCGAACAGTTCGCCCGAGATGGACTCACTGTGATCGAGCTGCTGGCGGAGCCGCCTGGCCTGGGCAGCGCCGAGGCATTCCGAGATGAACTTCGGTTTGTCGAATTCTCCGCTCTGCGGCAGCAGCATCAGCTGGTCGGCCACTACCTGGTAGGCCTCGAAGATCGGCTGCAGTACGCGGTGCGCCAGGTGCAGATCCTGCGATTCAAGCTGTCGCGCAGCATAATCGGGGTCGCTGATGCTGGTGCGCCATTCCGGGTCGATGAGATCGACCTCGGATTCGAGACGCTCCCCGAAGTCCTTCTTGTCGCCGAAGAAGAACTCGAACTTGAGTAGATCTCGCAATTGCAGGGCCGATGTCCACAACGATTCCTGAGTCAGCGGCGTCGAGTCACCCTCGGTCGGTAGCACCACCAGTTCGCCGATGGCGCGCATCACGAAGAAGTGAATGGCGTTGTTGCGGAAGAACGCTGCCACCAGATGCTTGTCCTGCGCCAGGTAGAACAGCGGTTCGGGGCCGTCGTCGAAACGCTTGACGACGTTGGCGTTGACCTGTGCGATGACGGCCGAGCGGACGACGTCGACGTCGGCGATGTCCACCCCGCCCGCAGTGGGTAGGTTTCTGCGTTTGATGTAGCCGGCCAACGGCGAGATGATGGCCCACATTTCGTTGACGTTGAGTGCGCGATCCTCGATACCCAACAGCGCCATCGTGACCAGTGCTGCCGGGGTCACCGGCGTCGCATCGTTGATCGCATGGGAGACACCGAGCGCGATCTTCTGCACCGCGACGCGCTTGTCGGTGTTCTCGGCGACGATCGCCGCCACCGACATCGGCTCTCCGAAGTTCAGATAGACGTTGCCGCGCAACGTGCCCTGAGCGCGGATGTACCCGATGGCCATGCGAATGCCTTCGGCTTGCTTCTTCGCCCCGTGCGATTCTTCGGCCATCGCGCCGACCTCGTGCAGTCGGTCGTAGGTGATGGACGTCGGAATCAAATAGACGTCCTCCGCGTCGCTCGACTCGAGGGCGTCGACGAGGTAGGTCAGCAGACCGAACCGCGGCGGGCGGAGCTTTCCGGTGCGGCTGCGTCCGCCCTCGATGTACCACTCGAGGTTGAACCGCTTGCTGAGCAGAAAACTCATGTACTGACGCAGCGTCCATTTGTAGATCGCGTCCGAGAACTTGCGCTGAATGAGCACCACGCCACTGCGTTTGGCTATCGGGCCCAACGGCCAGAAGCCGACATTGATGCCGCCCATGACGTGATTGAGCGGCAGTCCCTCGGCGAGAAGCGCGGGACGCAGCACGAGTGGGTCGAGGTAGGAACGGTGATTGGGCAGGAACACCAACGGATAGTTCTTGTTGAGTTCGCGAACCTTCTGCAGCTGATCGCGATCGACGTCGACCTTGTACGCCCGCGAGAAGTACGCGCCGAGGGTGCCCCACATCTCGACGGCGCGCCTGGTTTCGGTCGCCACCATCTCGCCGAGGATGTCCTGAACCCTCTTGTCGACGGTGTCGCGATCCTGGCCGACGTGGTCTGCGAGCTCGGTGATGCCGTCCCTGAACTTCTTCTGCTCCGTCATGTCCTCGACGACGAAGCGCGGAATCTTGTACTCCGAGCCGATGACTCCGCGTTCGGCCTTGTCCAGTGCGAGACTCGCCTGCCGCAGGATGAACGACGACAACGACGTGCCGCCCCCGCGCTCGAACCGATCCTGCAGATCGCTCAGGGTTGCGGGTTCACCGACCAGCACTGCGGAGTGATCGGGATCGTCGTTGGCCACCCACCGCTGCCACACCCGTGTCGGCTTCGAGCGGCCTCTCGGGGCGAAGATGCGGTGCAGAATGCCGGTGCTGCGATCGGTCAACGTGACCCGCAGCGGAATGAGCAGCGGATCGTCGGCGTACCCGCGGACGGTGTCCGACAGTGATGTCCTGGCCTCACCGGACAGAACGACCGACGGAGGCCGACGTTCTCCGTCCGGGGTGGTGGCGTCGATCCACTGATTCAGGGCCTGAACCTCGAGAGTGCTTCTGGCATCGAGCAAGTACACGTGCGGACCGTCGCTGAGCGATTGCTGGTCCGCGTCGAGGTGGTACATCGAAGCTCCTGTTCCGTACCTGCGCAAGAAGGTACGCCGTCAGGCTACGCGGGAGAATCCCGGCGCGAGGGCGGTTCGGCGAGGTGGTCGACGGCACTCGACGGGCGCTCGAACGGCCTGTCGGTTAGAGTCGTGTCATCGGCCTTCTCTGGCCAAGCCTCTTGAGTGTTAATCGTAGTAACTGTTACTTGCGGTTACAGTTACTCGGGGTTACACATACTTGGGATCGACGTCATCCTCGCGACCGATACTCGATGTCGTGCTGCCTGCGCACGTGAATCTGTGCGACAGTATTCGCAAACACTTTCGAGAAAGGCCGGTAGTCGATGCCACCCCGTGGGCGCGCCGTGAACGATTCGCTGACTCCCGAGAACCTGACGACGCTGGCAGCAGCGCTCGCCGAGGGGCGTCGCGCCACCGTGTATCTCCGCGAGCCGAATCCGAGCCTCGGCCTGCCCGACGGTACGTCGGCCAAGGTGGTGTCCATCGACGGCAACACCGTCACCATCAGCCCGAAGGGCGTCAACGACGAATTGCCCTACGAGGCCGAGGAACTGCGCATCACCCGCAACCCGGCGACCCCACCCGCGCCTGCCAAGCGCATCCCCGCGAAGAAGACGGCATCGACTGCGCCGGTATCGAAGCCGGTCGCTGCCTCCGAGCCGGTCGCTGTCTCGAAAACGAGCCCTACTTCTACATCGGTCACGGCTTCGACATCGAGCGCTGCTCCGAAGGCGGTACCGGCGACCGACGTTGCCGCCAAGCCCGCCGGTGCGGGGTCTGGGTCGACCGGCTCGGCCCCACGTCGTCCGAAGAAGGCGCCGGGCGGAGTGAGCGTGACCATTCATGCCGGTGCCGACAACGATTGGTCGGTCACCGTCACGCAGGGCGCGAAGAGGCCGACCAAGGCGCAGCCGGTGAGTCCGGAAGCGGTCGGTCGGGCCGTTCGTGAACTGGGCGATGTCACTGCACGCGATGCCGTCGAGGCTGTCATCTCCCATGCACGTGAAGAGGCGGCACGCCGCGTGGCCGAACTGAGTCGTCAACTCGACGAAGCTCGGACGACTCTTGCGGCCCTCGAGCAGGACGTATGAGCGACTAGCTCGTGTTACGACACGTTCTGTTGCTAGGGTTCTGCCGACACCGCTGAGAGGGAGTACATGTTCAAGAAATTCATGCTCGTCGTCGTGGGGGCGGCTGCAATCGTAGCCAGCGTCGGCGTGGGGACCGCATCCGCGGCCGCTCCTGCAGCTCTCGGCGGTGGGTCCGGAATCATCGTCGGAGGCCAGGCGGAGTGCACGCTGACGACAATCGGCAACGACCGCAACGGAAATCTCGTGGGCTTCACCGCCGGTCACTGTGGCCAAGCGGGTGCCTCCATCGTCCCGGAGTACGACACCTCCCTCGGTGAGGTGGGCCGTATCGCATTCTCCAACCCGGAGTACGACTACGCCCTCATCGAATTTCAGCGTGACAAGGTTGCCCCGATCAGCCGCGTGGGCAACGTGACCATCTCTCAGGTCGGCCCGCCGACGGCGTTCCCGAACATCGTCTGCAAGGAAGGCCGCACCACCGGCAACACCTGCGGCCTCGCGTACGGAGACGTTCTGCAGTCGCAGGAGACCTGGGCGCAGCTGTGCGTCGTCGAGGGTGACTCGGGTAGCCCGGTCGTCGTCGGCAACACCCTCGTCGGCATGGTCAACGCCTACCTGGGCGTCGCGTGCTTCGGCCCCGAGGTCGGCACCAACTTCGACGCTATTCTTCGCAACGTCGATCAGGGCAACGGACTCGGCGCAGGGTTCGTCCCCGCCCCCTGACCCGCACTCGTAGACCGATGCCCCGTCGGCGCAATCACATTGCGCAGGCGGGGCATTCGTCGTTTCAGGGGTGGGGTTCGGCTGGCGCGTCCGCGGCACGGACACCGCTCACGATGCGTTCGGCTTCGTCCGGTGCGATTCCGAGCAGGACCAGACTCGACGTGGTGGCCGCACCTGTGGGGTCGGTGAGCAGCCCGGCATTGGTGGCCTCGAGGATCGACAGCGCGATGGCTTCGATGTTGAGGATCAGCACCTCGGCTGGCAGATAGGTGGAGAACACACCCTCGCGCTGTCCACGTCGTATGACAGCCGCAGCCGACTCCCGCATCGGTCCCAGTAGGTCGTGAAGACCGTTGTGTCCCAGGTCGGTACGGGCAACCGCAAGTAGAAGCCGGTACTGATCGCCGACGCGCGCCAGTGCCAGCGTCTGGCGCACGAACACGGTGACGGCGGATTCGTCGACGGCCGGATCACGTTCGAGCGCGGCCGAGATGCGTTCTGCGGCTTCGAGTGCGATGCCGTCGATCAGGGCTTCGCGAGAGGCGAAGTGCGAGTACACCGTTCGTCGGACCACCCCGGCCGCGGACGCGACGTCGTTGATGGTCGCGTCCGGATTGTTCGCCAGTACCCCCTGCGCGACATCGAGAATTCGCGCTCTGTTCGAGCGGGCGTCACTTCGCTGCACGGGCGATCGGTCTGTCCGTGCGCTCGGTCTCGACTCCGTCGTCTTCGGCACACGTCCACTTCTAGCACGATCGCGTCGACGCAGTGTGGTTGCCGCCACAAAAGATTGCCGATCCTAGCGCGAATTTCTTAAGCTGCACAGCACTGTGCAAGGTGTGTCGCACTTTGCCAACGGGGGGAACACATGACACTGCTTGCGATGACACCTGTCCAAGAAATGCACAAACCCTATGCCCGACGATGGTCGGCCTTGGTGGTGTTGTGCCTGAGCCTGCTGATCGTGGTCATGGCCAACACGTCCCTGCTCGTCGCAGCGCCATCGATGACGATGGATCTGGGCTTGACCAGCAGTGATCTTCAATGGGTGATCGACGGATACACCGTCCCGTACGCGGCGTTGATGCTGTTGTGCGGAGTGATCGGCGACCGGTACAGCCGACGCGGCGCGCTGATCATCGGACTGATCATCTTCGTGGCGGGGTCGGTGGCGGGGGCGCTGACCGATGCCACGCTCGGCGTGATCCTGGCTCGAATCGTCATGGGTGTCGCTGCCGCGATCGTCATGCCTGCGACGTTGTCTCTGCTGGTGGCCACGTTCCCCAAGCATGAGCGGGCCACAGCCGTCACCGTGTGGGCGGCCACGTCCGGCCTCGCCATCGCCGCCGGGCCGTTGCTGGCCGGGTGGCTTCTCGAGAGCTTCACGTGGAGTTCGACATTTCTGATCAACGTCCCGATTGCGCTGGCCGCCATAGCCGGAGCCGTCGTACTCGTCCCGCCGTCGCGAGCCGTCGATGCCGGTGCGATCGATTGGATCGGCGGGTTGCTGTCGGTTCTGGCCGTCTCGACCATCGTCTACTCCATCATCGAGGGCATGCACTTCGGGTGGACCGTCGGGCCGCTGTACTTCGGCCTCGTCGGACTGCTGTCGGTGCTGGGTTTCGTGGGCTGGGAACTACGACACCCCAATCCGTTGCTGGACGTGCGGATGTTCTCCTCGCGTGTCCTCGGGGGTGCCACCCTTGCGGTACTGGTGTTTTTCCTGGTGACGTTCGGGGCGATCTACCTCGTGGCGCAGTACCTCCAGTTCGCTCTCGGGTACGGCCCGGTCTCCACCGGAGTGCATCTGCTGCCGCTGGCCGGCGCAGTGTTCGTCGGGTCCGGAATCACGATGTGGCTGACCCCCAAGATGGGGCCGCGTGTCACCGTCACCGCGGGCATGATCGTGGGCACGCTGTCGGTCGTCTCCCTCGTCGGAATCGATTCGACGGCAACGTATATCGATTTCCTGCCCGTACTGACGCTGCTCGGACTCGCCATCGGACTGTCCGTCTCGCCCTGCACCGACGCCATCATGGGTGAGTTCCCGGACGACAAGCTCGGTGTCGGCGGCGGCCTGAACGACACTGCACTCGAACTGGGCGGGTCTCTCGGCATCGCTGTATTGGGTTCGGTTCTGGCGGCGTCGTATCGACAGGGAATCGAGGGGTTTCTGCAGACCTTCCCCGGTAAGCAACCCAACGGCCAGTACACCGGTCCGGCCGCAGAAGGGCTTGCGGCATCGCAGGATTCGCTGGCCGGTGCGGTGATCGTCTCCGACATCATTCGCGAGCAGAATGCATTTCTGAGCGGCTTCGCAGACAATCTCGAAGCGAATGCCATCTCTGCCTTCGGCAGTGCCGTCGTGCACACCAGTGTCGTTGCGGCCGTGGTGTTCGGAACCGGAACCGTGATCGTGGCGTTCCTCATCCCGGCCAAGAACAAGGCGCTCGCGTCGTCGTCGGACATGATCGCGTTCGAGCCGATCGTGCCCTTCGTTGCGCCGCCGGCCACTCGTGCAGCGGCCGTCCGTGAGGTCGCCGAGCTCGAGCAGCTACTCGAACGCCCGTCGGCAGCCAAGCCCGAACCGAGTGCGCCGCATATACCTCGAACCGTGAAGCCGCACAACGCTGCCGCGCCGGCACTGGTCGACGCCGAACTCGAACGCCCCAGCATCTATCAGTTGGCGCTCGAACTCGGCGAACTGCCCGTCACACCGACACCGCCGGACGTGGAGCCGACCGAACCGTTGCAGACGTTCTACCAACGAGCCAGCCGACAACACGCGACGTGCACCGAGCTGAACGAACGCTCGAGCCCTATCTGGGCGATGCCGTTGTAGACCTCCCGAACGCGTGAATGGACCACTGCACTGCCGCCGGGTTGGGATCAATGCGCCTTTGTTGCAGTCCAACTGACTGAAACCCACATTGATCCCAACCGGGGGGGCTAGGGCCGGGGGCTAGGGCTAGGGCGGGCGGCTAGATCAGCACCGCACCGTTCGAGGCCGAACCGACCAGCTTCGAGTATTTGGCCAGTACTCCGCGGGTGTAGCGAGGAGGAAGCGGTGCCCAACCCTCCTGGCGTGCTTGCATTTCGGCTGCGTCGACGAGGACGTCGAGGGTGCCCTTGCCGACGTCGAGGCGGATCTGGTCGCCGTCGCGGACGAAGGCGATGGGTCCGCCGTCGACTGCCTCGGGTGCCACGTGTCCGACGCAGAGGCCGGTGGTTCCGCCGGAGAATCGGCCGTCGGTGAGCAGCAGGACGTCTTTGCCCAGGCCCGCGCCCTTGATGGCTCCGGTGATCGCGAGCATTTCGCGCATTCCGGGTCCGCCCTTGGGTCCCTCGTAGCGGATGACGACGACGTCGCCTGCCGCGATGGTGCCGTCTTCGAGAGCATCCATGGCCGCGCGTTCACGCTCGAAAACTCGTGCGGTACCGACGAATACGTCGGAATCGAAACCGGCGGACTTGACGACGGCTCCGCCCGGGGCGAGTGATCCTTCGAGAATGGTGATGCCGCCGGTCGGGTGGATCGGCTTGTCCAGTGCGCGCAGCACTTTGCCGTCGGGGTCCGGGGGAGCGATGTGAGCGAGGTTCTCCGCCACGGTCTTTCCGGTGACGGTCATGCAGTCGCCGTGCATGAGGCCCGCGTCGAGCAGGGCCTTCATGACCACGGGGACACCGCCGATGGCGTCGACGTCGGTCATGACGTGCTTGCCGAAGGGCTTGACGTCGGCGAGGTGCGGAACTTTCGCTCCGACGCGGGTGAAGTCGGCGAGAGTCAGTTCGACCTGAGCTTCGTGCGCGATGGCCAGCAGGTGCAGCACGGCGTTGGTGGATCCGCCGAAAGCCATGACGACGGCGATCGCGTTCTCGAAGGCTTCCTTGGTGAGGATGTCGCTGGTGCGGATGCCGCGTCGCAGCAATTCGACGACGGCCTCGCCGCTGGCGTGCGCGAAGCCGTCCCGGCGACGATCCGGTGCCGGCGGAGAAGCGCTGCCGGGCAACGACATTCCCATGGCCTCGGCGGCGCTGGCCATGGTGTTCGCGGTGTACATGCCGCCGCAGGCACCTTCGCCGGGGCAGATGGCGCGTTCGATGGTGTCGACGTCGGCGCGCGACATCAGTCCACGCGAGCAGGCACCGACGGCCTCGAAAGCGTCGATGATCGTCACCTGGTGTTCGCTGCCGTCGGACAGGGTGGCGAAACCGGGCAGGGTGGATCCGGCGTAGAGGAAGACGCTGGCGAGGTCGAGGCGCGCAGCAGCCATCAACATTCCGGGCAGCGACTTGTCGCAACCGGCGAGCAGCACGGAGCCGTCGAGACGTTCGGCGCTGATGACGGTTTCGACGCTGTCGGCGATGACCTCACGCGAGACCAACGAGAAGTGCATGCCCTCGTGGCCCATCGAGATGCCGTCGGACACCGAGATGGTGCCGAATTCCAACGGATACCCGCCGGCCGCGTGGACGCCCTTCTTGACTTCCTTCGCCAGTCGTTCGAGCGAGAGGTTGCAGGGAGTGATCTCGTTCCACGACGACGCGACGCCGATCTGGGACTTGACCCAGTCGTCGTCGCCCATCCCGACGGCGCGGAGCATGCCGCGGGCGGCAGTCTTCTCCAGCCCGTCGGTGACGTCCCGGCTACGTGGCTTGACGTCGACTTCGGGTGGATTGTGCGGGGTCGTCATGACACTCCTGAACGGTCGGCGATGGTGGCTCCTCGGTCGCGTCCTCAGGTTCCGCCCCGAGTCGCATTCACCGTCAACACTAAACCTGTGGCGCTGCGCTCTTTCGGCATGCACCGGAATGCCCTCCATCGAGTGACGAACGGCCCTGTCGAGCACCGCGACCTCGGGGCGACAGTGGGGGCGGATCCACCGCATCGCGGTGGGAGGTCGAGGAGAGACGATGAGCGATCAGCCGGATACGGCCGTGGTGGAAATGCTGGTGGAGCTCGCGTGCCGCGCGCCGTCGGTGCACAACAGCCAGCCGTGGAGGTGGACCTACTCCGAACACGGACTCGATCTGTATACCGACACCTCCCGCGTGCTGGGGGTGATCGACCCGACCGAACGGCAGATGGTGATGAGCTGCGGGGCCGCGTTGGACCATCTCGAGAAGGCTGCCGCGGCGTTTCGGTGGAAGACCGAGATCGACCTGTTGCCCACCCCGGGCACGCCGGATCATCTTGCGCGTATCCGCCTCGTGCACGACGCGCATCCTCGGTCGCGTGAGTTCGACATGTTGAGTGCGATCAACCGCAGGCACTCGGATCGGCGGGCGTTCGGACCGGTGCCGACCGATCGCGTTCTGACGCGATATCTCGGTCGGCAGCACTACGGCACCGAGATGACCGTGTTGTCGGCAGAGTCGAAACAGACGTTGGCGAGGGCCTCGACGCTGAGCGCGGGCATCCGGAAGTACGACGCGACGTACCAGGCCGAGATCAGATGGTGGGCCGGGCATTCGTTCCGCTCCGGAGGAATTCCGCCCGAGGCTCTGACGACCCGCGCGGACTCGTCGAGGGTCCAGGTGGGGCGAGCATTCCCCGAACCGCACCGCGTCGGCACGGTGGTTCCGCGGGAGACGGTCGAAGACGAGTCCACGGTGGTGCTGCTCGGCACACCGTCGGACGAACGACTGGATTGGCTGAACTGTGGCCGTGCCATGTCGACGTTTCTGCTGGCAGCGACCGCGGACGGCTTGGCGACGTGCCCGTTGACTCACATGACCGAGCAGGCCGGCAGCAGGCGACTCGTCCAGTCGTTGGCACCGCACATCGGCATGGCACAGGTGCTGATTCGAGTCGGTACACCGATGATCGGTGCCCCGGCGCCTCGAACCCCACGACATGCGGTGGCCTCGGTGCTGTCTGCTCCCACACGCGCAACGAACAGGAGACGATCGTGATTCTCGCAGCACATCAGAAAATCGTGGTGGGGGTGGATGGTTCGGCCGGCAGTATCGGCGCTGCGCTCTGGGCGGCGACATTGGCAGAAAGGGTGGACTCTCCCCTGCTCATCGCCACTGCAGTACAGCAGCCTGTGATCTACATGGGCGAGCCCGCATATGTTGTGCCGAGGGAGGTGTGGGACGAGCAGCGCCGAGCGTCCGAACACATGGTGACCGACGTCGCTGCCGCAGTGCTGGCCCGTCATCCCGACCTTGCCGTCTCCACCTCGGTGGAGGAGGCGACGGCGTGCACGATGATGGTCGAACTCTCCTCCACCGCGCGGATGCTCGTCGTCGGCAATTCGGGTTCCGGTCCGATCGTGTCCGCATTGTTCGGCAGTACGGCGCAGGAGACCTCGAATGCGGCCCTGTGCCCGGTGATCGTGTGGCGGGAGGGCGACGCCGGCTTCGACGCGCCGGTCCTCGTCGGTATCGACGGCAGTGCAACGAGTGAGGCTGCCGTCGAACAGGCCTTCGATCTGGCCTCGTTGTTCGGTGTACCGATGATCGCAGCGCTCGCCTGGAACTCGTGGTCTCACGGCGCGGCACTCTCTCCGCCGGGGCCGCATGACAGCATCGAGATCGAGCGTGAGCAGCAGATGCTGCTCTCCGAATGTCTGGCCGGGTGGGCCGAGAAATATCCGGATGTCAGTGTCGAACATGTAGTGCGACAGGGTAACCCGGCGCATCTCCTTGTCGATCTGTCCAAGCGAGCCGGCCTCGTGGTGGTCGGCAGTCACGGGCGAGGAGTAGTTGCCCGAGCACTGTTCGGATCGACCAGTAGCAACCTCACCCGCCACGCCCACTGCCCGGTGATGATCTGCAGAGACCTATGACCAACCGCACCGTACCGAATCGTGTGCGCGGGAGTGAGGATCGACGACGAGTTCTGGACTCCGACAACGCTCATCGGCTTGCGCGACGGGCGACCGTCGCACGGCTGATCGGCCACGACCACTTCGGGCCCACCATCGACCCGGTCTCCATCGTGTGGAGCGGTAGTCGGTTGTATTTCTACGCCGAGGGGCGGTCGCGGTTGGGGTGGAGTGCGCTCGATTCCTCCGTCGTCCTGGAAGTGGACGCCGAGGACGACGCTCACCTGACCGTATCGACTGTCGTGATTCACGGAATCGCCCGTGCGGTCGTGGATGCTCGACTCGAAGTCCTCGAACAGCTACTGCCCCGGCCTCATTCGGACGGCCCGCCGATGCACCGACTCGTCGAAGTGACCCCGACGTCGGTGTCGGGGGTCGAGCTGATGCGTGGACCGACTGCGGGCGAAACGAATTCACGAGGGTGAAGGCCGGGCCTCATGGCGGCAGGATCGGGACTTTCGACCCTGCCGTCGGCATCGAGAATTCGGCAATGTCGGTTCTACCGATTCGTCGACTTCGAGGAGTTCGAGATGAAGCAGCAAGTACACGACGGGCAGGCCGTGTTGGCCGAGGCCGAAAATGTCCTCGCCGAAGTGCTACTGGTGTGTGCCGTCGCCGCGGTAGGCCTTTTCCTGACGTTGCTCGCGTCCGGTGTGACCGGCTGGGCTGCGGTCTGCGGAGGTGCGGCAGCAGCGATGTTCGTGATGGCCGCAGTGAGCCTTCGTGCAGGGCAGCACGCCGCGCAAAGATCGCATACGCCTTCGGGTTCCGATTCTGTGGCGGGGTCGATGTGATGCCGACTTCTGGCGGACGTGAGCCCGCGAGAGCAGGAACGACGAGGAGGACCGACAGTGAAAGGCCACAGGTGACGGGCTCGATGCGGGTCGATTCCGACTCCTTAGTCGTCGAGATTCCGACGCAATCGGTACCGATGGTGTTTCCGGTGACCACTGCATCGATCGACGGTGTCGTCCATTCGGTGGTGATCGCCGAGTACGGGCCGCTCAGCGGGGTCTCGCCCGACGGACACATCCTCAGAACAGCCGTGCTCGAACGGTGGCCGGACGCACGAGTGTTCGAGCGGCGCAGCACGGGTGAGCGAGGTGCAGACCCGCGCGGCTACGAGAGTTTCTACGTCGAATTGGAGCCGAGCGGTTGCCGAACCGACATCGACCTCGACGAGGTGTCCGCGCTCTTCGGCCGCTGACCGGACGCGAGCGCGGACTGCCAATTCGACTGCAACGCAATTCATCATGTCATGGCGACTGTGCCGTGGCCGTCGACACCGAGACAGGAAGATCACATGAGTAATTCCATCGCCCGCACACTTCCCATCGTCGTGGGTATCGACGGCTCGGCCGAGGCCGAGGCTGCAGCCCGATGGGCCGGCACCTACGCGGACAAGGTCCACGCGACCGTACGTCTCGTTCATGCAGTCCCCGTGGGGGATTGGTACGGGTCGGCGGCATTCGTCGACGGTGGCGCGCTGGAGAGGGACCTTCGCGCCATGGGCCGCAAACACCTCGTCCGAGCAGAGGCAGAAGTACGCGTCGCCGCACCCGGGGTGTCCGTGGACACCGTCAGTGTGGACGGCACCATAGCGTCGTACGTGGCCGACGTGGGAGCAGACATGGTGGTGCTGGGATCCAGGAAGTCGAGCGCGATCCGCGACTTGACCCTCGGTAGCAACACGCTGCGCGTCATGACGCACGCCCAGTGCCCAGTGCTGTTGCTCCGCAACGAAAACGACAAGGCCGACGTGGTCCGTCCGATAGTGGTCGGGATCGACGGCAGCGAACAGTCCGATCGAGCGCTGGGTGCCGCGCTCGAGATGGCCGACAACCTGGGCGCACCCGTGATCGCGGTCAACTACTGGGGGTTCGCGGCTCAGGCCGGCATCGGGATGAGCGCCGGCTACATCGACTGGCAGGCGGTGCAGGAAGACGAGAAGCGTTGGCTGGAAACGCATGTGGAGAAGATGCACGAGAAGTATCCGGCTGTGCAGCTCACGACCGTCAGTGCCCAATCGAGCCCGACACGAGGCTTGCGAGCGCTGTCTGCGTCTGCATCGATGCTCGTGGTCGGGTGCCGAGGTAGAGGTGCCCTCCGCGGTGCGATCCTGGGGTCGGTCAGTCAGAACCTCGTGCACCATGCCGAATGCTCGGTGTTGATCGTGCGGTGAGCAGTCAGTCGACGCTGCGTCTGTCGACCGGCGGGGCACCCAGATCGCAGTGCGGTGGGCAGTCGGAGGTGTCGCCAGTGCTCTTGATCAGCGCCGCCGCGATGACGGCACCGAGTACCAAGAGCCCGGCGCACATCAGCATCGCCGAGTGGAATCCGGCCGAGAACACCTGTGGCGCGGAGTAATCGGACCCGGCAATGCCTGCCAATGCGGGCAGCGCAGCAACGGCGAGCAGTTGACTGGTTCTGGCGACAGCATTGTTGACGCCCGATGCGATTCCGGCGCGGTCGTCCGGTGCCGCGCTCAGGACGGCTCCGGTCAACGGGGCCACCAGAGCGGACAGGCCGAGGCCGAACACGACGACGGCGGGGAGAACATCGGCGACATAGGTGGATCCGGGCCCGATGCGCAGCATCAGCAGCAGCCCCGCCGCCGACAGCAGCGGCCCGACCGTCATCGGGATACGCGGGCCGATGCGCCCCGCGAGCCGGCCCGCACGGGCCGACAGTACGAGCATCAGCACGGTGATCGGGATGGTGGCCAATCCGGCTGCGACAGGGGAGAACCCGACCGCGAACTGCAGCTGTAACACCAGCAGGAAGAACACCCCGCCCAGGGCGGCGTACACGGCGAAGGTCACGAGATTGGCTGCCAGGAACACGCGCGAGGCGAACAGTGACGGCGGTACCAGCGGATCGTGGGTGCGGCGCTCGATCACCACGAACAAACCGACCGCGACGATCCCCAACGCGAGCGCAAGAACGTGGGACTCGATCAGGCCGTACGTCAGCAGCCCGAGGGCAGCGGCGACCGTCACCGCGCCCGGGACGTCCAGGCGACCGGCGGCGTGCGGATCACGGCTCTCCGGAACATGTTTCATCGCCACCCACACGACCACCACGGCCAGTGGAACATTGATCAGGAACACCGCGCGCCAGCCGACGGCGTCGACGAGCCAGCCACCGAGCAGCGGACCGATCGCCGACGCCACTCCGCCCAGCCCCGACCACAGCCCGATCGCAGCCCCGCGATCGTCGGACCTGATGGACGCCGAGATGAGCGCAAGTGAACCGGGGGTCAGCAACGCGGCACCGATGCCCTGGAGCAGCCGCGCCGCGATCAACACCTCGATGCTGGGGGCAAGACCGCACAGAACCGAGGCCGCCGTGAACCAGACGGTGCCCCAGACGAACACCCGCCTGCGGCCGAGCCGGTCACCGAGCGAGCCGCCGAGCAGGATCAGCGACGCCAGCGCCAACGTGTAACCGCTGAGCGTCCACTGCAGCCCGGTGACACCCGATCCCAGATCCCGACCGATCGCCGGCAGCGCGATGTTGACCACGGTGGCGTCGAGCATCGCCAGAGACGACCCGAGCACGGTGGCCGCGACGATCCATCGGCCCCGCGCACTGGACAGGGAAATGGTTACATCGTGCCGCTCTGCAGGCTGCTCGGTCACAACTTCTCGACGCAGACGACGAAGTTGCGGGAGTCCTTCTCGAATCCGTACAACGCGGGGTCGGGGCAGTCGTCGACCGACGTGGTGCCCTGCAGGATGGTCACCACCCGGCGGGTGTCGGCACCCGGGGTGGCGCAGTCGACGCGTTGCGCGAACTCGCCCACCAGGTCCATGCAGCCACCGACGATCCAGTCGATGTCGAGGCACAGGGCCCCTTGCTCGATGTCGAAGTACGTCTCGTAGTAGTACTGGTCGGCGTCGGGCGGGCATTCGGCCGAGGTCGGAGTCTTGGCGAACACGACGTAGTTGGACTGTGGGGATCCGCAGGTCGCATTGGCCACGGTGGCGTTCTCGACCGTCCCACCGAGTTCGACGCATTGGCCGATCTCGACGTCGATGTCGACGCTGCCGCCCTCGTCGATGTCAGGGGTCGGGGAACTGGTGGTGGTGCGAGGCGGCGTCGTGGTGGTGGGAATGCTGGCACCGGAGATGGCGACGGCGGTCCCGGATACTTCCGAGGCGCATCCGCTCAGTAGCACCGCCGCGCAGGCGGACAGAGCGACGACGAAAGCGCGGACCGAACGAGTGGGTGACGCCATGGTGAGTCCTGCTCTCGACGAAAGAAGCGTGCTGGGTGCATCGACCGTATGTGTGTAGAAAATATCGGACTCGGTTGTCGGCCGCATGAGGCAGGATGAAGTGCGTGGATCTTCCTCTCGCCGTTCCGGTTGCGCCGATGCTCGCCAAAGCCGCGAAAGTGGTGCCTCCTCAGCCCGAGGACGGGCCGCCGGTGTGGTCGTACGAGCCCAAATGGGACGGTTTTCGTGCCATCGTGTTCCGCGACGGCGACGAGGTGGTGCTGGGATCGCGCGGCGGCAAGGACCTCGCTCGCTACTTTCCCGAGCTCGTCGAGGCCGTCAAGGCCGAACTACCCGAGAAGATCGTGATCGACGGAGAGATCGTGGTGCCGCGCGAGAAGAACGGTTCCACGCGCCTGGACTGGGAGTCGTTGTCCGAGCGCATCCATCCCGCGGCGAGCCGAGTGACGATGCTGGCGGAGAAGACACCGGCGCAGTTCATCGGCTTCGATCTGTTGGCCGTCGGCGACGAGGATCTGACGGGTGAGCCGTTCTCGACCCGGCGGACGCGATTGCTCGACGCGGTGGGCACGGGCGGGCCGAGTTGCTTCGTCACCTCGGCCACCGACGATGCGGCCGTGGCCGAGGACTGGTTCGAGCGGTTCGAGGGAGCAGGCCTCGACGGCGTCGTAGCGAAGAAGCTCGACGGGCCGTACCTGCCCAACAAGCGCGAGATGATCAAGATCAAGCATGCCCGTACCGCCGACTGCGTGTTGATCGGCTATCGAATTCACAAGTCCGGCAACGGCATCGGATCACTGCTGCTCGGCCTGTACGACGGCGAGGATCTGCGCATGATCGGCGGAGCGTCGGCGTTCACCGACAAGCGGCGGCTGGAGTTGCTCGAAGAACTCGAACCGCTCCGGCTCGGTGACGACGTCACCTACGACGGCGAGGCGACGCGTTGGAATTCGTCCAACGATCGCAATTGGATTCCGGTGCGCATCGAGCGGGTCATCGAAGTGGCCTACGACCAGATGGAAGGCGCGCGGCTGCGGCACGTGGCCAGGTTCCTGCGCTGGCGACCGGATCGCGATCCGCGCTCGTGCGCTTACGACCAGCTCGAGGTGCCGGTGCGCTACGACGTCGCCGATGTGATTGCTGGAGGGCGATAGGTATGGCCGCGAAAACACCACCGGCGTTCGTGCAGGCGGGCGAGCGCGAAGTGCGAGTGTCGAGTCCCGACCGCGTGATCTACGAAGCGACCGAACGCACCCCGGAGATCACCAAACTTCAGGTGTGCGAGTACTTCGCCGCGGTGGGCGAACCGCTGATGCGGGCGATCGGCGACCGCCCGACCGCGATGGAGCGGTGGCCCGACGGCTACCGCGAGGGCATGCGATTGGCGCTCGGCCCGCAGGACAAGGAGGGCGACGGTTTCTATCAGAAGCGGTTGCCCAAGGGTGCGCCCGAGTGGATCGAGACCGTGAAGATCGCGTTCCCGAGCAAGCGCACTGCCGAGGAACTGTGTCCCTCCGAAACTGCGTCTCTGGTGTGGGCAGCCCAGATGGGCACGCTGACCTTCCATCCGTGGCCGGTGCGACGACCGGACGTCGACCATCCCGACGAGCTGCGGCTCGATCTCGATCCGCAGCCGGGGACGACGTTCGCGGACGCCCTTCGCGTCGCCGATGTGACGCGAGAGTTGCTGGAGGAGTTGGGCTTACGCGGCTATCCGAAGACCAGTGGCAATCGGGGCATTCACATCTACGTGCGCATCGAGCCCGAGTACACGTTCGAGCAGGTGCGCCATGCGGCCATCGGCCTGGGCCGAGAACTCGAACGTCGCGACAACGGGGTGACCACCAACTGGTGGAAAGAAGAACGCGGAGAACGCATCTTCATCGATTACAACCAGAACAACCGTGACCGCACCATCGCCAGCGCGTGGAGTCTGCGAGCCCGTCCCGGAGCGACGGTGGGTACGCCGATGACGTGGTCGCAGTTGGCGGACGTCACCGATCCGCGTGACTTCAACCTCGTCACAGTGCCGGACCTTGTGCGGGACGGTGACCCGTGGGCCGACATGGACACGAAGGCCTATTCGCTGGAACCGCTTCTGCACCTGTGGGAAACACTGCCGGGTGGTGAGCTGAACTTCCCGCCCGACTACCCCAAGATGCCGGGCGAACCGCCCCGAGTGCAGCCGTCGAAGAAGGTCGCCGAGCACTGGGATGCCGAAGGAAACCGCACCGAGAGCTGACAGAGACGGGCAAGGTTGCACACTACGTAGCGTTGTCGACGGGATCCGGTCGATCGAGCCGTGTTCTGTGCAACCCGGCCCACCCTCACATGGATTCGAGTTCCCGGATCAGCGTCGCCGCGTCGTACGGCCCCACGTGGCGGGTGAGGTTCTTGTCGCCGCGACCCAGGTAGAACGTCGGAGTGCCGCCCACATCGGAGGACGTGGCGTCGAGTTCGTCGTCCTCGACGCGCACCACGTAGTCGCCGGTGCGGATGTCGTCCTCGAATCTGTCCATGTCGAGGCCGAGTTCGCGTGCGTACCCGTCGATGTCGTCGGGTTCGAGGGCGTCGCTGTTGCGGAACAACACGTCGGCCATCTCCCAGAACTTGCCCTGCGCCGCGGCGGCCTCGCTGGCGTACGCGGCGTAGCGGGCATGGGGGTGGTAGTCGTCCAGCGGCAGGTGTCGGTAGACGTACCGGAGGTCGTCACCGAAGTGCTTGCGTACCTCGGCGACGCTGCCGGTTGCTTTGCTGCAGAACGGGCATTCGAAATCGGCGTATTCGACGATCGTCAGCGGAGCGTCGACGGGCCCGCGGATGTGATCGCGCTTGGCGCTGACCGGACGCAGAATGCGCAGCGATGCTTCGGCTTTCGGCGGGTGGATCTTCGCGTCGATGCGGAACAGAATCCAGCCGAGCAGGGCAGCGATGACCGAGGCGGCCAGCACACCGACGCGGGCCTCGTCGGCCAGCAGCGGATCGTCGAGCGCGAGATCGATGATGAACAGCGAGATCGTGAATCCGATTCCGGACATCGCGGCACCACCCGCGATGTGCGACATGGTCAGTCCGGGAGCCAGAGCCGAGGGTCGCAACTTCGCGAAAATGGCCGAGGCCCCGGTGATTCCGATGAGCTTGCCGAGCACCAGGCCGGCGATGATGCCCCAGGTGAGAGTCGACGTGGAGGCAGCCTTCAGGGTGTCGGAGCTGAGCACCACCCCGGCATTGGCGAGCGCGAAGATCGGCACGATGATGAACGCGGTGTACGGCTGATACAGGCGCATCAGTCTCTCGTTGACCGAGACAGCTTGATCCAGGCCGAGTCTCGCGGCTCGCGCGTATTCGGGATTCGGCGATTGACGGAAGGCGCGGGTGAGGTCCGATGCTCGTTCCACCTCGGAGCGGCGCGGCGGGTACACCGGAAGAATCAGTGCGATCATCACGCCGGCGAGCGTGGGGTGAACGCCCGACTCGTACATCGCGACCCACGTGAACAGTGCGACGACGAAGTACCCGACACCGCGCCACACTTCGAGCCGACGCAACAGGAAGATCAGTCCGAGCCCGATGAACGCCAACACCAGCGGAACCACGTCGAGATCGTCGGTGTAGAAGAACGCGATGATCGCCAGCGCGCCCACGTCGTCGGCCACGGCCAGCGTCAACAAGAAGATCCGCAGCCGCGCGGCCTTCTTCGGGCCGAGTACCGCCAGGGCACCGAGCAGGAACGCGGTGTCGGTGGAGATGACCACGCCCCAGGCCTGGGCGGCGGGGCCGGAGGGGTTGAAGGCGAGGAACAGCAGCGCGGGTGCGGCCAGACCGGCGAGTGCAGCCACGATGGGAATCGCTGCGCGCGATCTGTCGGTGAGCTCACCCATCGCGAACTCGCGTTTGACCTCGAGACCGACGACGAAGAAGAACAGCGCCATCAGCCCGTCGTTGACCCAGTGGGCGAGGTCGAGGGAGATGCCGTGCTCACCCACGGTGATGGACAGCTCGGTGTGCCAGAACGACTGATAGGTGTCACCGAGTGGTGAGTTCGCCCAGATCAGGGCGATCAACGTGGCCGCCAGCAGGAAGCCCGCGGCCAAGGTTTCACTGTTCTTCTCGCCGCGAGCCCGCGAGATCCGTTCGACGAATCGTGCCATCGGCCGGTCCGTCGGCGTGATCTGATCTGCCATCTGCAGCCCGGGTCCTTCCTCGGAGGTGTTGTGAAGCAGTCTGTACCAACACGGCGGTCGACGCTTTACTTCCACGCAGGTCAGTACCCTGGATGGTTCTCTTGCCGGGAAGCGTTGTCGAAGAGATGTGCGCGACATATTCGGCGAACGGCATTAGTCCGCCGAGAATCGGGAATACAAGCCCGACTCACCCCTGCCACTAAGGAACATCCATGCGTGATTTCATCTGCCGCAAGTGCGGACAGAAGCTGTCGTTCGAGAACTCACTGTGTCTGAGCTGCTCGAGCGCACTCGGCTTCCATCTGCCGAGCAGAGCCCTCCTGGTGCTCCCGGACAAGGAAGACGGTATTTCCGAGGCCGAGGTGGACGGTGCCATCTGGAAGACGTGTGCCAATCTCAACACCGCACGCTGCAACTGGCTGGTCGACGCATCCGATTCCGACGACCTCTGCCTGTCCTGCCGGCTGACGCGGACTCGCCCGGCCGACGACGACCTGGACGCGATGGCCGCCTACGCGGACGCGGAGACCAACAAGCGTCGCGTCATCCTCGAGCTCACCGAGCTGGGCCTCCCGATCGTCGGCCGGGACGAGGACGCGTCCACGGGTCTGATGTTCGATCTGCTCTCCAGCGCCAACCAGCAGGTGATGACCGGGCACAACAACGGTCTGATCACCCTGGACCTCGCCGAGGGCGACGACGTGCACCGCGAGCAGCTCCGCGTGGAGATGTCGGAGCCCTACCGCACGCTGGTCGGGCACTTCCGTCACGAGATCGGCCATTACTACCAGATGGTGCTGGTCGGAGACGGTGAACACCGCGCGGCGTTCGAGGAACTGTTCGGCGATCCGGATTCGAGCTACCAGGATGCGCTCGATCGCCACTACAGCGAGGGCGCACCGGAGGGCTGGGAGGACACCTACGTCTCGTCCTACGCCACCATGCACCCCGCCGAGGACTGGGCCGAGACCTTCGCCCACTACCTGCACATCCGCGACACCCTCGACACGGCCGCGGCCTTCGGGATGGCACCGGCCGGATCCACCCTCGAAAGCCCGCTGCCCGGCGAGGTCGGCTTCGATCAGATCATCGACTGGTGGCTGCCGTTGTCGTGGGCACTCAACCAGATCAACCGATCGATGGGTCACCAGGACCTGTACCCGTTCGTGCTGCCGGCGACCGTCGTGAAGAAGATCGGCTTCGTGCACTCTCTGGTGGCACCCAGCGCTCTGTGAGCCTCGCTTACGGTCGTTGAGCTCAGCGCCCAGGGGCGTATCCTGTGTTGTCGGCATCCGCCGATACCGGGTACGCCCCCTGCGCATTAGTGGGCAGAGTGCAGTCGCGGGCAGAGTGCAGCAGTAGGACGAGGTGACCACCATCAGCGAGCAGACACTGAACGCGTCGGGCGCCCTCCCGCGGGTTAGCGACTTCCAGCTGAGTCGCCGGCTGGCCGAGGTGGCCGAGAAGCTGCGGCGTCAGCATTCCGATCCCGATCGCGTCCTGGCCATGATCACCGAGGCCGCGGTCGCTCAGGTCCCCAATGCCGAGTACGCATCCATCACGACGGTCATGCAGGGCAAGTTCGTGCACAGCGCCGCTCTGTCGGGAGAAATTGCCGGGCACTGCGACAAGATTCAGGAGCAGCTGGGCGAGGGGCCGTGCCTCGAGTCGGCGATCGAACAGACGACCATCCGTATCGACGACATGGACAGCGAGACCCGCTGGCCACAGTTCACCGATGCAGCGTCTGCGCTCGGGGTCAAGAGCATGATCTGCTTTCAGCTCTACGTCGAAGGGTTCAACTTCGGCGCACTCAACCTGCATTCGACGCGAACCGGCGCGTTCTCGGCCGAGGCCGAATCCATTGGTTCGTTGTTCGCTGCGCACGCGGCCATCGCGTTCTCCAGCGCCAGGGAAGAACAGCAGATCAGGGCCGCGCTGACCAGCCGGGATCTGATCGGGCAGGCCAAGGGCATGCTGATGGAACGCTACAACCTCAATTCGCAGGCGGCATTCGCGTTGCTGGCCAAGCTCTCTCAGGACACCAACGTCAAACTGGCCGATCTCGCCGTGCAGTTGGTCGACGACGCGGCGAAGTCCACCGAATAGCGACCGGGGCCTCGGGCCTCATCGCACGTCGAGTCCGTCGGTGCTGGCAACCGATACGGCGGGAACATCGGTGGCGATGAACACCTCGATCCGCACGTCCTCGTCCAGATAGCGGCTCAGTGCAGCCAGTCCGGTTGTGGCAGCGATGATCTCGTGAACCCGGTCGCCCGAGATGGGATAGTCGTCCACGTTGTGACGCCAATGCGCGGCCACCAGTGTGCCTCCGGCCTCCAGCCGCCCGACGATGCGGCTCATGGCGGCCGCCAGGTCGTCGGCGTCGAGGTAATAGCCCACCTCGCTGACGACGATCAGATCGAACTTCTCGTGGGGGTTCGGCAACGCAGATACGTCGTCGGAGAGGGACCACAGTGCGAAATCGACTGCAGCACTCTCGCCTACGCGCGCGCGAGCCGTATCCAGTGCGCTCTGCACCACGTCGGTCGACACCATGTGCTCACAGCGGGCAGCGAGCTGTTCGGTGAGCACGCCGATGGAGCAACCGGGTTCGAGGCCGCGTCGATAGTGCGGCTTGGGCAGCGATGCCAGGGTGAGGGCATACTTGCGACGCTCGTACCACTTGCTGTCGAGCATGAACGGATCCTCGTGCGCGGCATACACATCGCGGAAGTATTCCGGACTCAAGCTCATGCGGACAGCCTACTCATGCGAAGACGACTTCGAACGGACGTCGGAACCGCGTCAGGATGTGCGGTGGCAACACTGCGCGATCTGCCGGGTGATCGGACAGCGGTCGAATCTGAGATTCGAAACGCTCGATCGACGCCCGTTTCGCCTCGACGGCGTGCGCGGGCAGGTCGATGCGGCGACTGCGTGACCACGGCACCGCCCGGTGTTCGGGAGTTGCCCAGTGCCACATCCAGATCGGATATTCCACCACCGGTATCCCCACGACGGCGGCCGCGGTGAGGCAGGCACGCGCCGTGGCTTCGTGATCGGGGTGGCCGTCCCCGCGCCACGGTGTCAGGCACCAGGTACCCGGAGTGGCGTCGAGCAGCGGTACCAGCGCGCGGGCCAGAGCGTCCTCGTGCCGCTCGACCTCGCCGTCGGTGAACTGCAGCCGCGTCGGCGGCTGAACGATGCCCAGTTCGGCGAGGGCACGCTCGGACTCGACGGGCCGCAGGGCGCGCAGGCCCTCGGCCGACACCGTCGGAGATCCCGGATGCGAACCGTCGCCGTCGGTGACCGCGACGACCCGCACGTCGACGCCCGCAGCTGCGGCCATCGACAGCAATCCGCCGACGCCCAGCACTTCGTCGTCGGGATGGGGTGCCACGACGACCATGGTGACGACGTCGCTCCAGTGCAGACCGGGAATGGACCAATCTGCGGACAGCCAGTCCGATTCGGCGGTACCGAGGTCGACTTCGGCGTCGAATGCGTTCTCTACCAAGGGTTGTCTTCCTGTGCGATGTCGTGTCCGAGGGCTTCGAGGTCGCGTTCGGCGTGGCTCTGTCGTAGATAGACGGTGAGGTCGGCGACGCGTCGAGCATGCTCTGCGTCTGCGCACAGCGGGCCGGCACCGAGCGCTCGCCCGACGCGGTCGATGCACTGCGTTGCGGCATCCTCGACGACGGCGCGCACGATGCGAGCACGGATCCGAGCGCGGCCGGAGCGGTCGAACGGATCTGCGTCGACCTCGGCCGCCGCGGTGGTCAGGGCACTCGACGCGGCTCCGAGAGCCGATGCGATGGCACCGAGGTGAGCGGCGCGATGTGGGTCGGGACGCGAGCGCACGGCCGCATGCAGGGTGTCGGCCACAGCGCAGGCGCTACCGAACCAGACGGCCGACACTCCGATCGCGCCATGCCAGAAGCCCGGCCGGGTCAGGTAGTCCGTCGGTCCACCGACCACGACAGCGGGGACACGATCGAATTCGACCGAGCCCGAGTCGCTCTCGCGCATTCCGACGGCATGCCACGTGTTCGGCACCGGGGCAGCACCCGGATGAGTCAGGTCCACTGCGAACAATCGCGGCTCGCCGTCGACGCGAGCGGTCACGAGAGCGTGGGTGCAGACGGACGCCCCCGAACACCACGGCTTGGTCCCGGACAGGAGCCAGCCCGAATCGCCGCGTACCGCTTCGAGAATCGGAGCCGGGGGTTCCGCAGCCCACACGCCCCAGATCTGGCCACGCTCGGGCGTCGGGCCGTCGAGCTCGTGCAGAATCGCGAGCGCATCGGTATGTGCCTCGGCCCAGCGGCCCAGGACGGTGTCGTGCCGACCCAGCGCAGCCAGCGACTGCCACCGGTGGTCTGTGTTTCCCGAGCCGGGGAGAGCCAGGTCCAACCGCCCGTCCGCCTCGAACGCGAGAAACTGCGCGCGTAACGCCGACTCGAGATCGGTGGTGCGATCGGGGGTGTCGACAAATCCGGTGTCGGTCATGCAGAAGGCTCCAGAGAACGAAGGAAGCCGGCCATACCGTCGGGTGCTCTGCCGCGCAGGCGGCCCGAAGTATCGACCGGAATGTCACACACTCGGCGGCACACGGTGCCGCCGAGCTCCAGACGACGGACCAGGTCGTGATCCTCGCCGGTGGCGAGCGGCGCGAACCCGCCGACCTCCCAGTAGTCCGTCGCCCGAACACCCAGGTTGGCACCGTGGACGTGGGGATGGCCCACCTCGTTGACGTACTGAGCGTCATAGGAGGAGCGCAGTGCTTCGTCGTCGACGATGCGGTCCTCGAATCGCACCGACACCGTCCCGACCACGGCCCGGGCACCCTCGGCGGCGTGCCGCAGATGCCCCATTAGCCACTGCTCGCCCACCGTCGAGTCGGCGTCGGTGGTGGCGTACCACGTGTCGGCGCGGCCCAGACCGCCGTTCAGGTCCGCTGCGAATCCGGCCGCCCGCGCGGCTCCCACGTTGCGATGGGCCACCGTCACGACCGACACGGACGGGTGACGCGCCGCGACACGCGCCGAACCGTCGGTGCACGAGTCGAGAACGACCGTCGTGGATACCGTCACCGGGGCGACGTCCGCGACGCGACGTGCGGCCTTCGCCAGGGCATTCAAGCAGGCGTCGAGCAGATCCTGTTCGTCGTGTGCGGGCACGACGACGACGATGCGACGGACCGGAGTGCTGGTATCGACAGTCACGAGCCACCCTTTCGGACACCGGACCTCGAGCCCGTTGCGGAACCGCCGGTGGCTGGACGGAGAACGTTGCATGCGACATACCCGTTCGCAGACGATCGACACCTACGGCTCGAAGAAGGGGCTCGGGTGGCGCGGAGCTACTCGTACTCGTGGATTCCGTCGTCGTTTTCGGCAATATCCGATTAGCAAAAGTCCGGGTGGTATGTGTTAATGGGCGTTGCCCCGCGGCAGCACTGCTACTGGGCATCACGACGCAGTACGAAGGATGGTCGGGTCACATGGCAACTCAAGTTCGCACACGCAGGTTCGCCCGCATCGGGGCAATTCTCGCAGGTACGGCGCTCGCCGCCTCTGCAGCATTCGGATCTGCCCAGGCGGCTCCGCTGTGGCCGGGCGGCCCCGACGTGTCGATCCCCGGCCTGCCCGGATCCTCGGACCCGGCGGCACCGGCACCCGCCCCGCAGCAGCGGGTGGCCCCGTTGGCACCGGCGAACTTCGCCGATCCCAGCATCAGCCCGTCCGGCGGCGAGGTCGTCGGAGTGGCGCAACCCATCGCGATCCGCTTCGACGAGGCCATCGGAGATCGCGACGCCGCACTGCGCGCCATCCGCGTCACCACGAACCCGTCCGTGGACGGCCACTTCTACTGGATCAACGACACTCAGGTGCGGTGGCTGCCCAACGAGTTCTACCCGGCGCACACCCAGGTGACCGTCGAAGCAGGCGGCGCGAAAGCCGAGTTCTCCACCGGCGACTCGATCATCACCACGGCCGACGACAACACCAAGCAGATCACCGTCACCCGCAACGGCGAGGTCGTTCGCACGATGCCCACCTCCATGGGCAAAGTCGGCCACGAAACCCCGAACGGCACCTACATCGTCGGCGAGCGCTTCCGCGACATGTACATGGACTCCTCCACCTACGGGGTGCCGGTGGACTCCGAAGAGGGCTACCGCACGTACGTCGAGTACGCCACGCGCATCTCTTACAGCGGCATCTTCGTCCACGCGGCACCGTGGTCCGAGTCGCAGCAGGGCTACTCCAACTCCTCGCACGGCTGCCTCAACGTCAGCACCGAAGACGGCAAATGGTTCTTCGAAAACGCCCAGAAGGGCGACCCCGTCATCGTCGTCAACACCGACGGCGGCACCCTCAGCGGATCCGACGGCCTCGGAGACTGGAACCGCTAGTGCCTGCGGCAGTGGTGTGGTTATGTGCCCTCCGGGGGCTGTTGCATTTTGATGGTGGGGTGTCTCGAGTGTCGAGGCACCCCATTGTCGGTGGTGCGGGACAATGTGTTGGTGGCG
>NZ_NOYS01000044.1:0-52484 GCF_002258475.1 Rhodococcus sp. 06-1460-1B
ATGAGCACCCCAGGGCCGAAAAAGAGGTGACCCGGGCATCGAACCCGAGCCACCCCTTTACAACGTCGAACTACCGCTCACACAAAATGCAACAGCCCCTCTGTGGCACTCAACCACACCACTGCCGAAGGCATTAATGTAGAGCGGGATGAAGTACTCGCGCGTTGCACTGTCGCTGACAACTCTTGTATTCATCGGTGCCCTCATGTGGGTCGCCGTGACTGCAGGTGACGTGTTACCTGCACACTTCACCGGCTCCGGAAGGGTCGACCGCGTGGAGTCCAAGTCATCGTTTCTGCTCACCACGGGTGGCATCGGGTTCGTGCTGATCGGGTTCTTCGCGAGTGTCGGGTGGTGGCTCCCCAGACTTCCGGCCCAGCTCGTGAACTTGCCGAGTCGGCGAATGCACGACTACTGGACTGCGCCCGAAAACAGGCCCACGCTCAATCGCAAAATGGCAGAGGATCTCGACTGGATGGGTGCGGCAACCGCCCTGTTGCTCGCGTGGATCGTCGGGGTGTCCGGTAGTACGGTGGGCCACTCGGTCAGCGTCTGGGTTCTCGCGGTACCGACGGTGCTGTACCTGCTGGCTATTCTGGGATACGTGGTGTTCATCATCAAAGGTGGCCGGTACCGCGTTCCGAAGGACTGAGTCAGGGAAGTGGTTGCAACATGGCCAGTTTCGAGCCTGACTGCACCAGATAACTCCCGTCGGTGCCGTTGACGAGGATCTCGAAGCTCATCGATTCGTCGTCCGGAAACATCATCGATGTGGACGCAGTCCACGCGGTCTCACCGGTGGTGATGTCGACCGCGGACAGATCTGTGCCGGCCGAGGTCAACACCAGATCGCCATCGTGTCCGAGAACGTTGCCGTTCAGGTCGGCCTGCCACAGATGCTCGCCGTCTCGCAGATCGAGCGCTGTGGTGCCGCTGGATGACTGCAGCAACCCGACATGGCCGATGATGTACCTCAGGGTGGCGTACGTGCGGGGCTCGTTGAGTTCGTCTCCGGGAGAGTCGTACGACAAGGCGTCGTCGCGCCACAGTTGCTCACCTGTGGTGCGATCGAAGGCCGCATCGCCGAGAACGATTGGGATCGACGCGTCGGTGGGCTCGTCGATCGAAGGCTGTTGCACGACAGGACTGTCCGAACGTGCGAGGACCGTGCCGTCCAGCTGGAGGGCGACGGACCCTTTCGGCTCGGAACCCGTACCCTCGCAGTCTTGTAGCGAGGCAATGGCCAGGTCGCCCATGGTGCGTCCCACTGCTCCGAGGCAATCCTCCAGGCTGTCCGTCTTCCACAATTGCCGGCCGGTCGAGGCGTCGAACGTGGAGAAATCGCCTCCGACATCGAACGTTCCGATCTGTCCATCTACCTCAAGCGCGGTGGCGTAGTCGTCCTCCCAACCGGCCCACGCATGCAATGGAGCCGTCCAGTCGGCGCTCGGATTTTCAAGCGTTCCGCGGTGCAGGAGTACGTCGTCGTCTTCGAGGTTGCCCGATGTCGTGTAGACACGGTCGTTCGCAACGGTGACGGCGAAAAGATCAAGATCAGTAGGGTAGTTTCGCGATTCGCCGGTGACCGGATCGAAGGTGACGTAGCCCGGAGTCTCACCCCAGATGGGCTGGTGGCACACGAGTCGTCCGTCGAGCGGCTCGTCGGCGCACGCCGCCAGGTCCGGGGCCGGGGTCTTCCACAGAACTGTGCCGTCGGTGGTGTCGATTCCGACCATGACGGCCTCGTTGTTGCCGGATTCCGACGACACGACGGCCAGTGTGAGAGCTGTGTGGCCGATCACTATCGAGCCGAGACCCCAGGCATACATGGAACCGGTGCGAGGAGAGGCGAAGGTAGCTCCCTCCAACCCCATGTCCGCCGCGTCGACGGCCCACGCCAACCCGGGTGAGTCGTCCGAGGAGTCGGTGATCTTCTTGATGGTCGTCGATCGGTCCTGTGCCACAACGGCTACCGCAGCACCGACCGACAGTGTCGCGACGATCGCCGCAACGACCAATTTTGTGGTCCCGTTCCATCGCGTCATCGAAGGTCCAATCCTGCTGTGTTCGAGAGGGTTTCGAGCAGTGTCGGATCCTGCACCAGTTCAGTTGTCGACACCGTGATCTCGAGCCCTGACGGCGTGACGACGGAAACCGAGGAGCCTGGTCCGTACTCATCCGGCGACACGAGCTGGGGCTCCTCCGTTGTCGTCGAATCGGATTCGTTGTCAGGCGCGGCCCGGGCAACGCTGATCGTGAGTTGCCCGGCAGTGCTGTTCACCGTCTGACAAAGCCCCGAACTGAATTCACTGGTGTGCAACGCACCCAACGGTGGTGTCGGACCGAGCGCCGCCGCATCTGCCCGCCGGAGAGCGTCATTGAGCCTCCGGGTCTCGTCGGGGGAGAAGGAGGCCGATGAACTGTCGTCCCAACCGGCGCTGCACTCGGCGACGTTGCCTGGCGTGCCAGGAGGTACCGGAGCCGAGATTCGCAGGTTCGGATCTGTAGCAACGCGGACGAGGTCGTCGAGTGTGAGGGTGAACGCGTTTTCTTCGTCTCCTCCGGCCAGGTAGACGGATACAGTCGAGCGGTCCGAGTGGTACGCCGTGGCCATCCGCGTGTAGGTGCGAGCACCGTTGGTTTCGCTCCAGGTGTCGTCGGTATCGACCACCGTGCCGTCCGGCATTGTCCGACGTTCGTCGAGTTGGCCCGCGACGCATGCCGGCGGCTCCGCCGAATCACGCGGTCCCACACCAACGCTGAGGTACTCAGGGTTCTCGCCCCTGGACAGCTGCACCGACGCGTTCGCCGAGTCGAGAACGAAGTCCTGACCTTCCGATGTGGGAATCGGCCCGAAGTACAGTGAGTTCGACGCAGAGACGTTCGAGGGAAGTGCGGCCATCAGCGCCTCGGACATGAGATGGGCTTTGGGGCCGCTGTACCAGGGCGCGGATGGGTTGTCGTAAGACTCCTCACCAGTGCTGATCAAGCTGGAGTACGACGGTTCGGTGGGAGCCTCGACGGTGTCGCATCCGGGGATGCTCGCCGACGGATCGACCTCCGGAGTGACGTAGACGTACTCCTGTTGTGGTGGCTCGGGGGTTGGCGTCTCCGAAGTCTCTGGTAGCGAGGTTAATTCGGGCTCCTCGGCCGGGGTGGTCAATCCCGCTGCGACCACACCCAATGCCACTACCGATACGATGACGAGGGTGTTGAGCAGCGCGGAATGGCTGCGTTCTGCGGACTGCGTGTCCTCGTCCATGACCCTCGCTCCGTTCGGCACAAGTGCGACGAACGTCGCGCAATATCCATACCATTCGTTTTGCTAAGCGAGGGCTTAGCCTGGCCGCGCCATACCAAACTTTAGGATAGTAAGGTTTGGTATGGTTCATCGATGGCGGATGATCAGGCCGCGAGCCGATGGCCTGCGGTCGATTTCGAGAGCCGGCCGTGGCGTGTCGCCGATTCGTACACGTCGCGCGCCCAGAGGCGGCTGCATCAGGGTGACTATCGAGCAGCTGTACCGCCGCGTATTGCAGAGGTAGAGCTGAACCTGCCTGCGCAGCTGATCGCAGAGTCGGAGGACGCCCTCCGTGAGATCGTTCGATTCGACCAGTACGCCTCGGTGCAACTCGGTTCCTCGGTCGAGCTCGCACCGATGAGTTCGGTTCTGCTGCGAGCGGAAAGCTCAGCGTCCTCGCAGATCGAGAATCTGACCGTGGGAGCCAGGGCACTTGCACTCGCCGAATTGGGTGCGCCCACAACGCGGAACGCCTCGATCGTGTCGGCAAACGTCCGTGCGATGGAAGCAGCACTCGAGGTCGGATCATCGATCGGAGAAGCAAGCGTGCTTCAGATGCACCGATCGCTGATGGAGTCCAACGGCGATCCGTTCCCGGGGCAATGGCGAACTCAGCAAGTCTGGATCGGGGGATCGGACATAGGCCCGCACCGTGCCACTTTCGTTCCACCGCACCACGACCGGCTTCCGGGTGCACTTGCCGACCTGTTCGAGTTCGCAGCTCGTTCGGACTTGCCCGTCATCCCGCATATCGCCGTCACGCATGCGCAATTCGAAACGCTTCACCCGTTCACGGACGGAAACGGGCGAACGGGCCGAGCCATAGTCCACGCGATGCTGCGGAGGGCAGAAGTGACGGAGCGAGTGACGGTTCCACTGTCTGCTGGGCTCCTCACGGACACCGCAGGCTACTTCCGAAGTCTGGATGCCTACCGCGCCGGGGATGTCGAGGCGATCGTGCGAAGCCTCACCGCTGCCACGTTCCACGCCGTCGAAGGTGGGCGGCGATTGGTAGACGAGCTGTCCGACGTCAGAACCGAGTACACCGATCGCGTCGTCGCACGCAGCGACTCGGTTGTGTGGAAACTACTCGACGCGCTGGTGGCGCAACCGGTCGTCGACAACGCCTACGTACGAAACACTTTCGCCGTCAGCGAGATTGCGGCTCAGCGGGCAATCGACAAGCTGATCGAGGTGGGAATTTTGCACCAGACGTCGAAGGGGCGACGAAACAGGGTGTGGCAGGCCGAGGAGATACTTGCCGCTCTCGACGACTTCGCGGACGGCATCCGGCGGGTCCGATAACACGCACTCGGTCGATGCTCAGTGCACACCGAGACCGTCGAGGAGGAGGTCAGCGACGAAGTTCGCGTTGTCCTGCGGGCTGTTCTGTCGTCGTGTGAAGCATCGCATCAGCAGCGTATTGGTGATGCCTGCTGCGAGATCGACTGGGCTCGAGCTCTTTCGGAACACCCCGCTGTCCTGACCCCGCGCGATGACCGGCCCGATGATTGCCGGCAGGTTGAGTTTCTCCTTGATCGAGATCAACCCCTCCGGCTCGCCGTACGTGTCGTGTGCGACGGCGACGAGGAGAGCGTCCATGAATTCGACTTCGTCGGCGGCGAGCTGCGCGCACCGCAGCATGTGATTTCGTAGAATCGTGAGTTCATCGAGGCCCAGCAACTGGTCGTCGGCTACCGACTCGCGAAGATGATCGACCCGATTCTGCAGGGCCGCAACGATGACGGACGGCTTGGTCGGAAACAGTGTCTTGCAGGCCGTCCTCGGCACTCCTGCGATGTCGGCGACGTCGTCCATTCGCGTCATGAAGTAGCCACGCTTTCCGAACTCGTCGCGCGCAGCTGTGACGATCGCAGCGCGAGGATCGCGAGGAAGCGGGCGTTCCTCGACCGGTGAATCCATTTCTCCCACGTCATCGAGGTGCTGATGACGTCCGGACGTGTCGACGACGGCCCCGAGAAAGGCAAGCACCGCGTCGGACATCACCTCGGCCGATACGGACGGAGCGTCCGCCTGACTCCGGAGGCGAAATCCATCGATGATTGCGTTGACCGTCACTGCGAACGACCGGGCTGTGAAGGGACGGCGAAAGGCCCCACCGTCGGGATCGAACAGTGCCTCGAATGCGGCCAGTACGGCTTCGTCTCGGACGCGGTAAGCGCTGGCGAGTGTCGGAGAAGAAGGCCCGCTGAAAACGTGGTCGAGAAGTGACTCGGTGACTCTGTTCCGGTCGACGAGCGCCGGAAAGTGAAGCGCAACGAGCGCCGACACCGTCGCGCGAATCGATGCACCGCTGGCCGTCGCCTGTGTCCGAACAGTCTCGTGAACGTCGGTGGGCAGCGGCGTGCGGGACAGATGCTCGACCACCTTGTCGAGAAAGTCGGCCTTGGTGCTGAACTTCCGGAAGAACGTCGCTGTCGACGAGTCGGATGCGTGGACGACGTCCTCGACGCGCAGACCGCGTTCGAGAATCCTTCGAGGATCCGCGACCAACAATGTGACGGCCGCCTCGACGAAATGGGTGGCAGTCGCGTCGAGCTCGTTCATGGGTAACGGACTTTACCGAGGTGAGACCGACCGTGACGGTGCCGGTGACAGTACTCACTCTCGGGTGAGAGCGACCTCGGTCATCAACCGGAGTGACCCAACGGAAAGAGTGCGGTGTGATGTGCTGTGTTCGCGCCGCCGGGACAGCGGTGGTGCCCGATATCAAGGATTTTCATGACAATTCTCGACATCCGCATCCACGAAGGCTCCGATCCACGGCTCAGCGCTCGTGAAATCGAAGTGCTCACCACATGGCTGGTGTCCGACTCCAAGTCGGAGGCGTCGCGTGCGCTCTATCTGTCGATGGGAACTGTGAACACCCACTTGTCCCGGATCCGAGCCAAGTACTCCGCGGTGGGGCGCACGGCACCCACCAAAGCGGCATTGTTGGCGAGGGCTCTGCAGGACGGCTTCATCGATATCGATGATCTGTGAGGTTCACGCGACCTCGACGCGCCTCGACTTCATTTTCTTCACCACGAACCACGCGATCAGCGCCACAACGATGCCGATGACGATGTACTGGAACACGGAGGCGTAGTTCTCCACGTAGTGCCAGTTCTCGCCGAGGAAGTATCCGGCCAGCACGAAGATCGAGTTCCAGATCAGGCTGCCGAGCGTGGTGTACAACGTGAATTGCAGTACCGGCATCCGTGACACACCGGCCGGAATCGAGATGCCCGAGCGAACCACCGGGATCATGCGGCCGAAGAACACCGCCGACCGACCGTGTCTGGTGAACCAGTCCTCGGCCTTCGTCAGATCCTCGGTTCCGACGAACGGCATTTTCTCGACAATGGCGTACATCCGGTCACGTCCGAGTTTGATGCCCAGCCAGTAGAGAACCAGAGCGCCGAGCACCGATCCCGCCGTCGTCCAGAACAACGCACCGAAGAGCGTCATCCCGCCCTGAGATGCGGTGAAGCCTGCCAACGGCAAAATGATCTCGCTGGGCAGCGGCGGGAAGAAGTTCTCCGCAGCGACGGCAATACCGGCACCGGGACCGCCGATCGCCTCCATCAAATTCACCGCCCACCCGGCGATTCCGCCGAGTTCAGTGCTGGTCGCGGCAAGGGTGGAGAGCTCACTCATGACTACGACTGTACGAAACGTCTCGACCGAAAATCTGCTCACCAGGAGAAATGCCAAGAAATTGAGACATATGGAACACTTGCGAGGGTGAAACGAGCCCTCCAGGTACTGCCCGTTGTTGCCGCCGCCACACTCCTGCTGGGTGCCTGCGGGTCCTCCGATCCGGAGCCGACCCCCGCTTCCGCTCCCACTGAATCGTCAGCTCCGTCGTCGTCCGGCCCATCGAACGCCGGCGTCTACAACCTGCCGGGCACAGGAGTGTTCCCCGAAGGCATCACGGCCGCCGACGACACGTTCTACGTCACCTCCACTTCCGACGGTGCCGTGTTCCGCGGAACCGTCGGATCGCCGGATGTATCGGTGTTCCTGCCCGGCGGTGCGGACGGACGCACTGGTGCTGCGGGGATCGACACAGCTGACGACGACGACTTAATTGACCGTGCCTCGTATCTGGTCATCGCAGGCGGGGCGACCGGCAAGGTGTGGGTATACGACAGGGGCACCGGTGGCCTGGCTGCCACCTTCGCTAACGGCCTCGGTGCCGATGCGACATTCCTCAACGACGTCGCGATCGCCGACAATGGCGATGCGTACGTCACCGATTCTCGAAGTCCAGTGCTGTACCGGATTCCGTTTGAGCAGATGATGGCCGGCGTCCAAGATGGCCCGCTGGAGACATTCGCCAGTTTCGACGGCACTCCCTTCGTGTATGGCGAGGGCTTCAACGCCAACGGCATTGTCGAAAACGACAATGAATCGGCGTTGATCGTCGTGCAATCGAGTACCGGAAATCTGTATCGCATCGACAAGACTTCCAAGGAGGTCACACAGGTCGATCTCGGTGGAGCGACGCTCACGAACGGCGATGGCATGGAGATGGACGACGACACGCTGTATGTCGTCCGCAATCGCGACGGTCTGATCTCGAAGGTCGACCTCGACGATGACGGCCGGCGCGGATCCGTCACCGGCGAAATCACGGACCCATCGTTTGCCTACCCCACCACCGTTGCAGCAGTGGATGATCGACTACTGGTGGTCAACAGTCAGTTCGACAAGCGTGGGGGAGAACCGGTCGAGCCGTTCACCGTCAGCTCTGTTCCCGAGTAGAGCGGCTTCGCCGCATGTGCGCGGAAATTCGTAGCAGAGACCGAGTTTCCGCGCACAAAGATCCAAGGGGGTTCGAGCAACGGTTCGGGCAACATGGAGGTCGGACGCGACCGACGTCGTCCGAGAGAGGGGTCTTCGTGTCGATTCGTCCGGCCGAGGTCGGCACCGTGTCGATCGTGTTGGGAGCGCTGGTCGTTCTGGTTCTCGATGCCCACACTGCATGGCAGACGCCTTCGCACCTTCGGCGCACGATCAGTGAATACGGACTCGGCGCACAGCAGTGGGTGTTCTCGATCGGGGTCGTCCTGCTCGCGTTGGGTTCTGCTTTCACTCTGCTGGCCGCGGTGCGACAACGGCTCACCCGACCCACCTCGGTAGCGTCCTTGTGTCTGATGCTGTGGACTATCGGCCTTGTTGCCGTTGTCGCCGTGCCGAAGCAGGATTGGTCAAACGGCGCGTCACTGAGCCTCGGCGGGACGATCCATCGACTCGGTGCGGCCGTGGCGTTCGTCAGCATCCCCGTCGCGGTCTTCGCGTTCTCGCGGCCCTGGATTCGGCAGGGGCCATGGACTGTCCGGGCACGAACGACACTGTGGCTGAGCGTGCTGTCCGTCTGCACGCTGCTCCCGATCGCATACGCACTCGTTGTCGGTGCCGTCGGCACGCGACCCTGGTATCGGGTGGTCACCCTCGGCTACGTGGAGCGCGTGCTCGTCGTTGCCGAAGTGATCGCATTGATCTCGCTGGCCTTGTGGGTGTGGGCAGCCGAACGTAGGAGTCCTGCTTCCGTGAAGTCGCAGGAGATCGAGGCCTCGCAGCCCGTCTAGGGAACCGATCGCGCGTTGCGTGCGTCCAACCTGTCAGTGCCGTCGGCGTCGAGAGGTTGAATGAATGCGTGTGATGTCTGGACGTCGAATTGCTGTGGCGTGCAGCGCGGTGCTGTTGCTGACGGGATGCGCTGGCTCGACGAACGAAAGCCCGGTCGCGAGCGAGGACACATCCACGTCGGCGGTGACACCGGGTCCACGAGAGCCATTCGATCCATGCACTATCCCGAAATCTGCGGTGACAGCCAGCGGCTTGGACGTGAGTACGGAGCGACCCGACTTCGCAGGAATCACGACATACCCCGGTTGGAAGAACTGTGCGTGGGATGGGCCGACCGAAACGCCGTGGTACTTCTTCATCATCCAGTCCTCGATCAACTCGCTCGATCAATTCATGGGTAGTCCGCAGAACAAGAATCAGGTTCCAGTGCGCGTAGGCCCTCGCGCAGCAGTTCAGTTCAACCTCTCCGAGGACGGCAACCCGCCAGAGGGGTGCAGTATCGCGCTCGAGGCAAGCGGCAACCTCATAATCTTCATCCTTCACAAGATTGGTTCGAAAGACTTGTTGGGTGATCCCTGCGCCGAAGTCGACAAGCATTCCGAGGACCTTCAGTCCTACTTGCCGACATGAAAGGCGCGCCCCAGTGACCGACAGGACTCTAGGTCTGGCCGACAGCCTTGCCTATTGGCGATCGTTGCGCGATAAGGCAGGTGCCGGCGAACTCCAAGTCGACCCTGATGTCGCAGTGGCTTGCGACAAGGCGTGTTCTGACTACCTCGAAAAACTGGACAAGATGTTCGAAATGACCGTTGGCCTGTCGTCGCCTGAATCGTTCGGCAATCTGCCGTCAGCCCAACAACTCGGAGCCAAATTCCATCGCCTTGCTGTCGGCGAAGAAGGCTCCGCCCGCTTTGCGATCAAGCAGCAGATCGAGATCATCAAGACCATGCGCGAGTTCTTTCGACACTATTTCGCGAGTGTCGAGGCCGTGGACAGTGCCACCGCGGCAATAGTCGAAGCGCTGTCGCCACCGCGATAGACGAAAAATCCCGACGACCCAGTTGCTCGGTCGTCGGGATCGGTCGTTCGAAACGTGCTGCTAGCGAGCCAGTTCCACTTCGGCTTCCTCGTCGACGAAGGGATCGCCGTTTCGTGGAGCGTTGTAGCGCTCGAGATTCAAGATGCCTTCGCGCTTCGCGACGATGGTCGGCACCAGAGCCTGACCGGTGACATTGACCGCGGTACGGCCCATGTCGACGATCGGTTCCACTGCAAGCAGCAGGCCGACGCCGGCGAGAGGCAGTCCCAAGGTCGACAGCGTAAGAGTCAGCATCACCGTCGCGCCTGTCGTTCCTGCTGTTGCCGCTGAACCGATCACAGACACGACGATGATCAGCAGGTAGTCGGTGATGGTCAGGTCGATACCGTAGAACTGCGCGACGAACAGTGCTGCGATGGCGGGATAGATTGCAGCGCAACCGTCCATCTTCGTCGTCGCCCCGAGCGGTACCGCGAACGAGGCGTACTCACGCGGAACGCCGAGGTTGCGTTCGGTGACACGCTCGGTGAGAGGCAGAGTGCCGATCGACGATCGCGAGACGAAACCGAGCTGGGTCGCCGGCCACACGCCCGAGTAGAAGGCGCGCACCGAGAGACCATGTGCGCGAACGATCAACGGGTACACCACGAAGAACACAACAGCCAGGCCGACGTAGATCGAGACGGTGAACACCCCGAGCGAACCGATCGCGTCCCAGCCGTAGGTGGCCACAGCATTGCCGATCAGAGCAGCAGTGCCGATCGGCGCGAGGCGAATGATCCACCACAGCACCTTCTGGACAATGGCCAGCAACGAGGCGTTGAACGCGAGGAAGGGCTCGGCCTTCTTGCCGACCTTGAGTGCAGCGATACCGATGGCAGCGGCGATCACCAGCAACTGCAGGATGTTGAAGCTCAACGACGTGGTCGCGGTACCGCTCTCGGCAACCGTGGTCTTCGCGCCGAGCGCGAGGAAGTTGTTCGGCACCAAACCGGTGAGGAACGACCACCAGGATCCGACGCTGGACGGATCTCCTGCCGAGTCCGCCCCAGCGCTGGTCCGCGATCCGGGCTGGGCGACCAGACCGATGACGATGCCGATGATCACTGCAATGAACGCCGTGATGGCGAACCACCACAGCGTCTGGATTGCCAGACGCGCAGCATTCGTGACTTCACGAAGATTGGCGATGGAACTGACGATGGCCGTGAAGACCAGCGGAATGACCGCGACGGTGAGTAGTTTTACGTAGCTCGAACCGATGGTCGAGAGGGTACCGACCAACCAGTTTTCGTTGCCATCGGCCGCGTCGGGCATCGATCGAGCGATCAGCCCGAACACGACACCGAGTACGAGACCGGCAACGATTTGTGGACCGAACGCGGTTGCCCAGGTAGGGACACGGCGCGTACGGGTAGCGCTGGGCGCAGACATGGTTATGCCTTTCGAAAAGAAGAGACGCCGACAGAGGTGGGCGAGAGAATGCTCATCGGGCCGATGTGCCCGACGGAGAGGTTGCGGTCTAGAGGACCGTCAACAGGTAGCGCTGGCTTGCAGACGCAAGTCGACGTAGCGTCGAGAGGTCAGCAGCGGATTCACTGGTAAGACGGTACTCGTCCGACAATCGCCGCGACGGGCAGGGTTCTTCTGAGGGTTCACTGTGGAATCGATGAGGGTGCGCTGCGCGATCGACGGTTCCCCGATTTCGTGAGTTACGTTGAGTTCTCCGCAGCCGACGAAACGAGATCATGAGTATCAAGACGAAGCCTCGAGGACTGGTTCGGCGACTGGTACAAGCGATGTGCGCTGTTGTCGCAGCGTTGGTTGCGGTCGTTCTGGCGTCGGCCGGATGGGTTGCGTACGCGACGGCGGGCAAGGTCTACGACGTCGACGACGCACCGGACGCGCCGGTAGGGATCGTTCTCGGTGCCCAGGTGCGAGACGGCAAACCGATGCGCTTTCTCGCCGGTCGGCTCGACACCGCCATTCAGTTGATGGAGGCAGGAAAGATCAAGGCAATCCTTGTCTCCGGTGATGCAGACGGCAAGTCCGGCAACGAGATTCAGGCTATGACCGAGTACCTGATCGAGCATGGAATCGACCCTGACGTCATCGTTGGTGACGACCACGGCATCGATACCTACGACACGTGCGCCCGCGCGAAAGAGACGTTCGGCGTCGAACGTGGACTCATCATCAGTCAACCCCTTCATGTCTCCCGTGCCGTCGCACTGTGCGAGGACATGGATTTGGAGATCGACGGTGTGACTGCCGGCTGCATCGACTGCAACACGCTCGCTGTTGTGCGGAACTACGCACGAGAGTTGTTGGCACGCCCCAAAGCAGTTCTCGATCTGTGGTCAGGGCGCGACCCAGTCGTCGTGTCCCCGCCGAACGATTCACTTGCGACAATCACAGGGCGATAAGTGTGCCCGTGGGAGATCGGCTCCTCAGATTGGGAAGTATGACGCCGATCGGCGCCTGCATGTCGAGTCCGGGGAGCTGATCCGCGGCTGGTCAACTGATCGGCGACGCGGAGTGTTCGCGCAGACGCGACTACAGTGAGCGAGTCGGTTCGACGACTCAGCGAACCCCGTGCTTTACAGGAGTGGACGCTTGAGCTGGATTCGCTTGAACGACGTTGCCAAGGGATACGACCAGAAGGTGATGTTGCGTGAGGTGTTCTTCCGCCTCGCCGACGGCGATCGCATCGGTCTGATCGGCCGCAACGGCACAGGCAAGACCACTCTGCTGCAGCTTCTTCTCGGCCGAGAGACCCCGGATTCGGGGACCGTCGACGTCACCGAGGGTGCTCGCATCGGCTACTTCTCGCAGTTCTCCGAATTGGACGGCGACCGCAGCATTCAAGCGGAGCTCGAATCTCTCTTCGGTGCTGTCCACGCAATCGAGACCGAGTTGGCCGAGGTCGAGGCCGCATTGGGCGGTGACCTGGACGAGAAGGAGATGTACAAGCTCGTCGACCGCCAGGCTGAACTGCTCGACGCCATGGAGAACAGTGCTGGCTGGACCTACCACCAACAGATCGACACCGTGTTGTCGATGCTCGGATTCAACGCCGAACGACGGGAGCTGCCCGTCGATCGACTGTCCGGTGGTTGGCGCAACCGCGCGGCGTTGGCCAAGATCCTCATCGAGGCCCCGGACGTCCTGCTCCTCGACGAGCCGACGAACTTCCTCGATGTTGCCGGAATCGCGTGGCTCGAACGCTGGCTACGAGACTTCCGCGGTGCGCTACTCGTTGTCTCGCACGACCGCGCATTCCTCGAGCAGGTCGTCACCAGCATCGTCGAAATCGAGAACCATCACCTGCAGACCTATGACGGTAGCTACTCGGAATACGTGCAGCAGAAGCAGTTTCGACTCAAGAACCTCGAACGTGAGTTCAGCAACGAACAGCAGCTGCTGGCCTACGAGCAAGAAGCGATCAGTGATCGTAAGGAAGCAGTGAAGAACCCCAGCGGAGTGCTCAAACGTCGACTGGCGAACATCAAGAAGAGCAAGAGCCCCCGCCCGGTCGACACGGTGGTCACCGCAATCTACGGCGGTTTGCATGTGCACGACAACCTCGCGGAGATCACGGGAATCTCGAAAAGCTTTGGCGAACAACGACTCTTCGAGAACATCTCGTTCACCGTGCACCGCGGTGACCGTATCGCCATCACTGGGCCCAATGGATGCGGAAAGACCACGCTGGTCGACATCCTCGTCGGTGCCGAGCAACCCGACAGTGGCAAGATCAAATGGAAGACCAAGGCACCGTCCTTCATCTATTACAACCAGGTGCTCGCCGATCTCGATCTCGACGACACTGTCTCGCACTCGGTCAACGCGATGCCGGGCAGTCTCGCTCTGACGGCGACGAAGAAAGAAGTCCACCGCTTTCTCACGTTGCTGCAGTTCTCCGAGATGGATCTGAAATCGAAGATCGGCGTGCTGTCCGGAGGGCAGAAGGCACGAGTTGCATTGGCGCAGTGCCTGTTGTTCGGCGCAGGCGTCATCGTGCTCGACGAGCCCACCAACCACCTCGACCTACAGAGCACCCAGGTGCTAGAACGTGCGCTGATGGCCTTCCCCGGTGCTGTGATTCTGGTGAGCCACGACAGGTTCTTCGTCGAGAAGGTGGCATTTCGGCAGCTGTCGTTCGACGGCAAGGGCGGCGTCACCGAAATCGCCGGTGTGCAGATGGCGTGACCAGAGTTGCTATCCGTTGATCTTGGACGCGGACGTGCCCCACTCGGCGTCGCGCAACTCCTTCTTCCTGATCTTGCCCGTCGATGTCTTCGGCAGCTCGACGATGAACTCGACGTTGCGAGGAGCCTTGTACGACGCGATGGCCGATTTCACGTGCGCCACGAGCTCGGCTTCCGACACGTCCGCGCCGGCCACCAGCACTACGAACGCCTTCGGCCGCTCTCCCCATTTGTCGTCGGGCACCCCGATGACCGCAACATCCGCGACGGCAGGATGGCTCGCTAGTGCCTGTTCCACCTCGATGGTGGAGATGTTCTCGCCGCCGGAGATGACGACGTCCTTGGCGCGATCGAGTAGCTGAACGTAGCCGTCGGGATGCATCACCCCGAGGTCACCGGAATGGAACCAGCCGCCCGCGAAAGCCTGTGTCGTTCCGGCCGTGTCGTTGTAGTACCCCTTCATGACGTTGTTGCCGCGCATGACGATCTCACCCATTTCGGTGCCGTCGGGTTCGACATCGATCAAAACCCCACCGGGGCCAGGCTTGTCGCGGACCACGCGCAGACGGTCTGCGGTGAGCATGCCGACTCCTTGTCGAGCCAAGCGACGGGCCTGTTCGTCGGCGTCCAGTTCGAGCCATTCCTGCTTCGCCTCGCACACCGAATACGGACCGTAGGTTTCGGTGAGGCCGTAGACGTGTACGAGCGTTGCTCCCAATGCTCGAATCTTGGCGATGATCGTCGGGCTCGGAGGAGCTCCCGCAGTGACGATGGTCAACGGTCGATCGAGTGAATGTGCCTGTGCAGCAGTGGCGAGAGTGGTCAACACGGTCGGCGCACCGGCAAGGTGATCGACGCCGTTGTCGATGGCCGACCAGATGGCGTCGCCGCGCACTCCGCGAAGGCACACGTGGGTGCCGGACGCGGCCGTGACCGCCCACGTGGTGCACCACCCATTGCAGTGGAACATCGGCAGAGTCCACAGATAGCGGGTGTCGACCCCGAATCCCTGGTGGTGAAGTTCCCCCAGGGAATTGAGGTAAGCACCGCGGTGGGTGTACATCACGCCCTTGGGTCGACCGGTGGTGCCCGAGGTGTAGTTGATCGTGATGGTCGACGTCTCGTCGTCGACCTCCCAATCCATCGGTTCGTCCGTGCCCCGTTCGAGGAACGCGTCGTATCGCGTGGTGTGCGGCAGCCTGTCGTACGTGCCGTCCACCGAGGGGGTCTCGACGATCTCGGTGACCGAATCTGCGATGGGATCTGTTCCGAGACCGGCCAGCAGTGCCGAATCACCCACCAACAGAACCGAACCGGAGTGATCGCAGATGTACCGAACTTCGTCCGGCGAGAGCCTGGTGTTGATCGCGACCAGAACGGCACCGGCCAGTGGCACCGCGTAATGCGCGAACAGTAGCTCTGCCGAGTTCGACGCCATGTAGGCCACCCGATCGCCGTGGCCGACCCCCGACGCGCGCAGTGCATGCGCGAGCCGGGTGACGGCGGCGGCGAACTGCTCGTAGGTGAAGGTGCGCGGACCATCCTCCACGGCGATCTTGTGGGGATGAACCTCCGCAGCGCGTTCGAGAAAGCGAAGTGGTGTCAGCGGAGTATCCAGACCGGTCATGCCAGCCAATGTAGCGCGCACTACGAGGCCAGATCTGATTTGTCGATACGTTCGCGCCCACCGGTAAGGTCGGCGCGTTCGGCGGCGGCACGGCCTGCACGTCGACCCGCATGATCGCGTGCCTCGATACGCACCTCCGTTGTCGACGGATACATGGCCGTGAATGCCTTGTTCACGGCATCGCTGCGCTCGGCCAAGATCGGCAGCAAGGCGCTACCGTGATGCTCCGACGCCGCCTTTGTAGCTCGCTCCCGAGCTTCCAGCAAGCGCTGGCCGATACGGTGGGCGTACGCGATCAGAAAAGATTTTCTGAAGCTGCGACCTCGGGCTTCCGGTGATTCGGCGAGTTCGTCGAGTGCGCGAGAAGACTGCACGAGTAGCGATGTGAACAGCAGCTCGCACAAATCCAGATCGACTTCGAGCCCGACGATGTTGACCAGAGCGAATCGCTTGTACCACAGGGTTCGGGCACCATTTGCTTCGCAAACACTGTGCAGGAGAAGAGACTTGGCCTCCGAGTACGGACTGTCGACCAAGATGCGGCGGGTGGTTACGTCGCCGATCGAACCGCGCGGGTTGTCGGACTCGAGCAGCGCATGGTCGATGGCATAGCGGGTCATGAGATCTTGAGCCTTCGCCGAAAACGCGTCGGCCTCGGCTGGAAACTGGGTGGACTCCGCCTTTGCCAGTAACCCCCGGATCTTGCCCAGCATCTTGGAATCCGAGACGCCACTCTTGCGGGCCGATGACGGTGCGGGCGAGGATCGAACCGACGACCACTGCGATGGAATGGGAACCAGCTTGTCGAGTGAACCCAGTGAGGTCGTATGACCGAGGACGGTCAACACCGTGTTCCAGGAGTCGGACGTGGAGACCCGAGGTCTCGCACACCACCTTCGGAGGCGTTCGACGGACACGCCTGCGGTGGAATCGATTTTCAGATCGATCAGTTGCTCTCGCCAGGAATCGGGTGCGTTGGTGAGGGCAGAGGAACGCCCCGCATGGGTGGCGATCGCCTCCACCACGAGCATCCCGGCCGCGCCCCCGGCCATCTTTCGAGTAGCGTGCGCGAGTTCGGCCGGCTGCCAACCGATCTCGAACAACCTGTCGACAGAGAGGTCGAGTATCCGTGCTGATACGGCGTACGCAGGATCGACTTCGGGCGTGCACTCGAATTTCGCGAGACGGTCTGCAACCAGCCGAACGTACGCCTTCCACCCTGACCCTCGAGTGGCGTAGTCAAGGCCCATTTCGACGAGGCGAACCGGATCCGCGTCCGGCCGGATTTGACCGGTGCGGTGAAAATTTTGAAAGCTGTCCAGATCGATACGACTCATCGTCGTCCCCTCCACGTCCCCCGGTGTGGTCCCCGAACTTTTCGGTGAATCGCAGAGTAGGGGAGGGGTCCGACAAGTTATTCGAACATGTCAGCGAGGAGCGAGCATCAGCAGCAGTTCTTCCACCGACGGCAGGCCGGGAATCACGGGAAGGTTCGGTACAGGAGAAGCAGCGGGCGGTGCCGTCAACTCGACGCCGCCCAGCGCTGCCAGGACGTCGTCGGTCTGTGAGCGGCGCGGTCCATACGTGTTGGAAGCCACGACGAACTCGTCACCGATCGACGTGGACGCAACCACGCTCGATCCGTCGTCGGCCCATCCCCATTTGCTACCGGTCACGCCGGGTAGTTGCTGGGTGCCCCAGTCCTGCACGGTTCCGTCGTCTGCAACCGGTGCGGCGGAGTTCATCCAGCCGAGGACCGGGCTGGCGGGGTCTGTTCGCTTCTTCGCCGCCAGGAATCGCACGGTGTCGGCTGTGCTGGTGTACGAACTGCCCCAGAAACCGCCCCGCGAGGTGGAGGACAGTCCGAACTCGGTTGCCGTCGAATCGATGGCCTGGGGATATTTGTTGTCGAGTACCGAGGCGGCACCGTCGTCACTGACCTGGACCATGCGTGCGGCCAGGTCGCGATCTCGCGGCGAACCGTCTCCGAAGCGCACGACGTAGTCGGCCATGTAGAGCTTGACCGTCGACAACCCCGGGCGCGCCGAATTGTCCTCCGCGCTGCCGACGTACGTACCGGTCGGGACGTGTTCGTACGAGATCGACGTCCGTGCCGGCACATCTGCCAGGTCGCCCGGTGTGGGCAGAGCCTGCGCCGGTGCGGCGCACGCGAGCGCCATGGCAATTCCGACAAATGGGACAGCAGCTGTGGCTGTGATGCGACGCAGGCCCGGCATCTCGGTCTCCTCGAGGTGTTGGCCCGCCGCGAATCGGTGGCCGATACACCCCAATCTACCCCGATGGTCGACGCTTCAACCTCACGCCCGGACCGGATGAATGTGGCTTTGTTGCACTCAGAACGACTGACAGTCGCATTGATCCCGGCCGGGTGGGGTGTCGGAGCCGAGCGGTCAGGATCGGCGCAGTGCCAGCAATTTGTCTTTCGAGCGCCGCAGCGACCCTCGACCCGAGCTCGCCGTCCATGCGCTCGGCAGATCGATCGGATCGGTCAGGCGGCCTGCGTTGAAGTCGTCGACCAGATGTCCGACGGTCTCCTGAGCACACGATTTGTTGGTGCCGATGAAGCCCGAAGGTCCTCTCTTGATCCACCCGGTGACGTACGTACCGGTCGACGGGGATCCGCCCACTTCCTCGAGTACGCGGCCGCCGAGGTTGGGGATGATGCCGACTGCGTGATCGAACGGAATCCCTGGCAGCGCGACGCCGCGGTATCCGATGGAGGTGAGGACGAGGCCGGCGTCGATCGTTTCGATCTCGCCGGTGGCGGTGCTGCGCACCACATCGTCGGTGTCGGCGGTCAGACCCATGCGCTCGAACTCGACCCCGGTGACCCGATCCGTGCCCAGGATTCGAGTGGGGGACAGCAGATAGCGCAGTGTGATGCGCTTTCGGCCGTCGATGTGCTCGGGTGACTCGTCGACGTGCCGCAGCAGTTGCAGCTTCTGGGCGACGGCGTGAGGCAGGTCGTTGGTGCCGGCCAGTCGTACCGTCACCGGATCCAGTGCGAGCTCGCTGCGGTCGACGGTGAGATCGATATCGGGGACGGTCAGCAGTCCCGCGAATTCGGGCACGGTGAATGCGGATTGCGCCACGCCGCGCCGACCGACGACCATCACCTCTCCAATGGCACTGTGGCGCAGCGCTTCCAAGGCGTGGGGGGCGATGTCGGTCGCGGCGAGTGCGTCGGGGTCCATGGTCAGGATCCGGGCCACGTCGAGTGCGACGTTGCCGTTGCCGATGACGACCGCTCGTTCGTGTGACAGATCGAACGTGCGGTGAGCGTGATCGGGATGGCCGTTGTACCAGGCGACGAAGTCGGTCGCCGACGTGCGCCCGGGCAGTTCGGCTCCGGGGATACCGAGTTCGCGATCCGACGACGCTCCGACCGCATAGATCACGGCGTGATGGGTGTCCATCAACTCGTCGTGCGTCACGTCTTTTCCTACCTCGACGCCGAGGTGATAGGTGAATCCCTCTTGCGCCGAGATGGTTTCGAACAGCCGTGACACTTGACGCGTCTTCTGGTGGTCGGGTGCAACGCCCAGGCGTGCCAGACCGTGCGGTTGCGGAAGCCGATCGTAGACATCGACGCTGACCCCCGGCTGCGTGAGCAGCTCGTCGGCCGCGTACATCGCTGACGGTCCGGACCCGACGATCGCCACCCGGAGCGGTTGGCGATCTCTCGACACCGAGGCGGCCGGCGTGACCGGAGCCAGAATCGGCCGTGGCGGCCGCTCCTGCTTGTAGAAGTCGGCGTTGATGGTCAGGAACGGAAGTTGAGCCTCGGTCAGTTTGGCCTGGGGAACGATGGCGTCCACCGGGCAGGCCGACACACAGGCACCACAGTCGACACACGACTGCGGGTCGATGTGCAGCATTTCCGCCGTCAGGAAGTCCGGCTCGTCGGGGGTGGGGTGTATGCAGTTGACGGGGCACGCGTAGACGCATGACGCGTCGCTGCAACATGATTGGGTGACGACGTGGGGCATGTGGGGTTCCTGACGGCGGGCGCTGCTGTACGGATAACTGGCGCGTGGGGTGTCGAGAGGGCTATGCGGCGAACTGGCTGGAGCTGCGGTCCGGCTCACTACGGAAACGTGATGCCTTGCCGTCGATTCCGCACAGCTTCCACATCAGGCGAGCCGCCCGGTTCATCATTCCGGTATCGGTGGCCAGCATGCGCACATCACCGAAGTAGTCCTGCAGAGCGTGCTGCGACTGCTCGGTTCCCCAGAAGAGGTCCTTCTTGACGCTCTTCGGAATGTCGAACTTCGTCCAGAATTTCTTCGGCGGGATGACGATGACGTCGCACAGAATGCGCATCGTGACGGGGAAGGCCAGCGACAGCAGGAAGCGTCCGATCTTGGACATCTTGGGCACACGACGACGCAGGAGCTGGTGCGCGAAGGAGATGTGGCGAGCCTCCTCGGCCACGTGAATGGCCATCACGCTCTGCATGATCGGATGGATCTCTTCGCCGGAGCGAAGCACCGACTTCTGGATGTGGTCGATGGGTTCCTCGCCTGCGAGGACCCCGACGAAGAACAACTCGGGTAGCAGCGTCGCGAACAGGGGGATGAACGGCGAGAGCATCTTCATCGGTCGACTCATGCCGGGAGCGTCGGAACCCACCCGATTGACCATCTCCTGGAACATCAGGGTGTGGTTGCACTCTTCGATGGATTCGTGGGTGCAGTAGCGCGCCTCGGCCGAACCGTTGGGCAGCGAGAATACGTACTGCATCATGCCGCGGATCAGAATGTTCTCGAACTGCAGGCCGACCTTGGCGACATTGGCCTGACGCCACATACCGATCTCGATCTGCCTGTCCAGCGGCAGGGACTTGTACCAGTCATGACCCCCGATCGGGTCGGTCTTGGCGGGCAGTACCCAGCGGGGATCATTGGCGGGAACCGCGAACTTCTCGGATTCCCAGTCGATGTCGACGTAAGGATCGAAGTGTTTGTGCACCGAACCCTCGGACAGCAACGTGAGTGTTTCGTTGTACTGCTGCTCGTCCGTGGCGTCGATGTCCACCGAAACGGACGTGGTGCCGGTCGTCAGTGTCATGGCTTCTCCAAACGTGATGCGAACATGGAGTTAATGTAACCCCAGTTAACATGAAAGGGAAGCCCGTCGAAACTTTTCTGTTCGGATGGCGCTACTGATCGTCCGAACGCTCGTCGGACACCTCCGCGACTTCGTCGGTCTCGAACAGCTGCAGTTGGATCGCCGACGGATCGACCACAGGAGTGACCTGTTCGGGGGTGCTCCGCAGCACCTCCCGCAGGGCAGCCACTGCGCGGCCCCAGTTCGCGGCTTCGCGATCCGCCTCGTCCACATCGCAGTGTTCGTCGCCCAGGTCCGCGGCTACCGCCATGCCGCGCCACGATGCCTCCTGCTCGGCGCTGATGCGGAGATACGACACGACCACGTCACGGTCCGAAGAGCAGCACTCGAGGACGGTGCGTGGCTCGACAGCATCGGGCGAATCCGCGATCAGCTCTATCAACGCGAGCAGACCGTCCGGGAAGTCGTCACCTTCGAGGACCGGAGGGGTCGGTTCGCCGAGCCTGCCCCCGAAGTCCTCGGCGAACTTGTCGTCGACCTGCTCCCACACGTGCGAGAGCATCCGGACCGCCCACAGCAGGTGATCGGCCACGAACGGTGATCCGCTGACACGTACCTGGGCCACGATGCAGTCCTGGACGAGATGCAACATCACATCGGGAAGCTGCACGTTGAGATCGACCAGCAACTCGGCTGCACGGGTGCGACCGGTGACCGCGTGCACCAACGTCGAGTTGATCTCGACGACCGGCTCGGTGGATTTGACCGTGACGTACGCGGTGCCGTTGACGAATCTCAGTGGAATGTCGCCGTCGGGGTCGTGATCGGGTGGAAAGCCGAACCAGGGTTCGAGTGCACGGTCGACCAGTTGCTGCAGGTGGTCCTTCCCTTTCGGCTGCACGCACAGTGGAACGACTGTCGAGACGGGTTCGGTGGTGGCCTCGAAGCTCGGCACGTCGTAGCGTCCGGTGGCCCGCGAGCTCAGAAAGGACGGGTGCGGCAGGCCCCAGATATCGCGGAACACCGCGACCGTCTTCTTCGCCAGATCATCGGACCACGAACGATTGCGGTCGACGTGGGGTGGCGTCGGCTCGGAATCCCGAGACGTTCGAAAGCCCAACGCGTTCAGTGCTTCTCGCTGAGCGTCGGTGATGGCGCGACTACTGTGTAGGTGCTCGTTGGCGGGCAGCTCGCAGCGAACCATGTCGAGATCCCAGGCGTAGAACTGGACGCAGGCCGCGGTGTCCGGAACGCCGTCCGTGCTGTCGTATCGAGACTCGATCACCAAGGCGTCACCGTCGCGCATGGCGCTGACGTACTCGCCGAGCCGGCGCTGGAAGTGCATCCATGCCGAGTCGACGTCGAAGTCGAACTCGAGTGAATCGCTCATGTCGGCTCCTTACCCGAATCGCGCTGAGATAACGCGGCGTCGGTCACGCTAGCGGCGAGCACCGACAGAGTCTCGGCGCGCGCGAGTGCGTTCACGACGACGCCGAGTCCTCGAGCGGCTCGTGCGTCTCCTCGTCCAGCGCCCCGAAAGGGTGTGCCTCGGCCACGCCGTCCAGAACAGCGGGACGCAGCGCATGTGGAACCGCCAGGACCTCTTCGATCCGCACGAGAATGCCTTGCTCGATCAGAGATCGAACCCGGTGGTCGATCAGCTGCGCCGTCCGCAGGTCCTCACCTTCCAAATCGGCGTAGTCCTCGCCCTCGTTGTTCAGAGGCAGCTCGTCGGTCATCGCGGCCAGCAGGGTCTGAACCGCGAACGTGTTGGCCAGCGAACGGGACACGTCGGGGGCGTCGGCGTCTCCGGACAGCTGCACTCGGACGTGTTCGGCAACCAGCTCATGAACGGTCTCCGCCTCACGCTTGGCCAGAGACGGGGCGTTGTCGCCGAGCTTGGCCGTGTCGCCGTCGATCCGGACCAGTTCGGTCGCGATGGCCGTCGACCAGTAATCGACGGCTGCAACGTCCGAGGACTCGGTGAGTCCGGCGGGGTCGAGTGGAGCCGGGCCGACGGCGGTGCGGAGATGGACGTCGTCCGACACTGCCAGTCCGTCGGCGACGCGAGCAACGATGTCATCGAGCGCAGGCAATAGCGGCAGAGCCGAAATGGCCGCAAGCTCCTGGTCGAGCGAGACGTTCGGCAGATCGATGTCGTCTGCGTCGAGCATGTCGGGCTCGTCGCCCTCGAGGAAGTCGGAGAGGTCTTCCATGCAGTGTGCGTAGTCCTCGGGGTTGCCGTCCCACAGATCGGTCTCGTCGAGGAATGTCAAATACTGCAGTGACGTCAGAACGAGGTTCACTGCCGTGTCCTCGGCGGTCTCCGATTCCTCCTGCAGGATGCGCTCTGCAGCATCCACCAGCAGGTGCGCATCGGCGGGAATCCACGCGCTGGGGGAGAACCCGTGGCGCGCACCGGACAACTGGGTCAGTGTCGACGACACCAACCGTGAGATTGCCTCGGCCTGCTCCGACATCTCGCTCTCGTCGAGCCACTCGACGAAACCGTCGATCAGATCGCTGATCCGCTCGGATACGACACCGGTCGGTGCCGGCCGAGATTGCTGGTGACGCCGTTGCCGGGCCTTGGTCTTTTCTGCACGTTTCTGTCCGCGGTTGGCAGGCCGCTTCGATCCCATGGCTCGCAGCTTATCCGCTGACATGTCCGGTTTCGTCGCGTGACGCCTCTAGCCGCGAAGGAACGAGTCCGCAGAAGCGGCGAGTGCAGCATCGGGTGCCCGGCGATACAGCTCGGCCGGGCGACCGCCACCTGCCGTCGTCGTCCTGCTCGTTCCCTCGAGTGCGGTGATGACGTGGCGGCGAAACGTGTCTTTGGAGAACGCGCGATCGAAGACGATTTCGTACAGCGACCGCAGTTCGAGGAGCGTGAAGGTGGAATCCAGGAATCCTGCAGGGTCGATCTCTCGCGCGTAGCGAGCTCGTAGGTCCAGCACTGCCTCGGTGACCATCTCGCTGTGATCGAACGCCAGCGTCGAGCCCGGCTCCACACCGTCGATGGCGACCGATTCGGCTGTCGCAGGCAGTGATCGACTCGGTGTTGCTGCGCCGTGCGCCATCGACAGCACCCAACCGCGGTCGTCGCGGCCGGGCTCGTCGAAGAGCTTGAGCTGGTGGAACTGCAGATCGACGATGTTCGCCTTGGACTCGAGTGCGCGTTCGGCGGCTTCGGTCAGGGTTTCCGACGGGCGCAGAAATGTTCCGGGAAGCGCGATGCCCCGCTCCGAGGGCACGACAACGACCTGTAGCTGCTGTTCACGGACCGTCAGGACCGCGACATCGACCGCAACCGAAGGGCGCGGGTAATCGGTCAGAGCCTTGCCGTCTCGGTCCGTCCACGTCATGGGTTGCAGCTTAGCGCAAGTCTGATCTATTGTTAGATCAACAACGATCTAAGGGGTAGCGAATGAACTTGACCGACAATCAGCGGGATCGGGCGCGTGGGGTACTGCTCGGCACTGCAGTGGGCGATGCGTTGGGCGCGGGGTACGAATTCGGATATCCGACGCACGAGACCGCCATTGCGATGATCGGCGGCGGCGCGTTCGACTGGGCCCCGGGGGAATGGACCGATGACACGTCGATGGCACTGTGCGTTGCGAGCGCTCTCGAGATCGGCGGAGACGTCGACGAGGTGGCAGCGAACTTCCGCGCCTGGTTCGCGGTGAATCCTCCCGACGTCGGCAATCAGACCCGGAAAGTGCTGTCGCAGAGAGCGAGCACCGGATCGGAGATGGCCGCGGTCGCGGCGTCGCTGACCGGCCGGACCGGTGGAAACGGCTCGTTGATGCGGACCGCGCCCGTCGCGCTGGCCCATCTCGACGACGTGACCGGATGCCGGGCTGCTGCGGAGCGGATCAGCGCGCTGACCCACTCCGATCCTCGTGCCGGTCAGGCATGTCAACTGTGGTCGCACGCGATCCGGCACGCGGTGCTACACGGAACGTACGACGGTATCGCCGACTTCCTGCGCCACGAAGAACCCGATGTCCGGGACTTCTGGCAGCCGCTGCTCGACAGCGCTCAGGAGGACGAGCCGACCGACTTCCCGAAGAACGGTTGGGTCGTGCACGCGCTCCAAACGGCCCGGTGGGCGATACATCGCGCGGCAGACGCATCGTTGCCCCTTCCCGCCGCGCTCGAACTGTGTGTCCGAGCAGGCGGGGACACCGACACCACCGCCGCGATCGCAGGCGGACTTCTCGGTGCACGGTGGGGCGCGTCGGCGGTCCCGACGCAGTGGCGCGAGCTGGTCCACGGCTACCCGGGGCTGCGCGCCGACGACCTCGATCGCATCGCCATCGCGATCGCCGAGAGAAAGGACGACGCATGACGATCATCGACGTAGTGCACGGTGATATCACCGAGGTGGCCGCAGACGCGATCGTCAATGCGGCCGACACCCGACTCCTCGGCGGTGGCGGGGTGGACGGCGCGCTGCATCGGGCCGGAGGCCCCACGATCCTCGCGGAATGCAAGGCGTTGCGGGCCACCACCTTGCCCCACGGCCTCGACACCGGTGCCGCTGTGGCCACCACCGCAGGCAGGTTGCGCGCCAGTTGCGTGATCCACACCGTCGGCCCGCGCTATTCGAAGAACGAAGACAGATCCGAACTACTACGCCTGTGCTACCAGCGCAGCCTGGCGCTGGCGGCGTCGATGAATCTGAAATCCATCGCCTTTCCGCTCATTTCGGCCGGGTCCTACGGTTGGCCAATGCACGACGCCATCACCCAACAGGTCGTTGCCGTCAAGGCAGCGCGGGCATCCGTGGACCTCGTCATGCTGGTCGCATACTCCCGCGAGGCTGCCGAGCTGACACAGCGGATGGTGAATTAGTTCTCGCAGCCGACCCCGTCCCCGTCGCGGTCGAGTTTGCTCGCGTATCCCGGGTCGCCGGCGTAGATAGGGGCTGCGCCTGCTGCACGCACCGCGGAGCAGTTTGCGTAGTAGACGCTCTCCGGCACCGCTGCCAACGGCGCGGGAACGGTGTAGACGGGCTCGGGTGTGTATACCGGCTCCGGGATGTAGACAGGTTCGGGAATGTAGACGGGCTCGGGATCGGGGATGTACTCCGACGTCGTCGGTATTTCCACGATCGCGGCGACGGGCTCTGTTGTGGGTGCGGCCGTGGTCGTCGTGGTCGGTGCCGGTGTGGTGGTCGTCGGACGTGCGGAGGTCGTCGTCACGGTGGGTAGCGCGGGCACGGCCGCGACCGGGGTGACGGCCACCTTCTCGGGTTCGGTCGATCCCGTCATTCCCATGACGATCATTGCCGGAAGAACAGCGATCGCCGGTACGGCCCAACCCTTGCGTCCACGCTCGGGGGACAACCGCAGATACGCGATGCCCGAGGCGACCATCAACGCTCCGACGAGTATTGCACCGAATTCGAACGATGCGATCGCTCCGATCAAGAAGACGGCACCGAAAATGATTGCGCCACAAGCAATGATCACACCGATGAGAGGGCGTCGAGAAGGAGCTGGCTCGGGTGCGGGGCGCTGGAACGGTGGTGGGTAGGCACTGGTCATGTCGGATCGTCCTCGGGTCACGGGGTTGTCGGTGTCGCGGCGAAGGGTGTCCGCGAGACGGGAGCAACCCCACGTTCTTCCGAACCGGGCGGTCGCATTTCCTTCCACCATGTCGCACCGCGTGCGAGCGTCGTTACACCTCGAGCCGAGACGGCACGCCCCGGCTCAGTAGTGCTCGCGAAAACCGCCGATAGCGGTGATGGAATTGCCGTCGGGATCCGTGGCCGTGGACAGCCGAACGCCCTTGTTCGCTTCGACGATGTCGGCGAAGTCGATTCCGCGCGAGTGGGCCGCCGACACGAACGGTTCGAGGTCGTCGACCGCCACATTGACCAGCGACGAGCCTGCACGCTCGGAATCGACGGTCACCTGCACCCATGCTCCGGGAGCTGCCTGCCACTCCACCAGTGTCGACATCGGATTGTTGTCCGCCCGGCGGTCGAACAACTTCTCGTACCAGGCGTTCGCGATATCGATGTCCCGGACCGCCACGACCGCGAAAATGTGTCTGAACATGTCGTTCTCCTCCGTTGCTGTCGGGTTCTGCACATACGGACCGGTGCCGAGGGCTCGACTCACCGGACAGAACTTGTCGGTGGCTCGAGTAGGGTCGTCACCAGTCCGAATTCGGGCGTTCTCAGACGAGCAGGCAGGGGACTTCGACCGTGTTGACGCTCCACCGCGCCGAACGTGCAGGAACGCTCGCTGCAGCCCTCGCCGATGTTCTGTCGGAGCCGTTGCCCGATGCCTTCGTGCCCGAAATCGTGTCGGTGCCGGCAAGAGGTGTCGAGCGGTGGCTCACCCAACGTCTGTCGAGCGTCCTGGGCGCTCCCGACGGTGATGGAATAGCCGCGAACATCGAGTTTCCGAGCCCGGCGAGGTTGGTCGCGCGCACCATCTCCGAGGTCGACGGCATCGATCCCGACGACGACCCGTGGTCTCACAATCGAGTGCTGTGGACCGCGCTGTCGGTGATCGACGACTGTCGCACCGAACCTTGGGCCGCGGTGCTCTCCAAACATCTGGGTTCGGGGTCGGACGATCATCGGGTAGGGCGCCGCTGGTCGACGGCCGCGCACATCGCGGAGCTGTTCCGCGCCTATGGATCTCAGCGACCGCAGATGCTGCGCGACTGGCGCGCCGGACGATTCACCGACGGGCTCGGCCAGGAACTGGACGACGACCTGACGTGGCAACCGCGGATATGGAGCCTGGTACGCGAGCGGATCGGCAGTCCGAGTCCCGCCGAGCGCCTTCCCGATACGTGTTCGACACTGCGATCGGAACCGAGCGCGGTGGACCTACCGTCCAGGTTGTCGGTATTCGGTCCGACTCGGCTGACCGCCGACCAACTCGACATCCTGCACGCGCTCGCGCACCACCGCGACGTCCACATCTGGATCCCACACCCCAGCCCGTCGATGTGGGCCACACTCGCCGACATCCCGGCGGCCACCCGACGGCGCGACGACGTGACCGCTCTGGCCGTCGAGCACCCGCTGCTGGCGAGTCTGTCGCGCGACGTGCGGGAACTGCAGGCAACCATCGGCTCGATCACCGATCACACCGTGCACCACGAAGGGCCCGAACCAACGCGGACCTTGCTCGGAACGATCCAATCCGACATCGCCGGCGACGAAGTGCCCTCCCACGCAACGACGGACGGCGATCCGGCGCTCGCAGACGGCACCGTGCAGATTCACGCATGTCATGGGCCTGCCCGCCAGGTCGAGGTGCTGCGCGAGTCTCTGCTGCATCTGTTCACCGACGACCCGACTCTCGAACCCCGTGACGTGCTCGTCATGTGCCCGGACGTCGAGACCTATGCGCCGCTGATCCGTGCCAATTTCGGCCAGGCCACATTGGTGCATCCCGGTCATCGACTGCGGGTCCGGCTCGCCGATCGGGGCCTGCGTCGCACCAATCCGGTACTGGATGTGGTGGCGACGGTGCTCGACTTTTCCGAGGGGCGAGTGACGGCCAGCGAACTACTCGATTTCGCGGCGAGCGGCCCGGTGCGGCAGAAGTTCTCGTTCACCGACGACGACCTCGAACGCCTCCGCGAATGGGTCGCCACGTCCGGAGCCCGCTGGGGTTTGACGGTACGACAACGAGAATCCTTCGGTTTGAACAACTTTCGGCAGAACACCTTCAAGTCCGCACTCGACCGTATCCTCCTCGGGGTAGCGGCGGACGAGAGTGGGAACGACTATCTCGACCTCGCGCTGCCCCTCGACGACGTGGACAGTAACGACATCGGACTTGCGGGCCGATTCGCCGAGCTGGTCGACCGGCTCGCCTCGGTACTACGGGCGCTGTCCGGGCGCGCCCCGGTGACCGAATGGACGCGGCAGCTCGGCCGCACCCTCGATCTGCTCGCCGACGTGCCCACCGCCGACGAATGGCAACTGGCGCAAGCGCATCGCGAGATCGCCGAAGCCACCGAGCACGGCGACACCGCCGAGTTGCGGCTGGCGGATGTGCGCGCCATGCTCGGTGGCCGGCTCACCGGCCGCCCCACCCGAGCGAACTTTCGCACCGGAGAGCTCACCGTGTGCACGATGGTGCCGATGCGATCGGTCCCGCACCGCGTCGTGATCCTTCTCGGTCTCGACGACGAGGTGTTTCCCCGCGTCGGCAGCCTCGACGGAGACGACGTCCTCGCACGAGACCCGGCCGTCGGCGAACGCGACATCCGCAGCGAGGACCGACAGCTACTGCTCGACGCCGTGATGTCCGCCGAAGAAAAGCTACTGCTCTTCTACACCGGTGCCGACCCCGTCGACGGATCGACCAAGCCGCCCGCGATCCCACTGCGCGAGTTGATGGACGTTCTCGACGTGACCGCCGGCCGTAGCGTCGAACACCGGCATCCACTGCAGCCCTTCGATCCTCGGAATTTCGAGGCCCGACACCCGTTCAGCTTCGACACGGTGGCGTTGGCGGGCGCAGTGTCTCAGCAGCGACCGTCCGTACCGGTGCCGTTGTTCTTGCCAGATGCATTGCCCCCAGCGAATTCGGGCGACGTGGAACTCGCCGACGTGATCGCGTTCGTGGAGAATCCGGTTCAGGCATTTCTGCGTCAACGTCTCGGGTTTCGAGTTCCCGAGCTCGAAGACGATCTGGCGGACAGTCTCGACATCGAACTGGATCCGTTGTCTCGGTGGAACATCGGCGATCGGATGTTGGCAGCGGTGCTGGCCGGCACGGACATCGGCGAATTCGCCGACGCCGAGTGGCGGCGGGGCACGTTGCCTCCGTTTCATCAAGGTCGACGCGAGATGTCCGACATCCGCCGAGTCGTCGGAATCATCGCCGACGCGGCCGCGCCGTTTCACGTAGGCCCGGCCGAGACCACCGACATCGTGGTCGATCTCGGTGATGGGCGACGTCTGACCGGTACCGTCACCGGCATTCACGACCGGACACTCGTGCGTTCGTCCTATTCACGGCTGGCGGCCAAGCACAGGCTCGCGGCGTGGGTGCGTCTGCTGGCGGTGGCAGCGTCCGAGCCGGGGGAGTGGAGCGCGGTCACCATCGGGCGCGCCAGCGGAATGCGTCCGCCTCGCCGGTCCCGCCTGACGACCCCTCCGAATCCCCTCGCGGTACTCCGCGACGTGGTGGACCTGCGGGATCGCGGATTGGTTGCGCCGCTGCCGATCTCGACCGGGACAGCAGCTGCCTACGCGGAGAAGCGGTTCGGCGGCGGATCGATCGAGGACGGTTACGAATCTGCCGGTTGGGCGTGGCGCGGCGATTTCGGTGACGGCACCGACCGATCGTTGCGATACGTGCACGGCCCGTCGCTCTCGTTCGGAACGTTGCTCGATCCGAGCCCTCTCGACGACGAGACCGACCCCGCGAACGAGCAGAGCCGCTTCGGAGTTCTCTCCCGCCGGTTGTGGGATCCATTGCTGACCGCAGAGAACATGGGGAACGCATGACCGCCGCACGCGGATTCGACCTCCTCGGTCCGATGCCGACCGGGACGACCGTGCTCGAGGCCAGCGCCGGAACGGGCAAGACGTACGCGATCGTCGGACTTGCGGCGCGGTACATCGCCGAAGGACTGGCCGAGATCTCGGATCTACTGCTGGTGACGTTCAGTCGCGCCGCGACCCAGGAACTGCGCGATCGCACCCGCAGCCGGTTCGCGTCGATCGCCCGAGACCTCGGTGATCCGGACTCTGCGCGTGGTGCGCGCGACCCTCTCGTCGCCTTTCTCGCCGCGGCAGACGACGAGGAAGTGGACAGGCGGCGCCGGCGACTGCGTAAAGCGCTGTCGGACTTCGACGCCGGGACGATCGTCACCACGCACAGCTTCTGCCAACGCATGCTCGACGGGCTGGGTATCGCGGGTGAGCGCGAACCCGAATCCACGTTCGTCGAGTCGGTGTCGGATCTGCTCGAGCAGGTGGTCGACGATCTGTATCTGCAGATGTTCAGCGGCGACGACGAGGCACCACCGTTCGGGCGACGCGACGCCCAACAACTGGCCGCGGCAGCCGTCGGAGATCAACAGTCGATCCTGTACCCCGACATCGACGACCTCGACGGTGACGACGGCAACCGGGAAGCCGCCCTGCGGGTGCAGTTCGCTCGGGAGGCCCGCCGTGAGGTCGAGCGTCGCAAACGTCTTCTCGGCATCCGCGACTACAACGATCTACTCGGACTGCTGCACTCGGTGTTGTCCGATCCCGTGCACGGGGAGGCAGCATGCGCGCGCGTGCGAGACCGGTTCCGTGTCGTGTTGATCGACGAATTCCAGGACACCGACCCCATGCAGTGGGACATCCTGCGCCGGGCCTTTCACGGCTACACGACTTTGATCCTCGTCGGAGATCCGAAGCAGGCCATCTACGCTTTCCGCGGTGCCGAAGTGCTGAGTTATCTGGATGCGGTGCAGTCGGCCGATCATCTGTACGAGCTGACGGCGAACTGGCGTAGCGACTCCGGGCTCCTCGACGCGTTGGACCATCTCTACGGAGGTGCCGCCCTCGGACACGACGACATCGTCGTCCATCGCGTCGAAGCGCGGAACCCGTTCTCGCGCATGACAGGACATCCTCCGTTGCGGCTGCGCTATCTGCCCCGAACCGGAGCAGGACCGTTGCGTTCGGGATTTCCGGCGGTGGATCGACTCCGCTCTCGGGTGGCTGCAGATGTGGCGGCCGAGATCGTGACGCTCCTGTCCGGGAACGCCGTCATGGACCGGCCGGACGGGCCGAGGACGGTCGAACCGCGGGACATCGCGGTGTTGACTCGCACGACCAAACAGGTTGCGCTGATTCGAGATGCGCTCGACGCAGTGGGTGTGCCGTCGGTGGTGTCGAGCAGCACCAGCGTCTTCGGCACCGACAGTGCTCGACACTGGTTGTGGCTACTGCAAGCGATCGAACAACCGCACCGCACCGACCGCGTCAGACTCGCAGCCCTGACACCTTTGCTCGGTTGGACTGCCGCCCAACTCGATTCCGGGGCCGAGGACGCTCTGTCGCAGGTGAGCAGCCGGCTGCGTGAGTACTCCGTGCTGTTCGACGAGGCGGGTTTCGCGGCAGTGTTCGAGCGGATGTCGGCGCAGTCGGGTCTCGATGCTCGGTTGCTCGCGGTCGAGGCGGGGGAGCGCACGATGACCGACCTGCGGCACATCGCCCAACTGCTCAATCGCGCAGCGGTATCCGAATCGTACGGAATCACCGCTCTCACTCGGTGGCTCACCGATCGAATCAAGGAGCCGACAGCCGGCGGTTCCACCGATCGCAGTCGCCGGCTCGACAGTGACTCGGCGGCAGTGCAGATCATGACAACGCACGGGAGCAAGGGGCTGGAATTTCCCGTCGTCTACCTTCCGTACGCCTGGGACACGCTCTACTTCAGCTCACCGTCGACCCTGCTGCTGCACGAGGACGGCCATCGCATCCGGGACGTCGGCGGTCCCTCCGGGGCCGGCTACGCAGCACGAAAGCTTGTCAACGATCGTGAAGAAGCCGGAGAAGAACTACGGCTGCTGTACGTGGGACTCACCAGAGCCCAGTGCCAGGTGGTGTTGTGGTGGGCACCGGGACGCAACACTGCTACGTCGTCGTTGCACCGCATGCTGTTCGGCCGCATTCCGGGGATTGCGCAGCCGGAGCCGTCGTACAAGGTGCTCGACGACGCCACTACCGCCAACCGCGTGCAATCCTGGGTCGGTCCGTCAGCGGATCTGATCTCGATCGAGGCAGTCGGCCCCACACCACCCTCGGATCAGCAGTGGGTTCGACCCGAGGAGGAACACCGCGACGTCACTGCCGCTCGCTTCGGGCGTGCTCTGGATTTGCTGTGGCGTCGAACGTCCTACTCGGCCTTGACGGCTCACGCGCACGATGCGTCGCCCGTCGAGCCGGAGGTGGGGGTGACCAGTGAGGCCGAGAGGCCCGAGAAAGCGGATGAGCCTGTCGAACCTCCGCTGGGAAGCGCGAACCCGGACGAGTCCGTGGACGGGATCGCGTCACCGATGAACGGAATGCCGGCCGGTGCCGCATTCGGAACGCTGGTGCACGAGGCCCTCGAACACGTCGATACCTCCGCAGCCGATCTACTGTCCGAACTCGAGCAACGCTGCAGAGCTGCCGTTGCCTCACGGATGGCAGATGTCGATCCGACGGCTCTGGCAGCCGCCCTGTTGCCGGTGATGCAGACACCGCTGGGCTTCGGGACGCTGGCCGACATCGCGCCGAACGACCACCTGGCCGAGCTGGATTTCGAACTGCCTTTGGCCGGAGGCGACGACCCGGTGGACTCGAGCGTGACTCTGACATCGGTTGCGCAGCTGCTGCGTCGACATCTCGACCCGGCGGATGTCCTCGCGGACTACGCCGATCTGCTCGATTCAGTGCAAGCCACCCCACTGCGCGGCTTTCTCACCGGAAGTATCGACTCCGTTCTTCGGGTACCCGGCCCTCGCTACATCGTGGTCGACTACAAGACCAACCGCCTGGCCCGAGGCGATCTGACGACCGGTAATTTCACGCGCGAGAAGATGGCGCAGGAGATGATGCGATCGCACTATCCGCTGCAGGCCATTCTGTATGCCGTTGCGTTGCACAGATATTTGCGATGGCGGCAACCGAACTACCGGCCGGAGACGCATCTCGGCGGAGTACGGTACCTGTTCGTTCGGGGCATGGTGGGGCCGCAGACTCCGGCCGGCTGCGGTGTGTTCGACTGGGATCCGCCCGCGGCACTGGTGGTCGAGTTGTCGGATCTGCTCGCCGGAAAGGTACAACGATGACGAGTGTCTCGACGGCGCTGCGAGGCAGCGGAATTCTGCGGTCCTTCAACGACGCCGGTGTACTGACAGCGGCCGACGTGCACGTGGCGTTGCGGCTCGGTGCCCTGGCCGGGGAAGCCTCCGAACTGGTGCTGCTCGCCACGGCTCTGACGGTGCGCGCAGTGCGATCCGGATCGATATGTCTGGACCTGCAGCGCCTGCGGGATGTGACGGTGGACGAGGAATCGGACGTGGATCCGAGCCTTCTTCCCTGGCCCGATCTGTCCGACGTTCTCGACGGGTTGGCGGTCAGCCCGCTCGTGGTCGGCAGCGTCAATGGGCCGCTGACGCCGCTGAAGCTGGTGCGCACCGACCTGGGTGAACTGCTGTACCTGGATCGATATCACTTGCAGGAGAACACAGTTCGAGGAATACTCGACGCTCGATCGCAGTCGCACCCCGTCGTCGACGGTGCAAAGATCGACCGTGCGTTGGCCGAATTGTTCATCGACGAATCCGGCGCACCCACCACCCCTCCCGATCGACAACGCATTGCAGCAGCCCTGGCGGCGACGCACTGGACCACTGTCATAGCCGGCGGGCCGGGCACCGGTAAGACCCACACGGTGGCTCGGATTCTGGCGCTGTTGGTTCGAGAACACGGCAGCGATGTGAGAATCGGTCTTGCCGCCCCCACCGGCAAGGCTGCCGCCCGTCTGCAGGAGTCGGTGGCCGAGCAAGCGGGACTGCTGGGTCTCCCGGCAGAACTGAAAGCAATGACTCTGCATCGCCTGCTGGGGTGGAAACCGGGCAGCAAGACGAGGTTTCGTCACGACTCCCACAATCGACTGCCCTACGACGTGGTGGTCGTCGACGAGACGTCGATGGTGTCGTTGACGATGATGTGTCGCCTGCTCGAAGCAGTTCGACCGGAATCGCGGTTGATACTCGTGGGCGATCCCGATCAGTTGACGTCCGTCGACGCCGGAGCAGTGTTGGCCGACCTCGTCGCACGGCCGGTCACCGGCACCGAGAACCCTGTGTTGGCGCACCTGGTCGACGCGGATTTCGACGCAGCCGAGGATCCGGACGAGGCGGCGCTCAGTGCGTTCGAGCGAGACAGGTTGCGCGGCGGAGTGGTTCGGCTCAGCCGCGGTCGACGATTCGGTGGCGCGATCGCCCGTCTGGCCGTCGCAGTTCGAGACGGCCGCGGTGACGAGGTGATGAAACTACTCGAATCCGGTGACGACCAGATCTCGTTCCATGCACCCGAGGACACCGACGCATTGCGGGCCGACGTGGTCGACACCGCCGCCGAGGTCACAGCGGCGGCAACCCGCGGTGACGCCGCCGCCGCGCTGCTGGGACTGGAGAAGCATCGACTTCTGTGCGCGCACCGTGAGGGGCGGTGGGGCGTTGCGCTGTGGGATCGGCTGGCACTCGAGTGGGTGGGAGAAGCGAACAAGGCCTTCCTCGACCCCGCCTACTGGTACCCCGGTCAGCCGCTGCTGGTGACGGCCAACGATCACGAAGCGCGAATCTACAACGGAGACACGGGTGTTGTGGTGTCGGGTGAGAACGGAACTCCGATGGCTGCTTTCGCGCGGGGTCGCGGCCACGTTCTCATTCACCCGAACGTCCTCTCTGCCGTCCAGACCGTGTACGCGATGACGATTCACCGGAGCCAGGGCAGCCAGTACGACACCGTGTCGGTTCTGTTGCCCGCCGAGGCATCGACTCTGCTCACTCGCGAGTTGCTCTACACCGCGATCACCCGTGCGCGGTCGCATGTACGGGTGATCGGCACCGAGGAGGCCATCCGAGCCGGAGTCGAACGGCAGGTCCTGCGGGCCAGCGGTTTGCGTCGAAGGATTCTGTAGCAGTTCAGCGACAGGCGTGCCGGTCCGATCCGGCTGCAGCTGCGATACTGCGGGCAACCAACAGCCAGGTTCGGGCCAGTCCCGTCCACACCGCGATCGAGGGCCTTGTTCCCTCGGCTGCGCTGCGGTCGGAGTGTGCGGCCGCCGAGCGATGCAGGGCGAGCGCGTGCACACCGAGTTCGTCGATGTCCGCCCCCACGCACACCGAGTGCACTGTTTGCGCGTCGACCTTTCGACCGGTCAATTGGCACAGAGTATGCAGTGATCGCAGTTCGTCGGGAACGTCGGTGATGTCGGACGGGGGATCGGTCGGTGTCGAGTCGACACGACCTTCCTGGGCAGTGCTGGATCGGGCGCCGATGATTCCGCGCTGGAGGTCGATCGGTCCCGAGGCGGCTCCGTCTGCGGCGACGCCCCACACGCTGAGAAACGACGGGTGGGGCACGTTCCACAGCTCGCGGAACGCCCGGGTCACCATCTCGGCGACGAGAGCAGCGTCGGCCCTCGAATCCGTTCGGGTGAGATCGATGACCGACCCGTCTGCGACGGGCTTGCCGCGGTCCAGCCACCCGAAGTCGAGCAACTGAACGTCGAGGGTGACCGACTCGGGTGCCTGTGGATACAGCAGGGAGGGCAGCGACGCGATCGACACCAGAGCCCCGTCTCGAGTTGCTGCGATGTCGATGTACGGCCGGAGCCCACGCTCGCCGGGGCTGGCCTGCGCGGCCGTGACAGTGATGTAGTCCCGCGTCGGCAGCGACCGCAGGTGCGCGTGCAGATTCTCGGTGAACGTGCCCCATGCACGCGCGGTGGTGGAGTCGAAATGGTCGTTCTGCACTGCGTTCACGGTGCACACCCTCTACTCGGACGAGAACTTCATTGCTGTGCCCGTGACGGTAGCGAGGGGGTCCGACAAGAACGGCCCGTCAGTAGACGTCGCGCAGATAGCGCTTGGCGCGCTTGAGGTCGTTCACGTAGTCCTCCGCGGCGTCGGAGGAGCGCCCACCGTGTTCGGCGACGACCTCGTGGAGTGCCTCGTCGACTCCCTGCGCCATGCGTGACGCGTCTCCGCAGACGTAGATCTGTGCGCCTTCTTCGAGCCAGCCGTACAGCTGCTTTCCGGCCTCGCGCATGCGGTGCTGCACATAGATCTTCTCGAACTGGTCACGCGAGAACGCCAGATCCAGCCTGGTCAACAGACCGTCACGCTCGAAGTCCGTGAGTTCGTCCTCGTAGAGGAAGTCGCTCGCTCGATGTTGGTCTCCGAAGAACAGCCAGTTTCGGCCCGATGCACCGCGAGCCCGACGTTCGTGCAGAAACGCACGGAACGGTGCTACTCCGGTGCCCGGACCGATCATGATGATCGGAGTGTCGTCGGAAGGGAGTCGGAACGACTTGTTGGCCGAGAGAAACACTCCCGCTTCCTGCGCGTTGCCGACGCGATCTGCCAGGTACGTCGAGCACACCCCGCCGCGATCTCGCTCGGCCGATCGGTATCTCACGGTCGACACGGTGAGGTGAACGCTTCCTTCGTGCGCTGTCGGCGACGACGAGATCGAATAGACGCGGTGCTGCAGGGGACGGAGCAGGCCCAGGAATTCGGCGGGGTCGAGAGCACCCGACCGATCGAGGTCGAGAACGTCGACGACGTCGCGTCCCCATGTCCACGCGTCGAACGACGCCCGGTCGCCGTTCTGCAGCACGTGGTCCAGTTCGGCGTCACCGGCCCGCTCGGCGATGGCTTCTATCAGGTCCATCGACGGTATGCCGATTTCGTATTCGGTGGTCAGGGCCTGGGCGAGGCTGATTTCTCCGGACTTGGTGTGGACGGCCGTGTCTGCGGGGACACCGAGACGGTCGATCACGGCCGAGACCAGTGCGGCGTCGTTGACGGGTTTGACGCCGAATCCGTCTCCCGCCTCGTAGGTGATTCCGCTGTCACCGAGGTCGATCGAGAAGTGTCGTACTTCTTTCGCAGAGGTGGGACCGGACAGCAATCGGTTGCTCGACACCTGCGCGCGGTACGGATTCTTCCGATTCCACGGTGACCGCTTCGATGCTGTTCGGGTGGTGCCGAGGTCGCCGGTTCGAGCGTCGATGTCCTGTACCTACCTTGCCGTAGCTGTCGTGATCGGTCGAATGTCGAGAGTTCGAGAACCCCGCGGTATCGAAATGCCCGAACTGATCGAAACCTTAGTAGGGACCGATCAGTTGCGGTGCAGCACCTCGATACCGTCCACGGAGTAGACGACGTCGTATCCGGTGGTCAGTGCCCGGTCGATCGCCTGCCGATCGCCGCGTTCGTCGGTCGGCCAACCCGCGGGCCGTTCTCGGTTGACGACGATCCAGTCCGGGACGGTCGAGTCGGTCGGTCGCTGCGGAAACACCGAGACGTCGTGGTCGGCAACGAGTTGTGCCACGAGGTTGTTCGACGCTGCAACGCGGTCACCGGCCGGGATCCACGCCGAGATGTCGCGGGCAGTGGCTGCTTGTGGATCGACACGCCACTCCTCGGCGTGCACCATCCGCGACATGGGCAGGAACGGTAGTGCCACCAATGCGAAAGCAGCGACGAAGGCGACGATCGCTCGTCGACCTCGTTCGGTCAGCTGGGCGTGGCGCTCGCTGCGTGCCAAGGCGTCGATCAGGGCGACGAAGACGATCACCATCAGAATGGCGTTGTAGTGGTAGATCGGTTTCCAGAAGTTGGTGTTGTCGCTGAGGAAACGCCAGGCAACCGTCGGTACTGCGACCAGCAGGAGTGGAGAGCGCAGCGCGAAGAACCCCGTGACGGAAAGCAGCAGAAACGCCGTTGCGGCACGGGAGTCTCCAGCAACCAGCCCGTGCGCGGTATCGGCGATCCCTTCGCCGATGGGCGGCAATTTCGAGCCCTGGCCGTACGAGTCGTCGGAGCTCAGCGCCGGAACGATCACCTTGACGGCCACTATCACCCAGGTCAGCCCCCACACCGCGGTCATCGCGCCCAGGATGCGCGTGCGGCCGGTGGTGAACAGGGCAACCAGTGCGCCGATGACGACGACCGTCAAACCCATGTCCTCTTTGACGAACACCAGCGGAAGAGCCCAGGCCAGAGCGGGCACCCAGCGTTCGCGAACGAGAGCCACCAGGGACATCGCCAGTAACGGCATCGCGAAGGCCACTTCGTGGAAGTCGAAGTTCAGCGCGGCTTGTACGCCCCACGACAGGCCGAACGCGCCGGCAATCACTGTTCCGACGACAGTGCCGAATTTCTGCACCGACAATCGGCTGATCGGAATCACCGCGAGCGCGAACAGAACCGCCTGAGCGACGAGCAGCGTCTCGGCATGAGGGAAGACGCGATACACCGGACCCAGCAGGGCCGTGATCGGCGAGAAGTGATCACCGAGGGTGTTGTAGCCGGTGCCCAGCAGATCGGAGGTCGGAGCCCGAAACTGCGAGTACGACGCGACCTGCTGCACGAATATTCCGAGGTCGAAGCCCGATGTGCGCAGTTGACGGTGGCCGAGAACGGACATCGTCGAGTACAGCGATGCAAGGAGTACGAACGCGACGGTCGGGACCATCACATCGGGAGACCGGAGTCTCCTGCGCAGACGGCCGATGGCACGTGTGCCGGTCGTAGTTGCGGCGACGCTATCGCCGTCGGTGACGACCTGGGATTTCTCGGTAGTGGTCACGAGATGGCATGTCTACCGGACCGACGTGAGATCTTCCTGAGAAACGCCGGTCAGCGCTTGCGTTTCTTTCCTTGCGTGCGCCGCGGCGGCTGCGAGGTCAGGTGGTAGTACAGCGCGTCCTCGGAGTCCTCCACTACGACGTCGATGTAGTCGCCCACCTCGAGGTAATCGTTGACTGCGATGCGATCGGTCGAGCCGATCACGGCTTTGACCGACCGTGCGGGGACGAGCCCACGGCGCCCGTCCGGACCGACGGCCAGGGCGTAGCGAGGGCCGGTGCGCGTGACGCGTGCCCGGATGAAGTCGGGGTCCTTGGGGATCGGGTCGGGTGCCACCACGCTGCCGTCCTTCGAGGCGGCGGTCAGCGAGTCGAGCTGCGCGGCGAGATCGTCGGCCATGGCGTCGACTTGATCGAGCAGGTGCGCCATGTGCGCGGCGTAATCCGTGTGCTTCTTGGTCGGTTTGAGTGCTTCACCGGGCTTGTACATGTCCTCGTGGGTCAGCTCGCCCCACGCGTCCTGCAGCCGAGTCTTGACCTGAACCTCCACCTTCACGTCGAGGTCGCCCTGATGAGTGGCCACTCGTACGACAAGCACAGCGTGATATGCCCGGTATCCGCTCGGCTTGGGAAACGAGACGTAGTCGGTGGGCGGCTGCGCGAACCGCACCGAGCATTTCGGATCGGTACACGCGCGCTCGAGTGCGGTGACGAACGAGAGCTGGTCCCGTGGGGTCTTGCACAGCACCTTGATGCCGACCAGATCGGGCAGTGCGTCGGCCACGGCGTCGGCGTCGTGCGGTTCGCTGATGCGTCCCTCGGACAGATATCGACGGAGTTTGTCGGCAGATCTACCAGGGTCCTTGATCCGCGCGGTCTGGGCATTGAGTCTGTCTCGGTCGACATCTTCGAGTATCTCGTCGGCGATGGTCTCCAGAAAATTCTGTGCGGTGACGAGTGCGGCTTCCCACGCGCGACGACGATGCAGATACAGCTCTTCTACCAAGTCGTCGATGCTGCTGAGCGATGTCACGAGCCGAGGTTAACCCAGAGGCCCGACCAATCCCGGCGGTGGCGCGCGATCGGCCGTCGATGCGACCGAACCCGGTTTAAGCTCTTCCGCATGACCGTGGCATCTGTGCAGAACGACGACTTCGTCGCGCAGTTCGATCCGTTCCGTCGCGAGCTGTTGGCGCACTGTTACCGCATGACCGGGTCCATCCACGACGCCGAGGACATGCTCCAGGAGACCTACATCCGGGCCTGGCGGGGGTACGCCAAGTACGAGGGTCGATCGTCGCTGCGCACCTGGCTGTATCGAATCGCAACGAACACGTGCCTCACCGCCCTCGAGGGGCGAGCCAAGCGTCCGCTTCCTACCGGGCTGGGCGCGCCGAGTTCGGGCCCGACCGACGAACTCGTGCAGAACAACGAGGTGCCGTGGCTCGAACCGATTGCCGACTCGGATCTGGCCGACTCGAACGACCCGGCCACGTTGGTGGTGGGGAGGGAGTCGGTTCGGCTCGCGTTCGTCGCGTCGCTGCAGCATCTGTCGTCGAGACAACGCGCAGTGCTGTTGATGCGCGAGGTGTTGCAGTGGAAGGCCTCCGAGGTCGCCGAGGTTCTCGCCACGACGACCACTGCGGTCAACAGCCTCCTGCAGCGGGCCCGCGAGCGACTCGACGAGATCGCTCCGGAACTGGACAACGTGGAACCCATCGAATCTGCCGAACTGCGCCAGCTCCTGGCCCAGTACGTGGAGTGCTTCGAGCGTTACGACATCGACCGGCTGGTCACACTCTTCACCTCGGACGCGGTGTGGGAGATGCCCCCGTTCGTCGGCTGGTATCAGGGAGCCGAGACGATCGGATCTCTCATCCGAAACAATTGCCCCGCACAGGGAGCGGGCGACATGCGGATGGTGGCAACATCAGCGAACGGTCAACCTGCGTACGGGCTCTACATGGTGGGCGAGGACGGAATACATCGACCGTTCCAACTACACGTTCTCGACGTCGACGCTCGAGGCGTCGGGCATGTCGCCTGCTTCTTCGATCTGTCGCTGTTCGATCGATTCGGACTGCCCGACCGCCTCTGAGCGACATCAGCTCGTCGGAACGGCCGAGGGGTCCATCCACATCACTTCCCACACGTGATCGTCCAGATCACGGAATGCTCGGCCGTACATGAACCCATGATCCTGCGGTTCCATCCACTTCGATCCACCCGCAGCGATGGCCGCGTCCGTGAGTGAGTCGACCTCGGCGCGGCTGTCGGCCGAAATACACATCAGTACCTCACGAGCCGACGTCGTGTCGCAGATCGAATCGGAGATGAAATCCCCGAACCTCGATGTGGCCAGAAACATCACCGTCGCCTGGTCGCTGACGATCATCGAGGCGGTGTTCTCGTCGCTGAAAATGTCGTTGAACTCGAAGCCGAGACCCTCGAAGAATGCGCGGGTGGCCACGACATCGCGGACGGGCATATTGGCGAACAGCAAACGGGACATGGATGACACCTATTCGTCGGGTACCGGCACGACCGTCGAACAACGGTCGTGCCGGTACTGACAACGGTCCGTCGACAAATTCACCGGTGCCGTGTCCAGACACAACGCGACCCCGCCGAGACGTGCTCGACGGGGCCGCGGACTGCGAAATAAAGGGGGAAGGACGTTACCGGGTGATCTGCGCGAGGCGGGAAAGCATCCGCGAGAAAACTCGGCCGTCGTTGCCGAGATCGGCGTAGGGGTCTGCTGTGGTGTCCGACACGGTAGCGTCGGGCGTCACGGCAGCGAGGGTGCGCGCCAAGCGGGTGCGGCGCTCGATGGCGTCGAGGATGTTGGCGTCCAGCGTTGAAACTTCGTCGAAGAGTTGGTCGACGTCTGCGATCGCATTGTCGGCATTGCTGGTGCCGGCTGCGAGCGAATCGATCTGAACAGTCACATCGTCTCCTTTTGTTCGCGTCCTGAGGTGTGAGTCGTTCGTCCGAGCCGAACCGTTACAACCCAAAATGTGTGAACGCGATGTTTCGTCTCGCAAACCAAGATGCCCACTGGACGGGCCTGGGCCAACCTTTACGGGGTGTGATGCTGCATACAGTTCGTTCGGTTCGATTTGTTCCGGCCTTCCGAACCGAGGCGTCGGAGTGGTTGCGCTCACGCGGTTCCGGGTAGCCAGGTCGTCGATACCCCCACGTGCAAGGAGTGAGCGATGCGATACGACTACCTGATCATCGGCGGCGGAATGGTTGCCGACAGTGCTGCTCGTGGGATTCGTGAACAGGACGCAACGGGTTCCATCGGGATCTTCGGAGCCGACTCCGACGAGCCGTACACGCGCCCCGCGTTGTCGAAGAAGTTGTGGACCGACAGCGAATTCGGCCGTGATCAGGTTCCGCTCGGTACCGCCTCGGACACCGGTGCCGAGGTCCATACGGGTACGCGTATCGCGTCGGTGGACCGGTCGAAGCAGGCGGTCACGACAGCGGACGGCGAGAACCACGAGTACGCAACGCTCTTGTTCGCAACCGGCGCAGCGCCGACGCAAATCGACCTGTCGCCCAGTCCGCGAGTGATCTACTTCCGCACCTTCGCCGATTACCGGATGTTGCGGGAACTGACCGAGACCGCGGAGCATATAGCGGTGGTGGGCGGCGGCTACATCGGAACGGAAATCGCAGCAGCGCTGTCTCAACAGGGTGTCAAAGTCACGCTCGTCACGTCCGACGACGTCGTGGGCAGCCACATGTTCCCCCGCTCGCTGGCCGCCGGATTCGACAAAGGGTTCTCCGATCACGGGGTCACCGTGCGCCGAGGAACCAAGGTCACGTCGGGTGCGGAGGCGTCGGCTCGTGTCCAGCTGCAATTGGACGACGGGTCCGCGGTGGAAGCAGATGGGGTGGTGTTCGGCCTCGGTGTCCGGCCCAGCACAGACCTGGCCGAGGCGGCAGGTCTCGAGGTGGACAACGGCATCGTCGTCGACGAGTTCCTGCGCACCGCGGACGAGCACATCTACGCGGCCGGCGACGTGGCCAACTATCCGGACGCCATTCTCGGTCGCCGACGCATCGAGCACGTGGACAACGCAACCGAGATGGGCAAAGCGGCGGGTCGCAACATGGCAGGTGCCGGCGCGGCCTACACCTACACTCCGTACTTCTACTCCGACGTGTACGACGACGGCTACCAGGCAATCGGAACGGTGGCAACGTCGCTGAACACGGTGGAGGACTGGAAGACGATCGGCAAGGAAGGCGTCGTCTACTACCTCGACGACGATGCCGTCGTGCGCGGGGTACTGATGTGGAATGTCTGGGAGGGGCTGGACGAGGCGCGCACCTTGCTGGCCGAGAAGAAGCCTCACACGGAGGAAACCCTGAAGGGGTTGATCTGAACTTTCTGGAACACTCGACGGCGAGCACGCCGGACCGCGGTGCGACCGAGGAGAAATGATGTCTCAGTTCGATGCAGGCGATTCGGCACAGCAGCGCGCTCGATTCGATGACCGGGTGCATCGCCTCTGTGCCGACTGTCGGCTACCCGGCCATTCCGAGCCGTTGTCCGACGCCGCCGCAACGGCCGTCGCGGCGGGCAGGGTCGATGAAGCAACCAGAACGGTGCTCATCGCTCGGTGGCGTGCGGGGCGTTCTCTCCCGTCGGTCGGGGGATTCGGAACCTTGCGGCAGTTGGTGGACGAGCGGGATCGATGGCGTGCCAAGGATTCGTCGGGTAAGCCCGGCGCGGCCCTGGTCTACAAGTTGCGAGTCGCGGAGTCGAACAAGCGGATCGAGCATCTGCGAACCACGGTGGTGATGTCGAACCGGCACTACGCCAACGGCGTCCGCGCGGCACGCAAGGAACGTCGCGAAGGTATTCATCTCGACCTGGAACAGCGCGACGCGGTCTTCGATGCACTGATGCACACGCCCGCACCCATCAAATACGGGGTGCTCGCCGAGCGAGGTCTGACGTTGGCGGACGCCGCAAAGGATCGAGTCAGCACGCTTGCACGTAGAACGCCCATCGACAAACGGGTGCAGTGGGCAGCCGGGGTGGTCGATCAGTTGATCGATCGCAAAGACGACCGATTCTCGGACCGCTACGACACGCTGCTGTTTCTCGCGGGCACCTCGTTCGATCGCATACATCGCTCGCCGGCGTGGCAGTCGACGTACTTCGAGTTTCAGCGAAGCCAGGTCGATCTGTTCGTCGAGCTCGCCGAAGTCTCGGTCGATGCAACGTCTTTGCGCTCGGTAGGGGACGAGTTGATCCGTATAGGTCGGACGATGGTCGACGAGGACACGGCGGAACAGGTCGAATCACGTCGCCGCGCACTGGAAGTCGTATGGACCCAGTTGACGGGACGAGTTGCTGCGCTGGTTCGTTTGGCCGATCTGGTCGAATCTTCGGAGGGTGAGGCACGTACGTCGGACGCCATGGCTCGCGCCCACAGCCTGGACGATCGAATAGACGATCTCGTCGGACGGTCGGGGAGCCGGGAGATGTCGGCAGAGAACACGCACTTCGTCGGTGATCAGGTGCACTCCCAGTGGCGCGATCAGGTGCCCACGTCGACACCCGACCGCGCCGTCGAGCTAGGCGATGATCGCGAAGAGAATGCCGGCGACCGCGAAGCTGACCACGGACAGAATCGTCTCGAGGACGGTCCACGTCTGTAGCGTCTGCTTGACGGTGAGGTTGAAGAACTTCGAGATGATCCAGAAGCCTCCGTCGTTGACGTGGCTCGCGATGATCGAGCCCGCTGCGATGGACATGGCGATCAATGCGACGGCGGGGGCCGAATAGTCCTGCGCTGCGACGAGTGGGCCCACGATGCCACCGGTGGTGACGATCGCGACGGTGGCCGAACCCTGTGCGACACGCAGTGCACAACTGATGATGTACGCCAGGACGATGATCGGTAGACCTGCCGCCGCCATGGTGTCGGCCAGTGCAGTGCCGATCCCGGTGGCAGAGATGACCTTTCCGAAGAAAGCGCCCGCGCCGACGACGAGCAACAGCATGCCCACCGGGCGCAACGACTCACCTGTGAGCTTGCTCAGCTCCTGAACGGTGGACCCGCGGCGTATACCCAGAACGTAGAACGCGATCAGCACGGCAATGAGAAGTGCGACGGCCGGAGTGCCGAAGAATGTCAGCACCTCGAGCAGATTGCCCGGGTCGAGGAGGATGCTGCCGAAGGTGGCACCGAGGATGAGGACCAGCGGCACTGCGATGATCGCGCCGATGGTGCCCACCGAGGGAGGCGTCGTGACTACCGGTCGTGCAGTGGTGACGGCACCGGCGCCACCGTTCGAGTCGCGGGGCGAGTCGTCCCCATCGTTGATGAAGTCGTCCGGAACCTCGACGATGACGCGCTTACCGATCCAGTTTCCCCATACCAGGCCCGCAGCGATGAATCCGGGTATGCCACAGATGAAGCCGAACAGGATCAGCCAACCGAGATTGACCTCGAGCAGTCCACCGAGTGCCACCGGCCCGGGGTGCGGCGGCAAGAATGCGTGCGTCATCGACAAGCCGGCGAGCATCGGCAACGCGTACAGCACCAGCGACTTTCCGCCTTGGCGCGCGGCGACGTACACCAGCGGGGCGAGCACGAAGATGCCGATGTCGAAGAACACCGGGATACCGAAGATCAATCCGAGCAGGCCCATCGCGACGGGTGCGCCGCGCTCACCGAAGATTCCGAGCAACTTGGCGGTCAACGCCTGTGCGCCGCCAGACTTTTCGAGTATGGCCCCCAGTACGGTGCCGAGGCCGATGATGACGGCGATATGCCCGAGAATTCCGCCGAAGCCGGTCTCGAGCAACGACTCGTTGCTCTTGATCGCGGTTCCGACGATTTGATTGACCGGAAGACCGGCAGCCAGGGCCAGGCCGAGTCCGACGATGAGCAGTGCGACGAACGGTTCCAGTTTGATCTTGATGATCACGACGAGCAACACGGCGATTGCTATACCGCACAGCACCAGAAGGCCGGGTGTCGAGGTTCTCAGCCAGTCGACGGCAGAATTCATGACAGTTCTTTCTCGTTGGCGGTTTCGATGGCGTGGACGAATGCCCGGGCCCGTGCTGCGATGTCGTCCCACTGAGCGGTAGCAACAGAATTCGGCGGCACCACATCCGTGCCGGCAGTTACAGCCACTGCTCCGGCTGCCAGAAAGTGCGCGGCATTTGCGGCGTTGACGCCGCCGGACGGGACGAGACGTGCATCCGGGAACGGACCGAGCAGATCCTTGAAATAGGCCGGTCCGACGGTGCGCGCCGGGAAAATCTTCACCGCGTCTGCACCGAGGTCGAGCGCGGTCATCACCTCGGACGGGGTGAGTGCCCCCATCATCAGCGGTATGCGCGCGGCGGTCACCACGGCGGCGACGTCTGACCGCAGCCCGGGTGTCACGACGAAACTGGCACCCGAGTCCAGGGCGGCCCGGGCTTGATCGGCTGTGAGGACCGTTCCGGCCCCCACGATGGCACCCGCATCGGATGCGGCGCGGATGAGGTCGAGGACTCCCGGCGTGGTGAACGTGAGCTCCACGGCGCGAATTCCGCCGCCGGCCAGGGCGTGTGCGAGTGCGGCGGGATCCGAGATGCGCGGCGCGCGCACCACAGCGAGTGCGCGGTCTTCGAGAATTGCCGTCAGTGCATTCACGACGTCTGCTTTCTGGCTGAGTCCATACGCAGGGCATGGCCTGCCAAGGAGTGGGTGGGAAGGAAATCGTCTATCGCGAACGAGCCGTTGACCATCACGTGGCTGATTCCCTCGGCCTGCTGTTTGGGCTCCTCGAACGTGGCGGTGTCTCGAACGGTGTCCGGGTCGAACACCACGAGATCGGCAGCATGACCCACGGCGATCGTGCCGCGCCTGCGCAGTCGTAACCGTGCAGCCGGACGACCCGTGAGGTGATTGATGCACTCCTCGAGTGAGAGCAGTCGCTCGTCCCGCACGTAGTGGCCCAGATAGCGGGGGAACGTTCCCCACGCACGCGGATGTGGCTTTTCGCCTACGAGAATGGCGTCACTGCCGCCCATGTGGCGCGGATGCTGCATGATCTCGCGAACGTTCTCCTCGTGCCCGACGTGCTGCAGGATGGTCGTGGCCAGAGCGTCGCGGCGTAGAAAGTCGAAGAACACGTCGACCGGCTCGAGCCCTTCGTCCGCCGATATGTCGGCCATCGTGCGACCGACGTACCGGTCGAGTTCCGGGTTCGATACTCCGCTGAGCTGAATCGTCTCCCACTCGACGGTGACTCCGTGGCAGCCGTCCGAGCCGTCGACATCGACGTCCTGCGCTATGCGGCGACGCTCGGCCGGATCGTCGAGTCGTTCCAGCGCTCGGTCCGGCCCACCCGACATCGCCCAACTCGGCAGCAGCGCAGACAGAGTCGTGGCCCCGGGGAGGTACGGATACGTATCGAGCGTGACGTCGCAGCCGTCGGCGATCGCGGAGTCGACAAGATCGAGAAATTCGCGTGCCCGCCCACGATTGACACCGAAGTTCATCGTTGCGTGGGTCAGATGCAGGGCGCATCCGGTTTCTCTGGAGAGATCGAGCATCTCCTGGTAGGCGTCGAGTGCACCCGCGCCGTACGACCGGGTGTGGGGAGCATAGAACCCGCCGAAGTCTGCCACTACCTCACACAGTGCTCGTAATTCGCTTGTGCCAGCATACATTCCGGGTGTGTAGGTGAGTCCGCTCGACATTCCGACGGCACCGTCCTGCAGGCCCTGCGCCAGCAACTCCTGCATGTGGGTGATCTCGGACGGCGTTGCGGGACGTCGATCGGCACCGACGGCCAGGTAGCGCAGCGTTCCCTGCGGAACCAGATATGCGGCGTTCGGGGTGATGCCTCGGTCGAGTCGGGCGAGATACTCGGCAACCGTTCGCCAGGAGAAGTCCAGATCGACGGGATTGCCGTTCCACCCGGCGATCTGTCGCCGGATGACGTCCAACGTCGCATCGTCGATGGGCGCGTACGCGATGCCGTCCTGTCCGATCACCTCGGTGGTGACACCCTGGCTGATCTTGGCGAAGTGCCCAGGATCGGTCAGCAACCCCAGATCGGAGTGCGCATGCATGTCGATGAAGCCGGGGGACAGGACGTGACCTGGTGCTGCATCGACGATTCTGTCTGCACTGGAAAGGCTTCCGGGCTCGACGAGTGCTGCAATGGTGCCATCACGGACGAGAACGTCCCGACGCAGCCGCGCGGAACCGGTGCCGTCGATGACGTCGAACCCGCGAAATAGTGTGTCCGCCATCAAGTTCTGCTTCCTAGAAAAAGGTGTGTATCAGATCGACCACGAGTGGGTCGTCGCTGTCCGAGTCGTCCACGACGGGGATCAGACGCCATTTGTCGAACGCAGTGCAGGGGTGCGAGAGGCCGAGCCGCAGCACCGCCCCCACCGGAAGTGTGCCGGCGTCGTCTGCCGGTAGTCGAAGAAAAGCATGCTGGTCGTTGAGTGCCGTCACCTCCGCGGCCGGATCCAGGACTTCATTACCTCGAACACGTTGCGGGACGGGCATTCCTTCGTCGAAAGGAAAGTCGCGCTTACCTGCGTCCAGCAATGCGAGGCCGGGCTCGGGGCGTGACACCACTCGCGCCCATCCGTGCATCGCAGAAACCAACGGCGTCTCGGTTCGGGCGGGAGTCAGCGGTGAGATCTGCGAATAGAAGCCGTCGTCGTGCGCCACATAGGCCCCGGATCGGAGCACGACGTCGGTGCGCACGCCGTTGCCCGAGGTCAGAGAATGCAGGCGTTCGACCACCAGATCCTGGTACGCGCTCCCGCCTGCGGTCACAATGGCGTGATCGCCGTACAGTCCTTCGGCATCGAAGGTGCGATGCAGTGCGGCGAGAGTGTCGAGGTAGGTGCGTACTGCCGCGAGACCGGCCTCGGAACGGTCGTGGCTCAGGGCACCCTCGTAGCCGCCCACACCGGCCAGTGCGAGGCGTGGTGACGCGGCGATCTCCCGTCCTACTGCGACGGCCTCCTCGGTCGTTCGCGCGCCGGTTCGTCCGTGCTCGCCGCCGAGTTCGACGACGACGGACACCGGTCGATCGCCGTGGTCGGCAAGGATGCGGTTCATCTCTCGCACCGTGGCGACGCTGTCCGCCCAGCAGTAGAACTCGAACTCGGGATGCGAGTCCAGTTCGGCGGCAACCCAGTTCAGAGCAACAGGATCGACTTCGGCATTGGCGAGAACGATTCTCTCCACACCGAATGCGCGTGCCACCTGAACTTGCCAACCGGTAGCGAGGGTGATGGCCCAGCAGCCCGCATCCAGTTGCTGCTTCCACAGTTGGGGAGCCATGGTCGTTTTGCCGTGGGGTGCCAGGAGGACGCCCGCCTTCTCGGTCCACTGCGCCATCACATCGACGTTCGATGCGATGCGTGTCCTGTCGAGGGTGAGTACTGGGGTGGTGAACTCCGACAGCCGCGGCGCGGTGGCCAGAAAGCTCTCGGCGCTCTGTCCCCACGATCTCGCTGGAAGCGATTTGTGTTCGGGCCCCAGGAGTCGTCGACTCAGCGCCTCGACTCCGGCAGTGTCGATCACGTCAGTCTCCTCGAGTTCTGCGTTGCGCTATATGCAACGACGGTTGCGTATCGTGTCTTTCATTTGTAGTCTGCATCCAACGATGCATTCCCGCAAGAGTTCGAGGAGACGGACATGGCAGCCCCCCGGGTGGTGTGTGTAGGCGAAGGCCTCGCTGTCCTCGTCGCGGACCCTGGCCCACTGGAACGGTCGGAGACGTTCCATCGGACGGCTGGAGGTGCGGAAGCCAACGTGGCTCGTGTCCTCGTCCAACTGGGAATCGAGGCTGCGTGGGTCTCGCGGGTGGGTGACGACGGGTTCGGCCGATATCTGGTCGCGGAACTCGACGCTGCTGGTGTGGACACGGCGGGCGTGATCGTCGATAACGGGCGGCCGACGGGCCTCTACATCAAGGAGCGCGGATCGGGGTCCGATCACCGTCACGACCTGCCTCTGGGAGACAGCGCGATGACGTACTACCGGTCTCTTTCGGCTGCTACTGCGCTCTCGCCCAACGATATTCACGACGAGGTGCGAGCGGCGATCGACTGCGCCGACATCGTCCATTTCACCGGCATCACCGTCGCCATCTCACCCACTGCGGAACAATTGACGCGAAGCCTGATGGCCGGCCCGTCCACTATCAGCTTCGATCTCAACTATCGGCCGGCCTTGTGGGCCGGGCGTTCGGACGACGCGGCCCGCGTCCTCGGTGAGCACGTCCGCGGTAGCGACATCGTGTCGATGGGTGCCGACGAGGCCGCTTCGGTGTTCGGGACCTCGAGTCCAGTGGAACTACGCGAGATGTTTCCCGAGCCCCGTCATCTGGTGATCAAGAACGATGCGCACACGGTGACGGCATTCGAGGGAGTCGCGCGAGTCGACGTCCCCGCATTGACACTCGACGTCGTCGAAAAGATCGGTGCAGGTGACGCTTTCGCCGGCGGCTTTCTGGCCGCGTTCCTGATGGGATACAGCGCGGCGCAGCGTGTGCGATTCGGACATCTCTGTGCCGCAGGCGCATTGACCGGCCACGGTGATGTTGCGAAAGTCCTGCCGCACGACGAACTGGCAGCACTGGCCGGAATCGACGACAATGCGTGGGCGACACTCGACTACGCGGCCGTGGCAGCGGTGCACACCGAGGCGGCGTTGTGAGCCAGAGCTTGTCGAGGGCGCTTACGATCCTGGGTTTGCTCGGGGACGGATCGAAGTCACTCGACGAACTCGCCGCAGTCCTCGGTGTACACAAGACGACGGTGCTGCGACTGCTTCGGACCATGGAATCGGACAGGTTTGTCAGCCATGGAGCAGATCACCGGTACCAACTCGGTTCGAGGCTGTTCGAGCTCGCAAATCACGCGCTCGAGCAGCGAGACGTGCGCACCGTCGCGCGACCGCATCTCGCTGCACTGAACTCCGACACGGGCCAGACGGTGCACCTGGCCACGTACGAGGCGGGGGAGGTCATCTACATCGACAAGTTCGACGCACAGCAGAGCGTGCGGATGTACTCACGCGTCGGCCGGCCGGCACCGCTGCACTGCACCGCGGTGGGAAAGATACTGGTCGCAGGCCGCCCGCGCGCCGAACGAGAAGAGATCGCTCGACGCATCACGTACACGCCGTTCACGGAACGCACGATCAGCACACCGGAGCAGTACCTGCGCGAGCTCGAGCTCGTGGACCAGCAGGGTTTTGCGGAGGACCGTGAAGAACACGAGTCTTTCGTCAATTGCATCGGCTGCGCGGTGCGCAACGGGACCGGAGACGTGGTGGCCGCGGTGTCCATGTCGGTACCGGACATGTTGCTCGACCATCAGCAGGTACTGGCTGCGCTGCCCGCAGTGCGCGGCACGGCAGCGGCAATTTCCGAAGGACTGGGCTGGCGGCCGCCCGATCGACATGACCGCTCACTGACAAACGACAGTTCGATGGAAGGAAAATCATGAGCGAAAAGATCGAAATCCGCACCACCGGTGCCCCGGCCCCGGCACACACCTTCTCCCAGGGGGTGCGGAAAGGGCCGTTCGTGCAGGTTTCCGGTCAGGGCCCGGTGGATCCGGCGACGAGCGAATACCTGTTCCCAGGTGACGTCGCCGCGCAGACCACTCGAACCTTGGAGAACGTCAAGGCAATCGTGGAAGCCGGCGGCGCGACGTTCGACGACGTCGTCATGCTGCGCGTGTACCTGACCAAGCGTGAGGACTTCTCGATCATGAACGACGCCTATGGCGAGTTCGTCTCGGCGCACACGACAGGCGACGTGCTGCCGAGCCGCACGACCGTGTTCACGGGACTCCCGCGCGAGGAGATGTTGGTCGAGATAGACGCCATCGCCGTCGTCTGACTGCACGCCCGACCTAGATGTTCACACGAAAATTACATCTGACCAGGCGATTTGCGTAAGCGTTGGTCTTCGCGTAACTTTTGTCGAGTCAGAGCGACACGGACACCGACCCGGTCTTCACAAACCGGGACAACGAGGTTGTACGGAGTACGTCCTGAACAACCCAGACAAGGCAGAGGTTATCAGCCATGTCTGGGGTTCGAGCGTGTAAGCCCCGGACGTTGCCGTTCACACGGTAACCATGGTGTGTGCGTGTTCTTTGAGAACTCAACAGTGTGTCGATGAATGTCAGTGCCGAATTTTATTTGGTGAAAGCATTCGATGTATCAGCCATCCGCTT
>NZ_NOYS01000015.1:0-50431 GCF_002258475.1 Rhodococcus sp. 06-1460-1B
GGCTACACCACCACCGACGGCTCCCACCGGATCGTCGTCGACGCAGCCCTCGAACCCGCAGCGGCCGCGAAAACGATGATCCACGAGGCAGCGCACGCGCTCATGCACGCACCCGACCTCATCGGCCCCGAAGCCCGAAAGGACCTGCACCGCGGCCGGATGGAGGTCGAAGCCGAATCCGTCGCCTACGTCCTGGCCGGGATGCTCGGACTCGACACCAGCGCCTACAGCGTCGGCTACATCGCAGGATGGGCCGCAGGAGACCCCGAGCAGGTCACCGCCACCGCGAAAGCGGTACTGACCGCAGTCCACGAGCTGGCCGACGCCGTCGACCCTGCCGCCGCCGAGTCGGACGACGGCGAGGACACCGGGACCGGGGAGGCCGCGTAGCCGGTCGGGGCAGGGTTCGCCGGCCGAGAGTTCCGGCCGGGCGGATCAGGCCACCTGCGGTGTCCACCGAATCGAGCTCCGCTGCGCTCCGCACTCGAAAGAGCAGAGACGTTTTTTCACAGCGGTTCTGGCTACCGGCGAGCATTCATCACCCGTGCCCGCCGCCTCAACCCCTCGCTTCGCTGCGCTACGACCGAAGGCTCCGAACACTTTTCGTCCCGTGCTCGCTGCGCTCCCACGAAAACTGTCCGGCCGAAGGGTTGCCTCGTCGGCCCCGTGCGCTGACTTCTCTCCTCACGCCAGAAACGGCGAAAAAACGTGGGGGAGGACGCAAGACCGACCCGGCACCAGTTCCGAAGGGCAGCAACACTTATGACCGAGACCACGAACACCGACACCGCTACCTGCATCGCGGACGGACCCGACTGCACCGGCGACGTCGAATACCGGGACGCACTGTCCGGAACCGGAGTAGCGCACCCCAGATGCGACAAGCACTGGCAAGACCGCCTCGACCTCGAAGACGACCTCCGACGCCGCTACCCGGCCCACGCACCCGCCGACTTCGACCCCACCTACGCAGGCGAGCACTGGAACGAGGACTACTGACCCGCCACGCCCACCACCGATCGACCAGACCGAGGAGTACAAGTCATGACCGCCAACGACACCGACGACTACTGGACCATCTACGACAAGGCCCTCGACGCGGCCGCAGAATGCCGGAGCGTCGAATCGCTGATCGACACCCTCAACCGCTACTACCCGCCCTCGTCCGGAGTCGCGTTCTTCCCCAACGGGGCCGACCGCGACCTACTCGGCACCCTCACCGACGCCGGACACTTCGATACCGTCTGGGTCCACGCGGACTACCACTTCGCGCTCCGTGACGGCCGCGGAGACGGATTCACCTACATCGAAGGCGACATCGTCCGCGGAACCTCACGCCGGTAACCCACCGCCCCGGTGCCAGACGGCACCGGGGCCACCAACCCCGCACCACCTGGAAGGAACGCCCCTGATGCCCGCTCAAGCATGGGTCACCCTGATCGTCGGCGTCCTCGCCGTCGTCGGCGTCGCCCTGACCGTCCGCCAACGCACCGTGGCCGACAAACGCGCCCAAGCCTGGCAACGGATCACCTGGTGCCTCGAACGCACCACCAGCGACAACGACACCGAAGCCGAACTCGGATGGGACATCTACGCCACCGTCACCGACTCCGCACTGATCACCCGAACCGAACAGGACGTCCTCGTCGCGGTCTCCGACCGAGCTGCAGCCCGACGCGCACTGGCGGACCAGGGCCAAAGCGAGGACACTGACAACCAGAACGAGCAGGAGGACCCACGATGACCACCACCGAAAAGCGCACCGACCGCCCCGCCGAGCGTCCTCGAGTCGCCGCCGCAGCAGCCCGCGCCTCGATCGCGCTCCGCGAACGCACCGGCCGCGAGGTACCCCAGTGGCTCCGTGATACCGCCGAAGGGCGCCCGACCACCCCACCCGCCGAGCTGACCTGACACAGACACCAGACGCAGACCAACAAGGCCCGCACCCCGACACCGGGTGCGGGCCTTGTTCGTTACCTGGGGACGAGGCAACGCCGCGAGTAGGGCCGGGCCGCCCCGTGGGTGTCCCACCGAATCGAACTCCGCTGCGCTCCGCACTGCCACACCCCGACCACAGCGCAGATAGGCCGCCCTAGCATGTGCGGTTCAGACTTCAACCCGTTGCAGCGCAACACAATCTGTCGGTACCCGATGCCACACTCGAGTCCATGCGAATCCGAACCATCGACGGACCACCACTACCCGCCGAGATCGCCGAGATGACTGCCCGCGCACTCGCTCTGACGCAGCTACACCACGCCACCGGACGATCCACCAGCGCGAACAACGCCGCAATGGACCGTCCGGACGCACTCACCAGCGCAGTCGAATAGAGAAGGGTCGATCAGACGCTGCCCGACCCGCACTTCGGAACGCCGGGCTGATTCCCGACGAACGACGAATGCACGAACAACCAGCCCACATACCCGCTCGTGAGCTGGACATAGACCTTGAACCACCGCGGCGAACCGTTGTACGAGGCTCCGTCCCACCAGCACGACATGTCCGAGACCTGATACGTCGACCCCGAACCGTCGTAGGCCACTTGACCCATCAGGCACGAGGACAAGCTCACGCAACTACGCGCGTTCGCGCCGACCGCGACATGAGCACCCGACGCCGCATTCGCCGCAGGCGCAACCGCCAACGCCGACATCGCCAACGCCACGAACAGAACAACACCGACAACCGAACGACGCACCGCAGCCTTCGCCCGGGAAGTGAAAGAACGCATGGTCAACCAACTTTCTCGAGAGGAAAGTAGAACGAACCATCGCAGTATCACCCCACACAACACTGCCGCGATGTCCTCCAATCGACGGACCCAAACAGCCTCGAAACTGTTACACCACAACTCGATTCACCCCATCGCCTCGATACCCGACCGATAGAAGCGACAGTTACCGCTTGCACCCACCCGATCGGGGAAACCGACCGAACCACCCCAGGGCAGCAGGCGCACCCTCAACAGATCCGCGCTACCGCGACACCGAACGTGGCCGGCCTGCGTCGCTCCCGCACAGTCACCCTGCCGATTTCCGCTGGTGGGAGGTGGCCACGCCGCCGGCGTCGACCAACGGTCCTGCATCCCGCCTGCCGGCGGTGCCGGCCACCTGCGGTGTCCCCCGAAATGAACTCCGCTGCGCTCCGCACTCACAAGAGCAAAAACGTTTTTTCACTCCGGTTCTGGCTACCGGCGAGCATCCATCACCCGTGCCCGCCGCCTCAACCCCTCGCTCCGCTGCGCTACGGCCAAGGCTCCGAACACTTTTCGTAGAGCAGTCGCTGCGCTCCCACGAAAACTGTCCGAGACGAGGGGTTGCCCCGTCGTCCCCGTGCGCTGGTTTCTCTCCTCACGCCAGAAACGGCGAAAAAACGTGGCAGGGCAACAAGGTCCGGCCACCAGTTGAGAAGGGAAGTAGCGACATGCACGACACCATCACAGGACCGAGGACGGTGGGACTGCACACGGCGATCATGGCCGCGATCGGTCAGGTACCGGAGCAGGTCAAGACCCATGCACTCGCGCAGGTCACCGCCTACACCGAGCAGGTCAACCGAGCCGCAGCGGACGCGAACTCGACCACCGTCGATGCGCACCTCGAGCGGGCCGCGTTCTGGGCATGCACCGCCCGCGAAAACGGAGCCAGTGAGGCTGAAATCCACGCCGCACGGCTCGCAGGCCACCACCAGGTAGCCACCGCTCAGCAGTAACCCCCAGGCCCGTACAGGCCCGGAAACAAGAAAACACCGGACAGGTCCTAGCTGCCCGGTGTCTCCAGCCGAAGAATCTACCAGGGAGAGACACCACCATGACCGCAAGCATCGAAACCGCCACCGCCGCAACCGAAGCCCCCACGACCGGCACCACGCCGGTCGTGGGGGCGGGCGAGGAGTTCGCCCGCCTGCACCCCAACGCCCTCGAGGTCGGCCCCAACGTCCGCGACGAGGTCGACACCGACTCGGACGAGTTCCGCGCCGTCGTCGCCTCCATCACCGAACATGGTGTGCTCCTGCCGATCCTCGCCTGCCGCGACGGCGACCGCATCGTGGTCATCGACGGGCAGGTCCGCACCCTGGCTGCTCTCGAAGCCGGGGTCGACAGTGTGCCGGTGCTGATTCGGTCGACTGCGAGCAAGGCCAAGGACCGCGAAATCGAACGCCTCACCCAGCAGGTGAACACCAACGACCGCCGTATCGACCTCACCGACGGTCAACGCGCGAAAGCTGTGACCGCGATGTTCGAGCTCGGTCTGTCAGCTACCAAGATCGCCAAGACGATGCAGTACGACAACCGGGAGACCGCCAAAGCCGCAGGGACAGCGGGCCGGTCGCAGACAGCTCGCGAGGCGCTTGACGCCGGACAGCTCGACCTCGAGCAGGCGGCAGTGGTCGCGGTGTTCGACGCCGACGGCGACACCGAGGCCGTCGAGAGGCTGCTCGACGCCGGGTCGTGGTTCCACTCTGTCGCACAGGAGCTGATCGCGGACCGCGCCGAACGCAAGGCCCGCGCCGAAGCCGGTACCCCGTATGCCGAGAAAGGTATGACCGTCCTCGAGGAAGAACCCGACTACGACAGCCCCTACGTCGCTGCTGAGGACTTGGTGACCGCAGACGGAGACCCGGTCACCGAGGCCGTCATCGACGCCGCTGCCGAGCACTGGGCGGTGTGGCTGACTGCCGACGAGCAGATCACCCTAACCGCGACTGGAGAGGTGATCGAGTCGGAGTCGATCGACTGGGCGACCGAAGGAGCCCCGAAAGCCGTCGCCGCCGAGGGCTACCACCACCACAAGGACGTCACCGTCGCCCAGGTGTGGGTGCCGGAGTACTTCATTGCCGACCCCGACGCGGCCGGTGTGAAACTGGGACCGATCCTCGCCGCAGCGTCGAGTGAACCTGACGAGGCCGACGACCAGGCCGCAGCAGAGAGGAAGGCACGCGAGAAGAAAGCAGCGCAGGCAGCGCTCGCGGAGAAGGAAGCCGAGAAGGCCACTCGGCGGCGCACCGTCGCACTGAACAAGGCCAGCGCCGCCGCGGCGATCGTCCGCAAGGAATGGCTGAGCAAGTTCCTGACCCGCAAGACCCTGCCGAAAGGGGCAGGGAAGTGGATCACCGAAACCCTCGTCGACGAGCCGGGACTGTTGACCGAGAACAAAGCGGCGCAGTACCTCACGGAGCTGCTCGGTGTCACCGTGCCCGCCGACACGAGCCCCAGCGCCGGATACCCCGGTGTCGCGGACAAGGCCGCGCGGCGAGCGCTCGCCGCCACGATCGACAAGACGCCCAGCGAGACCCGCGCGCAGGTGATCCTGCTCGCGCAGATCCTCGCCGCCTACGAGGCACGAGTGAGCGGCAAGGGCAACGACTCGTGGCGTCGCACGTCCTGGGGCAACCAGGACAACTACCTGGGCTTCCTCGACCAGCACGGCCACGTGCTGACCGTGGTCGAGCAGGCCGCAGCCGGAATGCTCACCCCCGAGCAGGCGTATGACGCGCTCACCGCGCCCAGTGAGGACAACGCCGCCGATCAGTAAAGAGGAGGGGTGGCGGGCATCGTGTGCCCGCCACCCCTCATTCGTCGTTGCGGTCGGTGCGGGTACTGCCGAGGCTGAGCACCGCCGCTATTGCGGCTCCGACGAGCAGCAGCGTCACCGCGCTGTCGCTGCGTTCGGACGAGCTGAGCTCACCCCAGGTCAAGAGCCGAGCGACAACAGCGATCGCGTACAGGCCGAGGGCGGCACTTCGATATCTGTCCATCGCCGGACAGTATCGGCCCCACAGCGCAGGTGGGGAAGCGTCCCCGGCCCGGTCGAGGGGGCTGCCGCCGCCCTCGAGCTCCCCCGCTCGACGCCCACCACCGGAGTGCTCACGACGCGCAGGCGGCTCACCGCCCGTCAGTGTGCGGCGTTGTACGCCTCTTCGATGTCGGCCGGGATGCGGCCACGACTGCTGAGCTCGTAGCCCTCGTCGAATGCCCACTGCCGGATCGCGCGGGTCTGCGCCGGATCACGCGAGGCCGATGTCCCGGTCTTCGCTGGCGTCGTCGCGCCGGCGGGGGAGGGCTTACGCTTGCGGCCACCGACCCGAGTGGAATGCTCGATGTAGTAGTCGAGCTTCCTGTGAAACTCGTTGGCGTTCTTCGCTCTCAGGTCGATCACGTACTCGACACCGTTGACCGCGAATTCGATGGTCTCGCCGGAATCGTCGTCGATGACCGACCCGTCGATATCGTCCACCAATTGGGTTGTCACTCGTTTGGCCACAGCCGGAAAACCTTTCGATCACACTCAATGTCAGGGACTCGGTCACCGGCCAGCGTAACCAACGAATGTGGCGATGAGCTGCACCCTTTCATGTCACGACATCATGGGGTGCGATGTCGGATCGGATTCCTTTGAATGCGGGATGCCGTAAACGTCCCGTTGTCGACTGTTCGCGGTATTCCACGGTCGCCACCAATTCCGGTGTCACCCAGGACACTCCGACTGCGTCGGTGCGGGGAATCGGACCGTGCAGCGCACTGCCGGTACGGGTGCGCTCGATGAGTGTGCTCCGCAGTTCGCGGCGCATCCGATCGGTGAAACCCGTTCCGACACGGCCGATGTAGACCAACTCACCCGCCTCGTCGTACGCTCCGAGGAGCAGAGCCGCCAGTGTCCCACCGGCGCGGCCGCCCGTCGGAACCCATCCGCAGATCACGCCTTCGCGTGTGTTCCGGATCGGAACCTTGACCCACGACGGCGACCGGATCCCCGATCGGTACACCGACTCCGCTTTCTTCGCCACGACCCCCTCGATACCGTTGTCGGCGGCAATGCCCATCAACGTCTCCCCGTCGATTCCCGTCATATTCGGCGGCACCTGTACCCGCCGCCCGTCGGCCACTCCGAGACCCTCGAGCAGCGCACGGCGCTGCGTGTAAGGCAGCGTCCGGACCGATTCGCCGTCGACGTCGAGGACATCGAACACGAAATTCGTCACCGGGGTCGACCGCAGCAACGCCGCCGACGGCCGCGCGACATGCATTCGGCGTTGCAGCAGCCCGAAATCGGGCCGACCGCCCGAATCCAGTGCCACCAACTCTCCGTCCAGGGTCACCGATCGACCCGCCGTCGTGTCCGACAACGCCGCCGCCACGTCCGGGAACGAGGGGGAGATGTCGTTTCCGTTGCGCGAGAACAGCTTCACCCGCGATGCGCCGTCGACAACGCTGACTCCGCGTTGGCCACTGGAGTCCGCACGGGTTCGATCGGCTGCCAGGAACCGGTGTAAGCCCAGGTTCCCTGGTCAGAGCAACGATTCTTCTTCATTCCGTGGTCGCTCAAATTTCATCAGTTACTCGTAGATTCTGCGAGTTCCTCGCATAAGTTCACTGTTCGTGTCAGATTTCGCTACTCGTCGGCAGCGACGTATCGCTGCCGACGGCGCATCGAGTGCCGCGCGGGTCGGCAGTGGGGAACTTGCGGACGTCGAATCGCTGCAGCGGCTGGCGTCGGCGTCAGGGGACGACGAACACGACTTCTTCCGTAACACGCTGGTCGAATACGGATGGGCCAGAGATGTGGCGGGTCTGAGCCCGGCGACGTTGCAGAGAATCATGTATCCCGTGATCGAGATATGCGATTACTTCGATTGTGTGCCATGGCGATTGACCCAGAAGCAGTTCGATCAGTACTTTGCCGGTCCCGGTAAGCGCAGTCACGCAACCATCCGCAAGAAGACAGTTCAGATCGACAACTACTACCGATTCCTCGAGCACCGCTACGCCGGTGAGCTGCTCCGAGCGTTCGGTGTCGGTGTCGGTGTCGAGTCGCCGGTCGACCCGTTCAACCGGCCGAGACACAGGGGTGATTTCGCGCTGCGGATTCCTCCCACTCGACGAGCGATGACAGCGTTCTTCGCCGAGTGGAGAGAGGCCCTGCCGCGCTCACGCAAGTACCACGTGAGCGCGCGCGACTACACCATGGCGAAGATTGCGTACCTGTCCGGTGCGCGCGCGTCGGAGCTGTGTGCGGTGAGGATCGGCGACATTCATTGGGAAGCGGGACAGTGGGGCCGCTTCGTCGTCGTGGGTAAGGGCGCTCGCGGATCAGGTCCACGCGAACGGCAAGCGTTTCTCTTCGAAGAGGGGAGAGAGCTGCTGTGGTGGTATCTCGAACAGATCCGGGGCGAGTTCAGCGACGACCCGACCGACGCGGGCGCACCGTTGTGGCCATCGGAACGCTTGCCGACCGCCGTCGCGGCGCTCAACCTCGCCGTTGCACCCGCGATTCAGCCCTCGACTTTCCGCCGCAATCTCAAAGCTGCGTCGCACCTTCATCTGAACGGCCCGGTGCGGGAGCTCTACCCCCATCTGCTGCGTCACGCCTGCGCCACCCACAACTACCAACAAGGCATGCCCTTGTGGGATGTGCAGAAGATGCTCGGCCACGAATGGGCGAGCACCACTGTGGGCTATTTGGCGTCGGCCGGAGCCGACCCGGAACGGTCTGTCATCGAGTCGACACAACGCGCCGTGCGGCGCTTGAGTACGGAGAATTAGAAGATGAAATGGAACCTGCGCATGGTCGCGGCGCAACGCGACATCTGGCGTCCGACGCAGCTACTCAAAGCATTCGAGCAGGTCGACTTCCACCCGTCACTGAGCAAGACTGCGGCCCTGTGGTCTTCGGCGCCGGTCACGATCCGTCTCGATGACCTGGACAAGATCTGTGCGGCGTTGAACTGCACTGTCAGTGATCTGATGCTGGCGGAAGCTGTTCACAGCGTGGATCTCGACGCAGCTCCAGCACGCGCAATCGGTGATCGGTCGGGCCCGGCCGCACCCGCTACCGGGACCAGGAAGCGCGGAGCCCGCCGCGTCCCACCTCCCAACTGATGTCGGAACGAAACCCTGCCGATGGGGTGGCGGCAAGCAATGCCGCCCGGCACACCGAGCGCACCATACGGATGATCGAGCAAACACCCGCGCAGTTCCGCGACGACGTGCAGGCGTGGGTCACTGCGTTGGGCGGCCGCGGTCGACGTAAGTCCAGACCGCTGACGGAAGTGACCATTGCCCTCTATCTCAATTTCGCGCAACCGGTCTTGCATGAATGGGCTGAGACACACCAAAGCCTGCGATCTGTCGAAACTGTCGACATCGAGCGCGCGCTGAGCCGTCACTCAGGGCAGTCGAGACACAACGTGCACACGGCCCTGAGGTCGCTCTTCCGCGGACTCAAACGCGAACGTCGCATCTTCGCCGACCCTGCCCGAGAGGTCGCTGGTCGGTACAGCCGCAGGATCCTCAGACCGTTGCCGTCCGACCGCGTGCATGGGCTGTTGGATCAGCTGAGCAGGCCCGATGACCGGGTGATTCTGGCGCTCGTCGCGGTCCACGCGCTGACGATCGAAGAGGTCATCGGCTTCCGACTCGACCATCTCGACCGTTCGGCAGGACGAGCAACCGTCACCCGTACGCACACCCGCCACACGTTCTGGTTGGACGAGTTCACCGCTGAGGTGCTCCGCGACTGGCTGATCTACCGTCAGCTGCGGTGGCCGACCAGCACGAATCCGTACTTGCTGATCACCCGGATAACTGCGCCTACCGCGCTGCCGGGCAGTCGCCACTACATCACCCGGCCATTCCGTGACCTCGGCATCACCGCCCGCGAACTGCGTGTCGATCGCATCCTCGACGAGGCCGCCCACAGTGGCGACCCAGTTGCCCTGATGACCGTGTTCGGTATCGGCACCACCACTGCGGTCCGCTATGTCAGGACTGCGCACCCAGGCCGATTCGACGTAGACCCCACCGCACCATGACTCGATCCGAAGTTCGGCCAACGGACTGGTCTTCGCCGCAGGTTCGTAAGCCACTCGACGCAGCCAACGGCCTTCCGAAACATACGGGGAGGGGGTATGGTCGACATGTCATCGAGATACCCCCAGGGGGTATCTAAGCAGCCAGAGGAGCGCGACATGATCACCACGGTTTACAAAGTCACGGGCATGACCTGCGGTCACTGCGAAGCGGCAGTCCGGGAGGAAGTAAGCACCGTTGCAGGAGTCGACACGGTCGAGGCATTTGCAGCTGCGGGAACTCTGACGGTGACAAGTGCTGACGTGCCCGACCACGCCGGTGTCATCGCAGCTGTCCGCGAGGCTGGATACACAGTCGAACCGCAACCCAAAGATTCGCGCACCGCGTAACCGCTGAACCTGGTGGAGAGAAGGATTTCCCGCGATGAACAACCACACACATGCCGACGCTGGCGGAGCCGAGACAGCGGGCACGCTGCCGGGCCACGATGCATCCGAACACAGCGCAGCCCACTCCGGCCATGGCGAGAAGGAACACGAAGGCCATACAGGTCACGAAGGCCATACCGGTCACGGTGGCCACGCCGGTCATGGGGACCACGTCGGCATGTTCCGTCGTCTGTTCTGGATCATGCTGGTCCTCGCCCTTCCGGTGATCGTTGCCTCGAACATGTTCGCGATGCTCCTCGGATACTCACTGCCCGACTCATCGTGGATCGCCTGGGTCTCCCCGGTGCTCGGAACGGTGATGTATGCCTGGGGCGGTTCCCCGTTCCTCTCCGGAGCAGTCAGCGAAATCCGTTCACGTGCACCGGGAATGATGCTGCTCATCGCCCTCGCGATCACCGTCGCATTCGTCGCGTCGATGGGAGCAAGCCTCGGCCTGCTCGATCATCAGCTCGACTTCTGGTGGGAACTGGCCCTGCTGATCGTGATCATGCTGCTCGGGCACTGGATCGAAATGCGATCCCTCGCGCAGACCACCTCCGCTCTGGACTCGTTGGCGGCGCTGCTTCCGGACACCGCCGAACGCGTCGACGGCGACGATGTGGTGCCGGTGCCCCCGTCCGAGCTGCAGCTCGGTGATGTCGTCGTCGTGCGCCCCGGTGGCCGCGTACCGGCCGACGGCACCATCGTCTCCGGATCGGCGAGCATGGACGAATCGATGATCACCGGCGAATCACGCACCGTCCGCCGCAGCGACGGCGACCAAGTCGTCGCCGGCACTGTCGCCACCGACTCCGGTCTCCGCATCAAGGTCACCGCAGTAGGGGAGGACACCGCCCTCGCCGGCATCGGCCGCCTGGTCGCCGACGCCCAGAACTCGACCTCGCGGGCCCAGCGCATCGCCGACACCGCCGCCGGCTGGCTGTTCTGGTTCGCTCTCGGATCTGCGATCATCACCGCGTTGGTGTGGACGCTATTCGGGATGCCCGACGACGCCGTCATCCGCACCATCACCGTGTTGGTCATCGCCTGCCCGCACGCACTCGGACTCGCGATCCCGCTGGTGGTCTCCATCGCCACCGAACGTGCCGCCCGCGGCGGGGTTCTGGTCAAGGACCGGCTCGCACTCGAAACCATGCGCACGGTGGACACCGTGCTCTTCGACAAGACCGGGACCCTCACCAAGGGTGAACCCACCGTCACCGCAATCGAGGTGACGAACGGGCGCACCGCCGACAATGTCCTCGCTTTGGCTGCTGCCGCAGAAGCCGACTCAGAGCACCCACTCGCACGGGCCATCGTTGCGGCCGCACGCGCGCGGAACCTGACCGTCCCGGCTGCAGCAGACTTCCAGTCGTCTCCCGCCGTCGGGGTCTCTGCGGACGTCGACGGCACCCGCGTGCAGGTCGGCGGGCCCGCGCTGCTCGAGCAGGAACACGGATCCGAACTTGCTGTCGCCGACCGGTGGCGGGGCGACGGGGCGATCATCCTGCACGTCCTCGCCGACGGTGCCGTGATCGGTGCCCTTGCGCTCGCCGATGAGATCCGGCCCGAATCACGCACGGCAATCGACGCGCTCCACGCCCGCGGAGTCGCGGTGGTGATGATCACCGGTGATGCCGATGCCGTCGCGAAGTCCGTCGCGACCGAACTCGGTGTGGACCGCTACTTCGCCGGGGTGAAACCGGAAGACAAGTCCCACAACGTCGCTGAACTGCAGAGTGAAGGACGCACGGTGGCGATGGTCGGCGACGGAGTCAACGACGCCCCAGCGTTGGCACAGGCCGATGTCGGTATCGCGATCGGGGCCGGCACCGACGTCGCTATCGCGTCGGCAGGGGTGATCCTCGCCAGCGACGATCCGAGGTCGGTGTTGTCGGTGATCGAACTCTCGCGCGCCTCGTACCGGAAGATGAAGCAAAACCTCTGGTGGGCAGCGGGATACAACCTCATCTCAGTTCCGCTCGCGGCAGGAGTGCTCGCGCCGGTCGGGTTCGTGCTGCCCATGTCGATCGGCGCGATCCTGATGTCGCTGTCGACGATCATCGTCGCCGCGAACGCGCAGCTGCTTCGGCGACTCGACCTCACGCCCGACACCATCACCGGAGCGGTGAACGAGGGGAGTTCCAATTCTCCGTCGCAGCGCACACCGTCACTGTGAGAGCTGATCTCGTACCGGAAACGCAGCCCTGACGACTGCGAAGCGCTGATGGCCGCACCCTCTCCGCCGGAGAGGATGCGGCCATCGTTGTGTATAGCGGGCCGGGTCAGCCGAGCAGCCGCTGCATGGTCTCGATTTCCTGCTGCTGAGTGGCGACGATGGCGCGTGCCATCTCCAGGGCGTCAGGATTGGAACCGTCCGCGATTTCGGTGTTCGCCATCTCGATGGCACCGGTGTGGTGGGCGATCATCATCGTCAACCACTGGCGGTCGAATTCCGGTCCCGACGCTGCCATCAACGCGTCCATGTCCTGAGCGGTCATCATGCCGCTGCCGGAGCTGTGGTCCATCCCGCCCATCTGACTCATGTCAGCCGAGGGCGCGGGCTTACCCCACTCGGCCAGCCACGCCGTCATCTGGTCCATCTCGGGCTGTTGCGCGGATGCGATCGCCGATGCCAGTGACAGGACCTCCGTGTTGTCGGTGCGGCCTTCGGCCATGTCGGCCATCTCGACTGCTTGCGCGTGGTGCGGGTACATCATCTGCGCGAACATCACGTCGGCATCGTTGAACTGCGCCGTCGAACCCGCCGGCGCGGACGATGCCGGCGTCGAGGACATCGATCCCATCGAATGGCCATCCATCGACGAATCGGCCCCGTTGTCGCTACAGCCGACGACGAGGAACGCGCTCGCGGCAGCAGCAGCGATCGAGGCAATGACTTTGGTACGCATGAGGAAACTCCTTGCAAGAGTGAGTAGTACAGAGGATTCGATGTCGTTCGATCCGCCGACAGACACGCGTCTGTCGGGCTTCCTGTCACACTCGCAAGGTCACCGATCTGTCCAACTCCCACAACGTCCACGGCGGCGCACGCCCCCACGCGGAGTCGGTGCGCCCAACGATCCGGTTGACCAGCATCGGTACCGGGTCGATGGCTGCGCTCGTCGCCGGGACCGTCAGCGCGGGCCACGACGCTGTCGTGCCCACACAGGGGTGCATCATCTGGTGTGCCGACGGGCAGTCGTGCTCCCCGGTCATCACCGGAACCGACACCGAGTTGGCCATGCGGGACGGCGCTGCCATCGAGGCATGGCCGCCGCTCATCGACATGGACATGGACATCGAGCCGGTCACAGGCATCGACATCGGTGTCACCGAATGCATCAACAGCACACCGAACACCGTCAGTGCAATCAGCAAACCGACCATCGGAGCTGGACCCCGTCGACCGCGCCGGCTCACTGAGTGCATGCCCTCGACGATACCAAGAGATACCCCCTGGGGGTACATTCGTCTCTGCGCTTCGGTCTTCGATGCATTTTGTCAGACTTTCGTGGTGTCGAGACGGTCCGCGCCCGAAGGTCGACGACCCATGGTCCGTCGTCGATGCGGCGGCGTAGCGCAAGAGATCGTCCGGTGGTTGCCCGGCCTGCGAATGCGGTTGTCCCGCAGGGGTTAATGCTCTACGCACACGCGGGTTACGACGCTATAGTCCGCAGGTTTCTGCGAACCCGCGCAGTTACGTCCCACTTCCATTCCCACACCCATGCCGGTCCGGACGGGAGCGGCCCAGCAGTGGCGAGCATCGGAGACATCGGATTCGGGGGCATCGACGACGGATGCCCGCGTAGGGGATCGGCGAACCATCGAAAGCCGACCGCAGGCGGTCGCACGTCCCCTCCGGGGCCGCCCCATATGGGTCACCAAGCTGGTCGTACGAGTCGCCCGAGTCTGACATGTCGGGGACCCCGACCAGTCAACCCACGGTCGCAGGCTCCCTCTTCGGGGTTGACAGGCCACCCTCGTCATGTCGATCGGGGACGTCTCATCCGAACCTTTGGAAGGTGTCCCTGCCATGAACAGCAACGAACTGCTCAACGATCACCAGATCATCACCGAGCTCATCGGCAATGCCGCTCCGCTTCCCGCCGCAGATCCGCGCGCGGCCCGATGGGCCACCGAAGCGCTCGCGCTCGCCAGCGCAGCAGAGCTGCCCATCCTCATCGAGGAGGCCGAAGGAGTGCTCGGACGGATCGAGCACGACACCACCTGCCGGTGGTGCGCCGGGCAGCCGGGAGCAGCCATCCCGGTCGGGTCCTTCTGGTGCACCAACTGAAGCCAGGCCCTCCGAGGTCCCGGTCCCACCACGGGGCCGGGACCCCCTTTCTTTGCCTCCCACACGGGCTGGAATACCACCGACAGCACTGTCGTTGTAGAACTCGACGGCGTTCGATCCCAATGCCCCGGGTACCAACCATCAGCCGCTACGAGCGGCCACCTGCCGAGAGGCGCACTGGCGAACACCGTCACCCAACATCGAACAGGGCCACGCATCAACGATGCGCGGCCCTGGTTCATTCGAAACACATCCCGGCGTCGACGCGGCTACTGCCGCGTCTCCGAACCTCCCCGTCCAGTCATTCGAGTGAATGACTGTTGCGGGAACCGCCGCACCACCCCGTGCGTCCAATAAGACATGGACGACGACGAGTGCGCAGCCATCCGGTCGGAAGGCCACGACCCCGACCACCCGGCCGTCTCTCAGGCCCTCGACCAGGTGAAATGCGACCTCCGGCTATATCGGCACCTCGCCTGGACCTTCACTGCGGCCGACCTCGACGGCAGCGTCGTTCCCCGCTGACCCTGCTCACCAGCACATTCGACAGTCGAACACGCGTTCGATACTCTGACGGTAGTTCCTACCGGCACGGCGAAAGGTCGATCCCCATGGCCACCGTCGACGCGATCCCCGACCTGACCGGACTCGACAAGGCCACCCAACTCGATGTCCTGCGCCGCCGCATGGCCACCGTGCCCGGCGGCCGCCGCGACCACGCACCCACCGAACTCCCCACCATCACCGCACCCGAACCAGCGGCACCCATCGCGGGCGGCACGGACCTCACAGGCAAGACCGACGATCCGGAACCACTCAGCGCCGCTGTACGCGGCAAAACCCTGCGAACCATGCCTGTACCCCCACCGCTCGCCGAACTGCTCCCGCGTCGAGCTCTGACCCGCGGAACCGCCATCACCGTCGCCGGCGCCGGATCGATGCTCATCGCCCTCATTGCCGAAGCGTCCGCCGCCGGCCACCACGTCGCCCTCATCGGCCAACCGAGGTTGAGCCTGCTCGCCGTCCACGAACACGGCGGGGATCTCGCAAAAGTGCATCTCGTCGATCCCGGGGCAGGGGACCCGCTCGACGCCGCTTCCATTTGTCTCGACGGGCTGGATTTGGTCGTGACGACCGTGCACGGCCGAGACGTACCACCAACGCGCGCAAGGGCTTTGCTCGCACGCAACCGTCGTCACGCCAGTGTGCTGCTGCTGACGGACGGGCACATGCCCGGTATCGATCTCACGATCGCCTCCACCGTCGCGGGCTACGGCGGCATAGAGCAGGGCAGAGGACGCATCAAGTCCATCACTCTCGAGACCACCGTCCACGGCCGCGGAACACCACACCGCACCGGTCGCTACACCCTCACCGCCCCCACCTTCGGCGAGACAGGCCTGCGCTGGACACCCGCAGCCGCCGCCGCCCCCACCGTCCACCGACCCGTCGCCGTCGCGCAATGACCACCGACAACAAGGCCGCCGGCATCTTCGATGCCTGGCCCACCACCTTCGAGCCACCCACCCGACGCATCGTCGACCCACCGATGTCGGTGAACGTCAATGTCGCCCTCGCCATCGGACGATCCGGACGCGGAGGATTCCGCGACACCACACCCCTGAAAGTCCGCGCCGAAGGCCTCGCCATGGACACCACCGTCGACGGAACCCTCTTCGCATGGGCACGCACCGGAACCGGCGATTGGCTTGCCGCCGTGTCGTTCTCGATCCCCACCGGCAACAAGAGAGGCCGACTCGACCTCGACCGACAATGGTGCCCCGCCGCCGCCATCACACCCATCACATGACCGACACCACCACCACCACCACCACCGCGGTGGCCGTACGGATCGGCCTCGATCACCGACAATCAACACACACCACCGCAGCACAGGAGACCCAGTGAACATCGGCGACCGCTACCACCTCGCACCCGGAGCACCCGGCATCGTCGTCGTACGCGAGATCCAAGACGGAGGCCTCGTCCTCGTCGAAAACGAAACACCAGGCCCCGGCGTCTACCCCTACCTCGTCAAACCCGACACCCTCATACCCGCCGCCACCTGACCTCAGAGGTCCGAAACGATCAGCGACACAGTGGACGCCACCGACCGATGTCCGATGCGGCGACTATCATCCCGCAAATGACGACCGAGTCTTCGGCCCCTCAGAGTTGCGCCATCCATATGGAAGGTTGGCGACCCGAACTCGTTGACTGGCTCTGGAACGACGCGGCCGCTCACTCCTTGAGGGCGGCCTTCCAAGACCTCGCCGAGTTGTTGGCAGGCCTCGTCGACCGCCCTGGCGACACGACGCTGGTGATTGCAGTCGACTTCGTCGAAGCGGTGATGCGCCGGGACGACTCGTCAGTTCACTACTCCACGACTCGTGGGTCCGGAATGGTGGGCGGCCGCACGATGCCGCGCAAAGACGGCAAGACAGATGTTCTCATCGACGGCAACTGGCTCGTCGACCGCGACAGCTACGGCCGCATGATCCCCAAAGCATCCGGCGTGGAACTGATGCGCCGATCGATCCAGCACGAAGCCCAACACGTGGTGATGCACCAGAGAGGCAGCGGTTTCGAAGCATATGGACGCGAGAAAATTCCGGGTCTGATAGACGTTCACATGTTCGACTTCGCGAGTCTTATCCTCGACGAACATCGCGCCGAATGGGGAGCTATCGCACTCTCCGCACACGACTACCCCTCCACCTCTGATGTCGCCGAAGTTCTGTCCGCCCTCGGCACACAACTGACCGCGATCGATGAGTCATACCAACAGTCCCAGGACGTGCAAGCACTCATGGAGGGGACTCTCATTGCATGCCAACCATTTTGGGTATCTCTAGCCTACTGGGCTGCAGAGTATAGGTCACCGGATTCGATCGCATCGCTCCCGGAAGAGATCCTGCGGATACCTCTCTGGGAAAGGTACGTCGGCGACTCATGGCCGGCGATCTCCGACGCGTTCTGCAGGGTGCCCGTCGCGGACCTATCCACGAAACCGGAGAAGTTGCATGAGGCAGCGCGATCTATGGCTGCGGCACTTCGCGCTTCTCTGCAGGTCATTGGATTTCGCTACGTCGAAGACGATGCGGGTTCGGAGTTCCGCATCGATCGATACGACTTCATATCTTGACCGTTGCCTCACTGAAACCCACCGACCGAAGCAGGATCCACGTGCCTAGACAGCCTATGCAGCTGATCGACTCTCTCCTCGCACCGGCTGCGTCATATTTCGATGTAGCGACCGAGTCGTATCGCACACTACCTCGCGAAGATCGCACAAAACTGAAGAGCTCCGTACGAATCTGGGGTGGCGATCTCAGCGACAGCGAGGTACCCGACGAAAAAGTCGACACGCATCAGTACGGACCTCAAATGCCACCCTTCGACGACATGTGGCTCGAGTTCGAAAGCATTGCGCCGTTAGCCCCCTCACTTGCTGTCCGGCTCCGCCACCACGAACTGCTCTTCGGAGGTACTCGATATATCCAACGTGACCTCGAGTTCTGGGTCATGGTCGAACGGGAATTGATCAAGACAGCGTTCGAGGCGGCCTTTTACGTCGACCCGCAGCGCCTCGATCAAGATCCCACCTCTGACGTTTGGATGACCGTCGACGGTATCCGCCGCAAACTCTCAGCAGGCGAAATGTTGCGGGACAGGCGCGATCAGTTGCAGCGCGAGGTTGCAATGAACCTGATGCGAGCAACTATGACCGCGGTTGGGTTGATGAACTGCAAGAACGTCACGGTCGAGCGCCAAGCGCCCGTCGGGTCGCGCTCCTCAAACAAGAACGTCCGCAAAACGGCCAAACTCGACTTCCACACCATCCACCTGCCCGGCTCGACCTCGCCGGGCCTATCGCTCGGCAACTCCAGCTACGGACCGATCTCCCAGCACCGAGTTCGTGGTCACTTCAAGACCTTCACAGCGGAAGCACCGCTTATGGGAAAGCATGTCGGCACGTACTGGTGGGGATGGCAAATACGAGGTAAGGCCGCCGACGGCATCGTTGTCGGTGACTACCGACTCGATACAACGACATAGATCCGACAACGCCAGTCAACCACGGAGGCCGCAACATACGAATACCCCTGATCCAGCAACGACAACCACGAGCTACCGCGACACCGAGCGTCGTCACCCTTCGTCGCTCCCGCACAATCACCTCACAGCCGTACCCCACACCACGCCGCCGTAGAGCACCAGCTCCGGCGGCGTTCCGCGTCCCACCACCCGAAGCCGGCCACGTTTACAAGCAGGCCCTGGCGGGCCACACGCACCCCTACGGGCTGCACCGAACCGAACTCCGCTTCGCTCCGCACTCACAAGAGCGAAAAGAATCAATTTCTTTCGACGTAGGTGGCTTCTCCGAGCATCCATCACCCGTGCCCGCCGGCTCAACCCCTCGCTCCGCTGCGCTACGGCCAAGGCTCCGAACACTTTTCGTCCCGTAGTCGCTGCGCTCCCACGAAAACTGTCCGGCCGATGGGTTGCCCCGTCGTTCCCGTGCGCTGGTTTCTCTCCCCAGCCACCACGGCGAAAGAAAATTGGCAGGGCGAAGGTCCGGCCGCCAGTCGAGAGGAACAGGTCACCATGCGAGCACAGCACCCCACCACCGCCGACGAAATCGACATCATCGTCCACCGAAACGGCAGCCGCAAAGTCCGGCGGACCGTCAAACGCGCCAGCGCACGCCGCGACCGCCGCACCGCCCGCCGCGAACTCCGCCACTGAAAACAGCGCTACCCCAACCACACCCGCACACACCGAAAGGCTTTCGCCATGACCCAACATCGCATGTCCCTCACCACCGCCGCCGACACCCTCGCCGCCATCCCCGCCCTGCTCGGCTTCACCCCCGACAACTCCGTCGTCATCATCGCCCTGGCCGACGACGGCAACGGCTCGCATCTCGTCGCGCCCACCGCCCGCGTCGACGCCCACCAGGCAGAAGCCGCCGCAGGCATCATCACCGACGCGCTCACCCGGCAGGACACCCCCGTCACCGCCGTCATCCTCGCCGCCATCGCAGACACCACCCACGCAGGCGCAGCCCTGCTCGGACTCGACGCCATCCGCGACGCGCTCGCCGCCGCCGGAATCCGCACCATCCGCGCCCTGCACACCTACAGCCTCACTGCAGGAACGACCTTCACCGACCTCGACCGCTTCACCGACGGCACCATCCCCGACCCCGCCACCACCGAGCTGGCGACCGCCCGCACCGCAGACGGTGCCGTCATCGCTGCATCACGGGCCGACCTCGAGGCCCGATACGCCCCCACCACGGAGATTCCCGAATCCCTTGCCCTTGCCGCCGCCGCCACGATGGGCGCCGATTTCCTGCCCGTCACCTTCGACGAGCTCGCCGCCGTCATCCACGCCCGCGAAATCCCCAGTGCCGACCTCACCGCCCGCGTCGGCCTGGCACTGGCGACCGGGCACCTCGAAGTCCGGGACGCGTTCCTGGCCCTGTCCATCCACGGAGACGCCGACGCAGCCGACGCGTTCACCCGCATCGCCGCCCCGCTGCGCGGCAACGCCCGCGCGAACGCTCTCACCATCGCCGCCTACTTCCTGTACTGCACCGGCGACGGCGCAGCAGCTCACGCAGCACTACAGGCCGCCGAACGCACCGCCGAACGAGCCAACGTCCCGCTGCCGAGCCTGACGGGAATTCTCCTCCGCGTCCTCAACGCCGGAATGCCACCGGAAGAGGTCAGGGGGATCGGCGCAGTCATCACCCCCGACTACATCGCCGCCCACATCGGCGCAGTGCAGAGCTACACCTGACACCCGCCGCCGAGCGTGGCCACCGGTTCGAGGTGGCCACGCCCGGCAGTCGCAGGTCGCGGGCGCGGGGCCGGTGCATCGGGCATCGAGCCCTCACACCGACAAACGCGCCGCCCGCAGCAACGACAGAAGAGCAGGCGGGTGCGGCGAGGTCAGGCGTGGCAGAGAAAGAGCGGAACAGCGCTCAGAGGGACGTCGGATCGGCCGGCCACACCATATCGACGTCAGCGGCGGGCGGACGGGTGTCCTCGACCCGAACACCGGCGACGATCGCATCGAGCGCCAGATCCGACGGCGGCGGCTCAGCGTTCACCACAGCTTTGGACAAGACATGTTCGATCCGCGAGCGCTCCATACCCCAGCACCCTACCGACCAGCACGAACACAACTACGGCCACGAGCTCCGCGCCACGACGACAAAGGGGAGGTTCTTTTCGGTCCGTCTGACTGCGCAACGAGAATGCATCACCCGTCGTCTCCCGGATCAACCCCTGGCTCCGCTCACGCTTCGGCCCACAGGGCGGCCCAGCACGACTGTTCGCCCGACCCGCACTCGCTGCGCTCCCTGGCGAACACTCGCACCGGCCAGGCATTGACCGTCGACGCCGTGCGCCGCCGTCTCTTCTCCGCGCCACCCGTAAGCGAAAAGAACGCAATAAAGGCAGCCCGATACACGTATCCACACCCGTTTTCGAGGGTCCCGTCGGGCACAGCGATGAGTAAGTACAAAACATCGAAAAACGTTATAAGACAACGCAAATGACTGTCTTTGCACCTGGTGCAAAAGCTATTTGTGACGTAGAATAGAAGCCAATAAGAACAATTCCGAGAAGGAGGCAACCATGTCGATCACCGTGTACACGAAACCGAATTGCGACCAATGCGATGCAACGAAACGACGGCTCGACAAGCACGGTCTCCAATACCGAATCGTCGACATCACCGAAGACGACACCGCCCGCCACTTCGTCACCTCCGAGCTCGGCTACCTCCAAGCGCCCGTCGTGGTCGTCGACCGAAGCGACGGTGACCGCGAAGACTGGTCCGGTTTCCGAATCGGCCGACTCGACGCACTCGCAGCCTGACACCCCCACCGACACAGGAGAACCGCCATGCACCTCGTCCCCGCCTACATCCCCGACGCCGACTACATCGACCGCCAGATCGATGCCGAACTCGCAGCAGAGCGCGACACCGAACAGAACGACACCCCGTACGGCGACGCCGAGCAAGTCGCATCGTGACCACCCCCGAAGGCGTGGCCGCTGGTAATCCCGTATCCGTTCACGACGACTTCTGACCCGACACCGACACGAACGCGAGGCCCGACGATGAACGCACTACGCGCAGTCCCCACACCCGGCGACGACCCGGCAGCGCAGGCACGCGCGGACCTCGCACCCGTCGAGGACCTCGGCACAGCGGTCGAACCCGGCTACGACCCGGCCACCGACCCCGAAGCGATGCTCCTGTGCGCCCTGATGGACGTGCGTAACCAGAGCGCCGATGGAACCGACATCGAGCGGATCACCAGCACGCTTACTGCGGCGGACTTCGAGGATCCCGCGCACGCACGCATGTACGGCCACATCGTCGACCTCATCACCGCCGGCCAACCCCACGACTTCGCCTCCGTCACCGGTGCACTCATCCGCTCCGGAGCCGACGGAGCCAGAGACGCTCCGCTACGCAAACGCCTCATGGGCATCGTCACCGCCGGCGCGCACTCCGTCGCGGCCGTGCACTACGCCGACAACGTCCTGTCGCAGTCCTACCGCCGCAGCTTCCACATCGCGGGCCAACGACTGGCTCAGGCCGCCGAAGAGGCACCCGAAGCTGATCTGTTCGACTTTATGGTCGAACTCGGCACCCGGCAGCGAGCAGCGTTCAACAGGCTTAACAACTTTCGGCAACCACCGATCTCCTGAACGAACCCGCAGGGATACCGGTCGGCGCGTCGACGATGCCGGGGGCACTACGGTGCTCTGCGGGCCACAATCGAAAGACGAGGACAGTGACAGAGACAGGTGAGCACGCCGAACGGCCGCCACAGGGCGCGCCGGACCGCACGAACGCACCCCCGACCGGTGCCGCTGTCGATGCGGGTCTGCCCGTCCACGTCCGCGAGCAGATCGCTGCTGTCGTCGACGCGTCCGGCGACCTCGAGCGCGTCCCGACCGGTAGCGGCGCGTTGACGGTGCAGGTGTGCTCGGCATCGGACACTTCGTACGACGCCGCGACGTGGAGCACCCTGGGCACCTACCGCGCTGCGGACGCGGCAACCTTGGCCGAACGGCTGCTCGACGCTCTCGGGGACAGTGCGAACATCGGCACCGACCTGGGAGTCCTCATCGTCACCCACACCCACACCGACACCCTGGAGGCACCGGCCATGACTGCACCCACCGCCGACGGAACCCGCGCGCCGGCCGCCCCGCTGCTCACCCTCGACCTCGCGAAAGCCGACGTGCTCGACGACGACTTCGAGTGGCCCGAACCGGGCAGCGCGCAGGCATTGTGGACTCCGCACTGGCTGCTGCAGGCCGCGATCAACTCCGGGGCCGTCACCTACGACCGGCGACTATGGGGCGAGCTCGCACTGTCGGCCGAGTTCACCGCCCCGAACCGGCACGAGCTCCAATTCGTGATCACCTACGAAATCGACGGCGCACCGAACATAGTCGACGGCGACACCACCGACTACCCCGCCGACTTCAACGAACTCTCCGACGAGGAACAGAACGCCGTCCCGTCGACGCTGGTCCCGAACCCGGAGACCGCAGCGTCGTGGCTGACGTACCTCGTCGACGCCTTCAACGCCGTGCACGCGAGCACCGACAAGCTCGTCCGCGGCTGGCCCCAGCACTAGTTCCCCGCCGGACAGCAGAAAGCCCCGACCATCATGCGTGGTCGGGGCTTTCTGATGTCTCGCGGACCGATTCAGGTGGCGTAGGTCAGTCCTGGCGGATGGTGCGCAACAGCTGAGCGAGCGCGAGCGCGGTGATCGGATCGTCGAGCGTGGGCGCGGCTGCGACGACCAGCGCGAGGTCGCCCGAGTCCTGCACCGCGTCGAGCAGGTTCAACGACGCGTCGACGGCAAAGTTCGCCCCTGAAATGTCGTTGATGATCGCCAGCAGCTCGGCGAACCGCGACCCGGTCTCCACCGGAACGGCGGCGTGCAGCATCTCGAACGCGGCCACCGCTTCCGGTGAGCGCAGTTCGGCGAGGATCGCGAGTTCGATGCTGTCGAGGTCGGACAGGGCGGGGGAGTCGGGTGTGCTCATGGTGTGGGTCCTTCGGTCGGTGCGTCGCCGGTGGGCGGCGAGGTGGGAGGGACGAGAGACAGTCGGGCCACCGCGGCTTCGGCGATCCCGAGATGTCCGGCGACGGTGTCTATGGGGTGGGTGGCCACCAACCCGGTGATCAGATCGCGATGGATCAGGGCAGCGAGGCGGTGCTGATGGGACAGGTAGGCGAGCAGTTCGGCGGTGAGCAGTGCCGCACCGGTAGGTCCGCCGTAATCGTGCGCCCAGTCCTCGCCGTCGCGTTCGGGGGCGTACAGCAGCGAGTCCGGGGCGCTGAGAACCTTGTCGAGGATCTCCGAGGTGATCCCGCACGCCTGCAGGCGCTCGATCACCCCGGGGATCTCGGCGGCGGTGCGGTGCCCGACCAGGCTGAGGTGCCACTGGATATCGATCACGCCACTGCGCCCGATTCGTCGTCGAACGACCGGCGGGTATGGCTTTCCAGTACATGCAGCTCGGCAGTGAGGCCGACTGCGCATTCGACGTCCGCCACCGGATCGAGGGCCGCGATGTTCGCCCGCAGTTGCGTGATCCGGGTGTAGCGGGCGACAGCGGCGGCATCGGCGTCGTCGACCTCCACCGGGTGTTCGACGACGAGCCTGCGTTGCCCGGGCACTGTCTTCACGGTCGCGTCGCTGTGGCCACCGCTGCGCATCGTGATCTCGCGAGCGAGAGCGCCGGCGAAGATGTGCGCCGAGTGAGCGGGGAAGTCGCCGGCCACCGTGTTCGAGTCCGGCAACGGATCGGGACGAGTCGACCGCACGGTGACGTCGATCAGGTCGGCCGGGTCGACGCCGGGAAGCGGCTCGATCGGTGTGGCGGTCCAGACCTTGATTGCGGTGGTGACGTAGCCCGGTGGCGGCAGTTCCGCCGAGCGGACACCCGCTGCGTAGGCCGGCATCGACGCCAGAGCACACGCAATCTCGCCGGGGGTCCCGATGAGGCAGAGCGAGTCGTCGACGGTCTGGGTGAACGTCGCGGCGACGGTATCGACCTGGTGGAGGTCCGCGACGGTTTCGGCTTGGCTCACCGCGAACCGTGCCGCCGTGGAGGGGGAATGGAAGTGCCCGCGGGTGTGTACGAACCCGGGATCGCCGTGTTGGTCGAGGGTGGAGATCTCGACTTCGATCAGCGTACGAGTCGAGGGCGCGGCTGAGGGGGACTCTGCGGCCGGCTGGAGTGAGTGGGGATCGGTGGTGTCCATGAGGGTCTGCCTTCGAGAGGTCCGGGCAAGGAAGCGGTTATGCGAGGGCGACGAGCGCGGGTGCAGCGAGTCCGCACACCGCAGCGGCCGCAGACAGGGCGGTGGTGGTTCGATCCATCGGCTCGCAGCTATCGGCGAGAGCCAGGCGTAGCCCGGCTGCTCCTGCTGCGATGACACCGACGAACACCAGAACCCAGGTAGAGCCGACCAGGTACGTCATCGGTCAGCTCGCGTTCGGGTAGCTCTCACCCGGCGAGTTCTGCTCGGCGTCCGTACCGGTCGACTCGGCAGCGTCGGGCTCGGTCTTCGCCGGTGACGACGGCTGCAGCCGCGGGGGCCGAGGCGACGTCTTGGTAGCCGCAGTGGTGGCGGTCTTCTTGCCGGCGACGGCGGAGGTGGGGACTTTCAGCCCGGCCTTGCGGAGCTCGGGGGCGGACCAGCCGCCGTCGAGCGCGGCTTTGATCGCGGCAAGCTCAGTCGCGGCAGCGGTGCGTTCGGCGGCTTGCGCTTCGGCGACCTTCGCGGCGGCGGCGGCTCGCTCGTTCTGCGCTTGGACAATCGCGTCGATCAAACCGAGACGGGCATCGAGAGCAGCCTGTGCAGCGGCGCGAACAGTGTTGGGATCGAGAGGGGTGAGCGACATGTGTGGGACCTTTCGGAGACGGCGTGCAGCGCGCGCGAGAGAGTGGCGCAGCGCTGAGTGACAACGCGGTCTCGGGCGGCCCACACGCCGTCCGATATCCGAGGGCAACGCTATCGAATCGGCCCGACAGATGCACGCCACAGACGGCGCTATACCTTGCGCGGTATATGCCGTGCACGGTATACTCGGGTGGTGGACGTTGATGCACCGGAAGAGTTCTTCGACTGGCTCGATCGAGTGGAGGCGAAGGCCGACGCCGGGGATGCTGCGTCGGTGCGGGTCCTCGCTCGGGTGACCGATGCATTGGTGCAGTTGCGTGAGCTCGACGGCGTTCCGGTGGAGGATCGGCCGGACCTCAAAAGGGTGCGGCAGTCGAAGAAGTTTCCGGTGTGGCGCACGGCGCATCCGTTCGATGCGCAGATTGCGCTGCGGTTGATCTGTTGGTTCCCGCCCGGCAGTAGCTCGGTGGTGGTGGCGTTGTTCGCGGCCGACAAGGCGCGGATGGGTGATGTGTTCTACGACGGTGTCGGCGCGAGGGCCGATGTCGCGATCGAGCGTTGGTTGCGGGAGACCGCGGAAGGGGAGCAGTGATGAGCGAGAGCGAGAAGAAGTCGTTCCGGCGTGCGAACGACCGGATCGAGCAGTTGCGCACCAAGCCCGCGATTGCGGAGACGGTGCGCGAGTTCGCGGCCGAGCGGGAGACGATGAACCGGGTGTACGCCGAGGGGTTGGCGGACATTCGTAAGGCCGGCAACCTCACGCAGGTTCAGATGGCTGCGTTGCTCGGGACCAATCAGGGTGCGGTGTCGCGGATCGAGGGCCGCGACGATCTGTTGCTCTCGACGTTGCGGCAGTACCTCGCTGCGACCGGTGCTGTGCACCCGAAGATCGTTGTGGAGAAAGATGGCGTCGAAATCGCGTTGGACCTCGACGCCTTCGCCTGACGGCTGCGGTGCTCGACCAGGCTCGGGGTCGGCGGTCAGTCTCCCGGTGTGGTGTCTGCTCGTAGCGTGACGAAGCCGGGGAGGTTATTGCTCCCGTCGGGCCACGTTGTTTCGGCATCGACCTGCACGTCATGGAATGTCGTCGTGTCCGTGAATCGAGCGCGGGAAAAGTTGGTGCCACGTAGGTCCGCGTTGTCGAAGCAGACCTCGTTGAGGTTGCATCCGGAGAAGTCTGCTCCGCCCAGTCGTGCGCCGGCGAAGTCCGCGAAGTCGAGGTCGGCTCCGACGAACTTTGCACCGATCAGCCGCGCCCGATGGAACACCGCTGCGCCGCAGGTTGTGCCGCGAAAATCAAGGTCCCTCATCCGAGCGCCAGCAAAGTTGACGCCGTCGAGGTGCGCACCGGTAAGGGTGGCTCCGATTAGGTTCGCGGTTGTCAGGCGTGCGCTGTTCAGCCACGCATTTGTGAGTACTGCATCGCTCAGATCGGCGCTGTGCAGCCGGATGCCCTTGAGGTCAGCGTCGATCAGGTCGGTGCCGACGAGGAACGCTCCAGCGAGGTCGACTGAACCCAGCGATGCGTTGGGGAGTTTGGCTGCGGAGAGGTCGAATTTCGATCCCTGCCAGGTTGGGTTGTTCTGATACTCGGGAAGGAACGTTGTGTGTGTCTGGATGAGCTCCACGATCGCCGTGCGGACACGCACCTCTTCGTCTCGCAAGACATCGGCGAGGGCGGGAAGGTCCTCCGGCGAAATACGCGAGAGCATGGTGAGTTCGTTCGCGGTGTCGTTGCGTAGGTAGGCGCACAGCAGGTCGATGCAGACCTGCCGTTCGGTGATCGCGGCGGTGAGCGGGTGAAGGGCGGCCCAGTCGTCTGCGAGTGATCCGAGTGAGAACACACCTGCCAGCCGTACAGGTGCGGCGGCGTCAGCGAGTTGCGCGGCGGCCGTGGCGAAGCGGGCGCGGAGGTCGTGGATCGTCTCCCGGAGATGGGCTTGTTCGCGTGCAGTAAGCAGTTCATCCATGCGGGCGCGTTCGGCATCCGACGTCGCGATTCGTGAGGTGGTCAGTTCATCGAGTCGAGCTAGCTCGTATTTGTCGGTCTGCTTGCGGTCGAGCGCTGCATCGTCTCGTCTGTCGCGTTCGATCGCGATGTTGTGCTTGCGTTCGAGATGACCGTTGAGAAAGGCGAGCCCTGCGCTGAACAGAACGGCCGCCCCGCCGAGGCCGGCGACTGTCCCCGGTTGGGGTGAGGCAAGCGCGATCCAGAGCACCAGGCCGACTGCGATCGATATAGCGGCGATGACCACGGCGACGGGAAACGTCGCTCCTGCCGGCGATGGCCGGCGATCGGGATCGGTGGGCTCGATGCTCATCTGTTCATCATGCTCGGATTTCAGGCGCGGTTGCCCCCAACTGTGGATCGGACTTTCGTCCTCATGTGGATGTCCGAGAGTTCCCAGGCCGCTCCGCTCGATCTCAGGCACCCACAATCGGGTCCGAGTCCACAACCGGGGACAACCGCCGGCCGCGCACCGTCGGCGCGGGAAATCGGAACTCGCGGCGCTCGTCCTGAGCGTCTTTGCTGGTGACCCACTGCGCAGGCTCCGCGAGCCACCAGCGTGCCTTCGGCGGAGCAAGCTATAACTTAGGTGCCCTAAGTGTGGATTTCCTGACGGAAATCTGACACGCTGATCGCGTGGTCCCCAGGTCTGGGGTCGCTGCGCTGGGCCGAAGTGAGGTACGGACGGGAGGAGCGGGTGATGGCAGAACGCAAAGCGGGGTGGCTGCGCACCCGTCAGTCGAACGTCGTCGGCGGCCGGGAGTACCGCCACGTGGTAAAGCTGACCGCCGAGCAGGAGCTGGCGGTCCAGGCGGCTGCCCGCGTGCAGGGTGTGACGGTTGCCCGTCTGTTGATCGACTCCGCTCTCAAAGCCCCACGTTCGACTGTGTCGCGTGAGGATCTGACGGAGTTGTTCGCCGCGACCAAGCTCATCGCAGCTCTCGGACGGAACCTGAACCAGCTCGCGAAAGTGGCGAACGCGACGGGCGAGGTGCCACCGGAAACCATGGCAGCGATCGCGGCGGTGCGGCAGGTCTTCGATCGGGTGAACCGGTTGCCGCGCGATCTGGTGGGACGTTGATACCGAACATCACTCGGGGCGCGAAGATGACCGGACTGGTGGTTTATCTCGCCGGTCCTGGCAAGTCGAACGAGCACGAGAACCCGCACGTGGTAGGCGGGCACGAGAGCATCGTGTTCGCCGCGCCGGTGGGCGAGCTGTCGCACGAGGACGCCATCGCGTTAGCGGGTGAACTGGACACTGCGCGTGTGGTGTTCGGTACCGAGGTGTCGGTGACCAGTCGACGCAAGATGAACGCTGCCATCGACGACGGTGTCCCGCGATCGGTGGCGTTGGCCGACGCCACATCGGATCAGAACGTGTGGCACTGCTCGCTCTCGCTCAAGCCAGAGGAGGGTGAGCTGTCGGACGAGAAGTGGGCGACGATCGCGGCCGACTTCATGAAGGAAATGGACTTCGACGACGCGGACTCACCACGGGCCCCGGCTCGCTGGGTGGCGATCCGGCACGGCAAGACCAAGGCCGGCGGCGACCACATTCACATCGCGGCATCCGCTGTCCGCGAGGACGGTACGAAGGTCAATACGTTCAACGACCGGAAGCGGGCGCAGGCCGCGTGCAACACCCTCGAACACCGGTACGATTTGGAAGTTCTGCAGTCCCGCGAACAGCAACTCGGCGGCCGCGGAACCAAGCCCGCCGAGCAGGGCCGTGCTGACCGAGCGCACCTGCCGGAGACCGGTCGAGATGTATTGGAGCGCCGAGTGCGAGCCGCAGCTACCGCCTCGAAGACCGAAGCAGAATTCGTGCGTCGACTACGGGGCAGTGGGGTGCTGGTGCGGCCACGATTCACCAAGGGAACCACCGACACTGTCGAGGGCTACTCGGTGGCGTTGCGACCCAATCAAGGCGAGGGCCCGGTCGCCGCTGTTTGGTACGGCGGAGGAAAGCTGTCGAAAGACCTGACGCTGCCGCGCCTGCGCAGCGAATGGGACACCACCACCGAAGAATCGGCGAACGCCGTCGACGAATGGACTGCAGCCAAAGCAGGGAAGCCCGCCAAGCGGAGCGGACCGGAAGCTGTCGTGGCCGATCCGAAACTGCTCGCGCGAGCAGCGGAAGACCTCGAACGGTGGAACGAGTACCTCACGAGCATTCCGGTCACCGATCGAGCGCAATGGGCACGTGCGGCAGGCCGGACCTCTGGGGTGTTCGCAGCATGGTCGGCGAAGGTCGAGAATCGTCCCGGACCACTCGCACATGCATCCAAGCAGCTCGCACGCGCGGCGCAATTGCCCGCACACCAACGCGCCGCAAAGCCGGCCGGGGTGGTGTCGGCCGGCGGAGCGGCTTTGATCGTCATGGCGTGCAAACCAGGTCTCGACGCCACCACCGGATACATCCTGCTGCTGCGGCAATTGATGAAAGCAACCGAGGCCATCGCGGCCGCGTCACGCGCGGCCGGTAACGCCGAGTACGCACACGACCTCGAGATCGTCACCCGGGAAAGACTCAGTGAGGTACACACCCGACTCGAAGGCATCGAGCTCCCTTCGGCTGCGGATGTCTACCGCGAAGGCACGGCGGCCGAAGTAGATGCAACACGGGCGGCGTACACCGTTGACGAGCTCACGGACGCAGAATCCGCCCAGCGCGTGGCGCAAGTGATGGCCCCACCACCGTCGGCAAATACGCCAAGCAAACCGCGTACCAGCGAACAACCTCGCCGGGTTCAGCCCAAGAAACCTAAGAGGGAACGAGACTCAAGGGACGGACGGTAAGACCGCCCGCAGGACAGCGGCCGGTACGAGACGGAGGACCCGCGTTGAGCTTCAAATCGGACCTAGAGACCCAAGTCGACAGCCTCATCAATACGCCATTCAAGATTCGTGATGGCCGTGTGATCCCTACAAGCAGCTCGATAGGGCCGCACGACTACGTTGCGCTTTCCGATGTCGCGTACCTGTACACCGACATGGCGGACTCTTCCAGCATTCCGAGCCGCTTCGAGTACGACGAAGGTGCTCGCATACTGCGTGTATTTCTTACAACCGTATGCCGAGTGATCAGAGACCGAGGTGGTGAAATTCGGAGTTTCGACGGGGACCGAGTGATGGCAATGTTCAAGGGTGACGATGCCGCCAACGACGCGGTGGACGCGGGTCTGAGAATCAACTGGGCAATTTCGGTGCTCGCCCATGATGCGCTCACCCTGTACGAGCCGTACTGGAACGAGTTCTTGGAGAACGACTGGAAGTTGCGTCACCGAACCGGTATCGATATTGGGTTCGCGCACGTAGTGAGGGGCGGAGTGCGCGATCACAACGACCTGGTGAGTATCGGCCACGCGCCCAACACCGCCGCAAAGCTGAGCGACTACAAAGATGGTGGCGCAACCATCATCACCGATGATGTCTATGAGCTGCTCAGTGAGAAAAATCTTCGTAGCGAAAATTCTGAAAAGAAGGACGGCGTTGTCCGCGATATGTGGCAACACAAGGGCTATACCAAGATCGGTTCACGTATCGAGAACGTCTACACGTCCACGTGGTGGCGATCCTATTCATGAGCGCTGATCCGATCGAAACAGCTTGGAAGATCCATGCCGCACTGGTCGATTGGACCGGCAAGGTGGATACCAAAGCTTCGTTCGCGCTGACAATCGAGTCGGCGCTACTCGGAGGGGTAGTGGCGTTATCCGGCGATGGCCGCGTCTTCCATGATCTTGCTGGGGCCTCGGTCGTCTGGTACGTCCTGGGCGTCTTCACGCTTGCGTTGAGCGTGCTGTGCGTTGTCCTGGTTGTTCGACCTCGATTACGCAGGGGAGGACTCCAGTCCGAAGCGCGTGGAAATTTCGTCTACTTCGGTCATCTAAGGCACCTAGACGCCGCTGCGGTACAAAATCACCTGGAGACGTCGGACCTACTACCGGTGCTCTCTAAGCAGCTGGTCGAGATGAGCAAAATTGCGTGGACGAAGCATCGCCTGGTGCAGGTCTCCATGAGTCTCGCACCTGTTGGTGTGCTCTTTCTCGTGATCTCGTCCCTGTGTGCGTAGGTGACTCAACAATCAGATTGCGAAACGAAGATAGCGGTCGAAGCGACGTCGTGGCTTGGGTTGCACCAGAACTGTCGTGATCGAGTTGTTTTGGCTAGATTGCCGAGCCTGTCGAAGGGGGTGGAGGCACTATGTTTACCCGTCGTCGCACGATGAGCGGTGCGCCGTCGGGACCCTTGATGTGGGCCTCCACCCAGCGGCGTCGACGTTCATGTCGGTCCGGTCCGTAGCGGTAGGTGTGCCAGTGACCGCGGACGATGTGTCGATTCTTGAGTCGCCCTTCCTGTCCAATCGTTTCGGCAGGAGTGGCAGATCCCCGGTAGCTCAGATGGCGTACGACGGTTTCCACCCTGCGCCCTCGGCTGTGGGTGCGTTTGGACAGAACAGTTTCGTCGCTGGTCGTCAGGTTGGATCGTTCCATCCGTAGTAGGTCCGTGAACGCCATCAGGACGCGGATGAACAGGGCTGGATCGTCCCAGCAGAAGATATTTCGGAAGCCTTCGGGGGCTTGGGGAACATGCGGTGGCTGGGTGAGGAACCCCCAGCCTGCGCTCAGACCGGGCGGAGCATCGTCGGCTGGCTCACCGATGTCCATGGTCATGGATTGAAGGGGCATGTGGAGGGCGCGATCGGTGCCCCACCCTGCTTCACCGTTCTGGAGCAGGAATGCTTCGAGGCCAGCGGCGGTCGCCATCTGGATGCCGACGCTGTTGGAGGACGTGGGATCGCTGTCTGTGTGCCAGAGCAGGTAGAACGATTCCTCGGGTACGGCCGCACCGAAATACGCGAACCCGCTGGGGGACGGTAGATCGGCCACTGTCGCGGGGACGAGGTCGGCAGGCTGTGCCGATGCCTCCTGCACGAGGGCCGACGCTTCAGGCGATGCGTAAAAGGTCTCGCCACTGACTGCGCCGGAGGTAACCGAAAGCGCCAGCCGTACAGCGAAGTTGCTGTACCGCTCGAATCGTTCTTCCTCGCTCAGCTGTGGTTGCGGGTGGTCCCATCTGGGTGCCATCTGCTGGTGGTAGCGCAGCACATCGTCCAGCCGCGGTCGTACAACCGCGTCGAGGCCGTCGAGTAGAGCCGGTACATGCTTGGGCAGCGGCGATCGAACCGCCCGCACGGCAGCTTGGGGCGGGGACGGGAACACATCATCGTTCGGACGACCGATGAAGTAGCCGGTCATGGTGGTACCTCCGCTGGTGAGCAGTCGAACCGAGAGTTGATACGCGCGTTGCGATGAAGATTGTGGCAAAGCGCTCTGACACGAGACTGCCCACTTCGAAGCTCGAAGTGGGCAGTCGTGTTCGTTCCGAGTTCGCGTCTACGGAGCGATCCAGATGTAGTTCGATACGGCGAATGCTCGCTGGGGGAGTACGGAGACGGTCACCCAGCTTGCGCCGAGTCCGGCGTCGACGGTGATGGTGGCGGGGCCTCCGTCGAGGGTGTGTTGTGCGGAGTGGGTGAACGGTGCGATGCCGTTGACCCAGTCGACCTGGATTGTTGTTCCGCAGCCCGGACGTGCCCCGAGGTCTCCGCGGGGTGTGGCGGTGATGGTCAGCTGGCCGGGGTGGGCTCGGTCGGTAGTGCGGTCGATGTGGATGGGTCCGTTGCAGCCGCCGTTGTCTCCGACGGTGACGATGTCGTCGCCGGTCAGGCTCGGGGTTGCAGGAGGCACGTCTGCTGCTGCTAGACCGGTCCCGCCGATCAGTGCTGCGGCGGTAATGGCGGCGGTGGCGACAGTGCGGGTGATGGTGTTCATGGGATCTCCTGTGTTGGATGGGTGTTTGGCGGTGACAGTCTGATTCGGGACCAGTGTGACGGTCTGATTCGGGACCCACCCGGGCTTCGGCGTGGCGTCGTGACGGCTTGATCTGGACCCACTTCCGTGGCGTCAGGAGGACCCGCATCCAGCGGTCCTCGCGGCACCGGAAGTGGGTTTCGGGATGAGGGTGCGTGTGGAACTGTTCGCTGCGATCCGTCGGGACGCCCGGGTCGAGGGCATGTCGATCCGAGCGCTCGCACGCAAGCACCAAGTCGGACGCGGCACCGTTCGCCGGGCCCTCACGTCCGCGGAACCACCGCCGCGGAAGACCCCGGTGCGTTCCTCGCCCCGGTTGGATCCGTTCAAGTCGGCCATCGACGACATGCTCCGCGCCGACCTTGAGGCGCCGCGGAAGCAACGGCACACCGCCCGCCGGATCCACGTCCGCCTCATCGAGGAACACGACGCCATTGAGGTGTCGTACTCGACGGTTCGCGACTACGTCCGCATCCGCCGCACGCAGATCGGCCTCGAAGCTGGCCGCCGGGTCGAAGTCATGATCCCCCAGGAGCACGCGCCAGGCGCAGAAGCAGAAGTCGACTTCGGCGAGCTCTACGTCATCCTGGCCGGGGTGAAGACGAAGGTCTTCCTCTTCACATTCAGGTTGAGTTACTCCGGGAAGGCGGTGCACCGGATCTACGCCACCCAAGGCCAAGAGGCGTTCCTCGAGGGCCACATCGCCGCGTTCAACGAGATCGGCGGCATCCCCGCCCGGCACGTCCGGTACGACAACCTCACCGCCGCAGTCACCCGGGTCGTCAACGCGCGCGGTCGTGAGCGGGTAGAGAACGACCGCTGGGTGCTGTTCCGCTCTCACTTCGGGTTCGACGCGTTCTACTGCCAGCCGGGCATCGCCGGGGCACATGAGAAGGGCGGTGTGGAAGGCGACGTCGGCCGGTTCCGCCGCCAGCACCTCGTGCCCATGCCCGTCGTCGACTCGCTCGACGAGCTGAACGAGAAGGTCCGTGCCTTGGACGCCGCCGACGACCGCCGACGGATCTCGTCGCGGATCCGGACCGTCGGCGAGGACTTCGCGACCGAACGCGAGAACCTCGCGCCGCTCCCGGTCGAGGGGTTCGACCCCGGGCTGATGCTGAACCCGATGGTCGACCGCTCCGCGATGATCACCGTCCGCATGGCCCGGTACTCCGTCCCGGCGCGGTTCATCCACCGCCGCGTCCGCGTCTCCTTGCGCGCATCCGAGGTCGTCGTGTTCGACGGCCGACTCCAGATCGCCCGGCACGCCCGCGTCATCACAAGGGGTGGCCAGTCGGTGAACCTCGACCACTACCTCGAGGTGCTCAAGGGTAAGCCGGGCGCATTGCCAGGCTCCACCGCGTTGGCGCAGGCCCGCGAATCGGGGGCGTTCACGCCTGCGCATGAGGCGTTCTGGGCGAACGCCCGCAGGCGGCTCGGGGATGCGGTCGGCACCCGGGAACTGATCGACGTGCTCCTACTGCACCGCGCCATGGCCGCCGACGAAGTCGAAGCCGGGCTGCTCGCCGCAGTGAGCGTCGGTGCAGTCTCAGCTGATGTGGTCGCGGTCGAAGCACGCCTGCACACCACCCTCGCAGCGCCCACCGGGGCCAGTTCAGACCGTCATCCCGTTGCGCAGCCCAGCGATGGCGAACGACGAGATGGCGACGCCAAGCGCAGCCGGAAGGTCGTGTCCCTCACCGAACGCCTGCTGCTCGACCCGGCCGCGGTCATCGCCGGCCTCCCGCCCGACACCCGGCCGCTGCCGTCGATGGAGAAATACCAGCAACTGCTCGGCCGCCGCACCGGCACCGACCACCACCCCGACCCGATGAGTCCCGATGAGAGCGGAGCACCCCGATGAGCACAGTCACCAGCGTGACCACCACCTTGCGCCGCCGCCGCGGCCTGACCGAGGAAGCCGCCGTAGCGGCGGTCGACCAGGCCTGCCGGAGGCTCCGGCTCCCGACCATGCGGGCCCTGCTTGGCGACGCGGTCGCGGCGGCGAACAAGGACCAGTTGACCTACACCGGATTCCTCGCCGAGCTGCTCCTGGCCGAGTGCGACGACCGCGACCGTCGGTCCACCATCCGGCGCGTGAACGGCGCCGGGTTCCCGCGGAGCAAGTTCCTCGCGGACTTCGACTTCGACGCCAACTCGAACATCAACCCCGCCACCATCCACCAGTTGGCGACCGGCGAGTGGGTGCGGAAGGGCCAGCCGCTGTGCCTGATCGGGGATTCCGGCACCGGCAAGTCTCACCTGCTCATCGGCATGGGGACCGCAGCCGCGGAAAAGGGATTCCGGGTAAAGTACACCCTCGCCACGAGGCTGGTGAACGAGCTTGTAGAAGCAGCCGATGAGAAGCAGTTGGCCCGCACGATCGCTCGTTACGGCCGCGTCGACCTGCTCTGCATTGACGAGCTCGGCTACATGGAACTGGACCGCCGCGGCGCCGAACTCCTCTTCCAGGTCCTCACCGAGCGAGAGGAGAAGAACAGCGTGGCAATCGCGTCCAACGAGGGCTTCGCCGGCTGGACCAAGACCTTCACGGACCCGCGCCTGTGCGCGGCCATCGTCGACCGCCTCACCTTCGGCGGCAACATCATCGAAACTGGTACCGACTCCTACCGGCTGGCGTCGACCCGGTCAGGGAACGCGTCGCGGTGACGCAATCAACCGAGCCTGTTTCGTGCGCACGCCGCACCCGGTGGGCTGTCACTGCGTGCTGTCCCGCGTGGTCATCGGGCGCCCCCGAAGGATCCGGCGGCGTCGCTGGAGAACCCCGAGCGCCAGCACTACCAGCGCAGACGCGGCAGCGAGCGCGCCGATGAGTGTCGCCCGTGTCTGGATCCAGCTGGAGACCACCGCGGAGACGTCAGTGAGTCCGCCACCACGGCCCGCGGCGACCGGGGCGTCGCTGGTGGCCGCCGGGTACCAGTACCAGGCCAGATAGGCGCCGGTGAGCAGCAGGACGACAGCGGTGACCCGTGGGCCATGGCGGGCCAATCGCGCGACGTGGCGGGTGAGTCCGCTGCCTGCCGCGGCGGTGGCCAGGGCGAGCAGCAGCAGGACGGTCGCCGAGCCAGCAGCGTAGACACCGAAGACGAGCAGGAGCCCGGCATAGCTGTAGGTGGCCTGCGCCTGCGCGATGACCGCGAGGATCACCCCGAACGTGCACGACAGCGAAGCCAGCGCGTAGCCGACCCCAAACGCAGCCATCCGGGCAGTGGGTGGGAGTCCCGCGGCTGCCCGGCCGGGGATCCGAGGCACCCGCACCGAGACCGAGCGTCCGGCTAGCATCCACAGGCCGAGAACCACCAGCAGGATGCCGACGGCCAGGCCAAGCGACGGCGCGGCGCGAATCAGCCCTCGGGCGCCGGCGCTGACTACCAGGCCAGCTGCCGCGAGGGTGCCGGCGAACCCCACCGCCAACACGAGACCGGCCCGCAGCGCCCGCAGCAGCCGCACCGGGACCGTTGAGGCATCGGTGTCGCCGAGGGTGTGGGTGATCCAGGCCGGGAGTAGCGCGAACCCGCACGGGTTCACGGGCGCGACCATGCCGGCCGCGAAGGCGAGGGTGAGCAGTCCGCCCATGGGTCAGGCTCCGGCCTTTGCCAGTTCGGCGGTGATCGTCGCGGCGTCGGGGTCGGTGGCGCGGAAGGTCACCGTGCCGTCGGCGTCGACGACGATCAGGGTGGACAGAGCGGCCACCTCGAATCGCCGGGAGAGTGCCGCGCCATCGTCGATTGCGGCCGGTACGTGTTCGGCGTCGACGGACTCCATGAAGTCGCCGATCAGGGCCTTGGATTCGCCGGGGTCCATGTCGACGGCGAGGAAGCTTGCCACGGTGCCGGCGTTCTCGGCGGTGGTGGCGGCCTCGCCGAGGGACCGGACGCCGTTGACGCATTCGCCGCACCCGACGGAGAAGAAGAACACCGCGGTGGGCTTCCCGTTGGCGGGCAGGCTGATCTGCTGGCCATCGACGCTGGTCACGGTGGCGGGTGAACCGGAACCGGCGGTCGCGGGGTCGGCACTGTTGCCGCAGGCGGTCAGGGTCAGCGATCCGGCGGCGAGTACGGCGGCGATCGAGAGCGCGGCGTGGTGGCGGCGGGTGATTCTCATCGGTTCTGCTCGTCCTTCGGGTCGACGTTTTCGTTGGTGGGCATGGGCGGGCAGCAGCCGTGGCCGGCGGTGCCGCCGCCGCGGCGGGAGATGGCAATCAGCGCGAGGATCGCCAGGGCGATCCCGGCGCCGATGACCCACGGGTTGCGGAGGAACGCGCCGATACCGGCGATCGCGCCACCGGCGATGAGGATGGGGAGCAAGGCGCAACAGGCGACCATGAGCAGCGCGGCGCCGGCTCCGAGGAGCAGGCCGCTGCCTCCCGGGCGATCGTCGTGGTTGGACATCATCGGTGTTCTCATTCCCTTCAGTGGGTATGGGTCAGCAGCAGCTGTGGCTGTCGTCGGCCGCGGCGGGCGCCTGGAGGCGGTTGAGCAGGCCGGTGGCGAGGGCGGCCCCGATCCGGCACGCCTCGGCCACCGGGACCACCTCCGCGCCGGGGTGCTCGGCCAGCCAGCCCGCGGCGTCCTCGGGGGAGGTGAAGTAGTGCACCTGGTTGCAGAAGGAGGAACGGATCGAGGTGATCTGCTCCGGGTTCACCAGCGACACCACCGCGGTGGGCGGATCGACGCTGGTTGCACCTTCTGTGGGGTCGACGTTGACCCGAACCGGCTCGCCGCTGACCGGGGAGGCCGACTCCACCTTTGCCGGGCGGTCCAGCAGGGCGGGGAAGATCAGCGTGTCCAGCGCACACCAGGTGTAGAGCTCCTCACCGGCCACGGTGAACCGGTGCGGGGTGGGGCGCAGGGTGAGGCCCTGGCCGATGATCCGGCCCTGATCGTCGTACTCGGTGTCCGGCACCGCCGCGAGACCGCGCCGTACGTCATCGAGGGTGCGGCTCGCAGCCGCGGCGAGTTGCTCGACGGTGACGGGGTCGCCGTCGACGAGCAGCCGCAGCAGCGGGATCAGCAGGCCGGCGTCAAGGCCGGTCTCCTCGGGTCGGGTGAGTCGTTGGGGCAGTTGGGTGCTGAGGTCCGACATCGCGGATGCCTCCTTCGTTGAGTGGGGTGGGTGCGGGTCAGGCGCAGCAGGAGAGCTTGGAGACGTCGGTGGTGAAGGCCTTCGCGACGATCCGGATGCCCTCGGTCATGGTCAGGTAAGGCGCCCAGGCGTCGGCGACCTCGGCGATGGTCTTGCCGATGATGTGGACGCCCGCGGCGGCCAGTTCGCCGGCGTCCTTGGCGACCGCGGTCAGGCCGAGGATCTCGCCGGTGTCGGCGTTGGCGACCATCTTGATGAAGCCGCGGGTGTCCCGGTTGACCAGCGTTCGCGGCACGTATTCCAGCGGGAGCACCCGGCAGTCGCAGCGGATCCCGGCCGCGAGGACTTGGGCCTCAGTCATCCCGACTGCGCCGATCGCGGGACTGGTGAACGTGACCCGGGGCAGCCGCATGTAGTCCACCGACCGCTCGGCGTCGGTGAAGGCGTTCTCGGCGACCACGGTGCCGTGGTGGGCGGCGACATAGACGAACTCGGGGTGCCCGGTCACGTCACCGGCCGCCCAGATCCGCGGGTTGGAGGACTGCAGCTGGTCGGTGACCACGATCTCGCCGACCTCGCCAGTCTTCACCTCGACCGCGTCGAGGTTGAGCCCGTCGGTCACCGGTCGGCGGCCGAGAGCGACCAGAACCTCGTCGGCGCGGAACTCCTGCGCGCCACCGGAGACGTCCGCGGTCACCACCACCTGGCCGGTGGCGGCGTCGCGGGTCACGCGGGTCGGGACCGCTCGGCGGACCACCCGGATGCCCTCATCGGCGAAGACCTCCTGCAGCGCCTTGGAGACCTCCGACTCCTCCTTCGACGCGAGCCGGGACCGAACCAGCAGGGTCACCGTCGACCCGAGCCGGGCGAACAGCTGCGCCTGCTCCAGGGCCACGTAGCCACCACCGAGCACCAGCAGCGAGTCGGGGACCTCGGTCAACTCCATCGCCGTAGTCGAGGTCAGGTACCCGGCCTCCTCCAACCCTTGGATCGGCGGGGCCCAGGGACGGGACCCGGTGGCCACCAGGTACTGCGCTGCCTCGATGGTCTCGACGCTGCCATCCGCCGCGGCGACCTCGAGCAGGGGCGAATCCGGAGTGCCGGCGAACGCGGCGTTGCCGCGGCGGACCTGCCAACCGTAGGAGTCGGCGACGTCGACGTACTTCTCACCCCGCAGGGCCTCGACGAGATCCTGCTTTCCGCCGATCAGGGCCGGCATGTCCACCGCGCCCGCGACGCTGGCGATGCCCGGGAACCGGGTCGGCGCGTCCGCGGCCACGTGCCGGGCCTCCGCGGCTGCGATCAGTGCCTTCGACGGCACGCAGCCGGTGTTCACACACGTGCCGCCGAACGTGCCACGCTCGACCATCACCACCGACTTGCCCAGAGAGGTCGCACGAATGGCCGCCGCGAACGCACCGCCGCCGGATCCGATGATCGCGAGGTCGTACCTGGTCTGCATCCCGATTCCTCCCAGAACTGTTGGGAAACGCTCCTGATGCAGCGATACTGGACCTTCCAGTAAAGGGGAAGGTCAAGCGAGACCTGCGACACGATGGAGGCCGGGATGCGGATCGGAGAACTCGCCGAGGCGGCAGGCACGACCACCAAGACTCTGCGGTTCTACGAAGAGCAAGGGCTGCTGCCCCCGGCCGAACGCACACCGGCCGGCTACCGCGACTACACCCCCGACGCGGTCAGCCGGATCGACTTCGTCCACCGCGGCCAAGCGGCCGGGCTCACCCTCGCCCAGATCAAGCAGATCCTCGACATCCGCGACCACGGCCAAGCTCCCTGCGGCCACGTACGTGACCTGCTGGACGCGCGCCTTGCCGACATCGACGCGCAGATCGCCGACCTCACAACACTTCGCGACAACGTGGCTGCGCTCCGCGACGATGCAGCCCTCCCAGAGCCCGAAACCTGTAGCCCCGATCAGGTCTGCAGATACCTATAGCCCTCGCCACTCGGCAGTGACCACCGAGACCAAGGGCGTGATTAGCCGGTGCCAGGTGGGTCCCAGTCAGGCCGTCATCGTGGTCCCAGATCGGGTTGACACAGCCAGGTGTTGGGCGTGAGACAGGGTCATCGGCCGGAACGTTCGCGGTCGGTGTGCTTTCCGGTGCCGGGCCGTCCTTTGCGCGCTCGAGGTGATTTCGTCGAAGGCACTGTAATGGCACCGGCGGGTGCGCCCTGGCAGATGTCTGCGGAGATCCGCGCGGCGATCGCTTCGTCGTCGACGCCGGCCGCGCGCATGTCTGAAGCGAACTGCTCGCGGCGTGCGGCGCTGTCGTAGCTGTGATCGGCCTCAGCACGTCGGTCTGTCTCCTGCGACCGCTCAGTGTGCTCTGAGTTCTGGTCCCGGGCCTCACGTTCGTTCATCGGCTGGGCCTCTGCGTCTTCTATTCCAGGGCCGGATCCGTAGCCGTCCTGTGCGAGCCGCTGCGTTTCGGCGTCCTGGCGCTCGGCGTCCGCGATGAGTGCTGCGGCTTGGGCGCGATCGAGTCCTGCCGCTCTGTCGGAGTTCTGGGCGAGGGCATGTTTACGCTGGCTGTCGTCGATGAACGCTCGGGCCCCGCGGTCATCGGTGATGTCGACGCCGTATCGACGATGAACTTCGCTGCGGACCGTTGCTGCGGCTTGCGTGGCGATCTCCGACTCGCTTTCCCATGCCTTGGCCTGCTCGTAGACGGTCGTGATGTCGTGAGGTGTCGCCCGGTCCCACCACTGAGGGTCGAGAGGCCGGCGGAGCTGGGTTTCGGCGGCGATCCGTTCGGTGCGGAGCCGTTCGCTGTATTCGCGCGCAGCTTGGTTGCTGTGCTGTTCGGCCTCGCGTGACTGCTGTTCACGTCGGCGGGCGCTCTGTTCGGCGAAGCGGGATGCGAGCTGCATCCCGACGCGGAACACCATCCCCACTTCTCTACTGGCGGAGCCGAGTTCGTCATCGGACATGTGGTGTCACCTTTCAATTGACGGTCCGGCTCGTTACCGGATCCGAATGGGGGTCAGCGCTGTCGCTGGTCGGGGAACATCGCTGGCGGTGCGGGGTCCACGGGCAGCGGATGCAGCCGGTCGGAGTGTCCGGTGCGGGTGTCGCAGTTCTGGAAGGGGCCGTCGGAGGCGAAGAGCTTTTCCATGTGGTGGTCGGCGTGATCGCGCAGCCACACGCTCATGCCGGTGTGTGGGTCCTTGCGCAGGTGCTCGAACGATCGCCACAGCGCTTCGAGGCGGGCGACGGCTTCGGCGTGCCGCCACCACTGCGGGCACCAGCACCGGTGCGGTACGTCTTCGACCTCGCGGCGGTAGAGGACGGCGAGGTGGTCGCGCACGAACTCCTCGACCGACCCGAACTTGAGCGGTTCGGGCTCGTTGCCGGCCGCGTCTATCGCGGCGTCGAGCTCGGCTTCCATCCGGGCCCGTGTCGCCTCGGCCAGCTGGTGGTGCAGCTCGGGGGTCAGGAGCTCCTCGAACTGTGCGGCGGCGATCGCGTCGACTTCGGCGCTCAGGCGTCGATCGACGCCCGCCTGGACCCGGGCCTGCATCGGCTCGCTCAACGAGCCCGCGGCAGCCTCGGTGGCGGTGGCGGTGGCGGTGTCGTCGAGGCCGTCGAAGCTGAAATCCTCGCTCACGCTGCACCCTCTTTGGTCAGGTCGACGTTCCCGACGAGGGTGACTGCGCCGGCGAGGGTGCGATCGGCTTCGGGGTCGTGGACTCTGATGGACGCGACGACGGCGGCCTGGTTCGGTCCTTCCCACCACGGCACGGTCCGCACGAGAACCGGTGTGTTGCCCGATGATCGGACGATGGCGCGTCCGCGGGGGAGGGCTTCGAGTTCGGCTTCGGTGAAGGTGCGTTGTTTGGTGCGCGAGCGTGAGACGCTGCGGCCGTGATCGCTCGTGGAGACCGATCCGCTGATTTCCCAGTGATCACCGATCGCGGTGGACATGTTGCGGAGGAATTCGCCGTCGTCGATCGCGACGCCGCCGCCGTAGACGCGGACGTTGGCGGCGGACCAGAGTTTGCGCATTCCTTCTGTGCCCCAGACGTTTACGCCTTGGGACCAGGACTGGAGGACGGCCATGATGATGATGCCGCGGGAGCCGTAGTGGCTGTAGAGGCCGGGTAGTTTCGCCCAGCGCACGACGTTGGCGACCTCGTCGAGCGGTGCGAGGAGGGGGACGGGGAGACGGCCTTTGGGGGAGGTGGTGGCGAGCTGTTCGGCGGCGTCGATGATGGCCACGGTCAGGGCGGTGACCAGGGGACCGGCGGAGCCGTTTCCTTCGCGGGAGAGGCTGTACATCGTGCCGCCCTCGGCGACGAACGCCCGCGGGTCGAAGTGCGGGCGACTATCGCCGGGTCCGCTCGCACGGATCCACGGGTGCACTGCGGAGAGCTTGAGCGATCGAATCATCTTCTTGGCGGTGGTGAAGACGCCGGATCGTTGCTTCTCGGTCTGGTTGTACTGTGCGGCAAGGCCGTCCGCTTGCAGGCGGTATCGGCCGTCGGCGGTGCCTCGGAGGATTTCGACGGGCTCCTTGTTCTTTTCCTGCGTTGCCCAGGTGTAGACGTCGGTGATCGGGCGCCCCGCCACCGCGGCGGCGAGGATCAGCCCGGCGAGCAGGTCCTGGCCCTCGGGGTCGAAGAACGGGTCCTTCTTGGCTTCTACCCCGTCGTCGCCGGAGGCGAAGTGTTCGGCGAGGTCGGCGGCCTTGACTTCGTCGGTGACCCAGGTCAGCGGGTTCCACCACCAGCTGGGCTGTTCGTCGGCGACCTGCTGCGGGTCGAACACCCACACCGGGCGCCGCTCGAGGGACTCGACGGACACCATGCCCTTTGCCGGGACGGCCTTACTGTCGCCGTAGGTGCTCCAGTCCACCGCCGCGGCCTTGACCGGTTCCCCGGTGACGCGGTCGAGAAGACGCACGCTGCGCCAGAGCCGCGTCGCGTCGACGACGTCGCGTTTGTTGGAGGTGGTGATCACCCCGCCCGGGGCGTCGAGAATCGCCGGGATGACCCGCGAGGAGGACTTACCGGTCCGCGGCCCCCAGATGTCGCAGTGCAGATCCTCGTAACTGCCGCGCAGCATCTGCTTGGAGAGCAGGTGACGGCCGACCTGGACGCCGGGTACCTGTGTGGGTGTCAGCTCGATCGCCAGGTCCGCTGCTTTGCGTCTGCATCCTTTCTCGCTGAGCGATTCGATGTCGCGGCCACGGCCGAGGTGGCGGGCCTTGTCGTCGACGCGGGTTTTCTTGCTCCGGTGGCGACCGAGCAGCACCAGCGCTCCGACCGCCGCCGCGAGCAGCACCAGTGCGGCGAGGACGACGACGATCGTCGAGCCGGTCTGCCATACGAGATCGCCGCGGAAGAGGCGTTTGGCGATGGCGATGGGATTGTCCGGGGCGGGTTGGTCGGTGCCCAGGTGAATGCCGGCCCACAGTCCGCCTCCGGCGAGGGCGGCGACGGCGGCACCGAAGCCGAGCAGGACCAGGGAGCCGTCGGTGGTGGCGGGGTCTTTGACGCTGCGAGTGCTCATGTGTGGAGTCCTTCTCGTTCGTGGGCGGGTGTGTCAGGAGACTTCGACGATGGCGGTGATGGTGACGGTGAAACCGGGGGCGGTGCGCGATCCCGGTGGATCGGCTACCTGGAGCGGTGTCACGGCGTGCGAATGGCCCTGTACGGCAACGAATGTGTGGTCTCGTTCGAGCTCGTCGATGTAGCCGATCATGCTGTCGGCTGCGATCTGCAGGGCGGGGGCGGGAGAAGGTCCGGCGGCGGTGCCGTGGCCGTAGAGGACCAGGAAGCTCATCGCACAGCCACCGCGTTGATGCGCCACACGCCGAGTTTGGTGGCGGTGAAGTAGGCCGCGAAGGTGTTGGTTCCCAGTGTCTTTCCGTCGGGGGTCGTGGCGTTTTGGTTGACGGTGACCACGCGTGAGACTCGGCCGCTCTGATCGGCGGGATGGTCGTCGCCGCCGATCGCGGCGACCGCGGTGATGCGGGCACCTGCCTGTGCCCAGTCCTGCCACTGGTTGCCGGTGATCGGGGCGAGGGCGATGAACGAAGCGGCGTTGTCGGCGTAGTAGCGCTCGTCGAACAGCGGCTGCGCCCGCTTCGCTGCGGCGAGCTGGTTGGGCTCGTCTGCCGGGGTGTAGGAGAACAGAGTGGTCGCGGCGGCGAGCATGACCTGCTCGGGATCGGTCTGGTCGACCCCGGCGAAGGCTTGTGGCAGGTCCGGGGTCGAGGGCGCGGGTAGCGAGGTCGTCGGTCCGCCGGAATCGAGAGGATGGTCGCCGGTGTCCTGACCGGAGTCGTCGCTGCCGCAGCCACCGATGACCAAGGTGAGGGCCGCCAGCAGGGCCAAAGCGGCGCGTCGGTGGGTGCGTGGTGTGGTGTTCATCCGAATCTCCTGACGTACATGTCTTCTCCGGCCCAGCCGGAGAGCGGCATGATCGAGACGGTTTGGCCGGACTGAGGGGCGTTGAGGAGCATGTCCTGGCCGCCTTCGGTGCCGGTGTAGATACCGACGTGGTGGGTGTTGCCTCCGGAGCCGAAGTAGATGAGGTCTCCGGGTTGCTTGTCCTCGAACGGGATCTGTTGTCCCCGTGGATCGCCTAGCTGTCCGGGGTTGGAGGTGTCGCCGGTGTAGTGCGGGAGCGTGATCTTTCCGCCCGATGCTTGGAAGACGGCGTAGAGGGTCAATCCGGAGCAGTCGAACCCGGTTTTGGAGGTGTCGCCGTTCGCGTCGGCTGCGCCTCCGCCGTCGCTGATTCCTCGGGTCGGACCGCTCGAATCTCCGCCTCCCCATGCGTAGGGTGTGCCGATCCATCTCGACGCTGCGGCAATGACATTGGCTCCGAATGGGCCGCCGGGGACGAAGGTCGGTCCTCCGCTCGTTCCGCTGGCAGGAGGGGTGCAGGCACCGGGGGCGGTGCCGCCGTCGACGACGGCGGTGGCCACCGCGCCGGTGCCGTTGTTGGCGATCGCTGCGAGGTCGTCGGCGGTCAGGTCGGCGCGGGCACCTTTGAACTGTGCGTAGAGCTGGCGGGCGAGTGGTTCGTCGTCGGCGTAGGCCCCGGGGTGGCCAGACCCTTGCACTGCTTGGGCGGCGTCGGTGACAGCCATCGACTGCCAGCCGGGGATCTTGAGCAGGGCGGTGTAGAACTTGATGTTCGCGGTCACTGGATTCATCAGCTCTTCCGTCGTGCCCCAGATCGTGACTTGTTGCTGAAATTGGTTGACCGACAGGTGATCCGATCCAATGCCGTCGTGGGGGTAGTTCGTGGAGTCCGGGACGTTCGAGCTGGCGAGCATCCGATAGGTCGACTCCTGGCCTTCGGTGGCGAGCGCCACGACGATGCCCTGTTCGGGTACCCCCATTGCCTCGCCGATGGCTACGGTCTGTTTCGCCAGTGCGAGTTGTGCGGCATTGAGGCCGCCCGTTCCTGCACCGGGGGAGCTCGAGGTCTGTGGTTGGGCGGCGGTGCCGGGCTCGGCGGCCTTGGCGACCCACGGCGCGGGGTCGACTGCGGTTCCAGCACCGTCGGGGAGCCGCGCGCCCTCCCACACCTCGAAATGTAGGTGTGCGCCCGTCGATTCGCCGTCGTTGCCGATCTTTCCGATCTCCTGGCCGGCCGAGACGTGCTGGCCGGCAGAGACGAGGACACCGTCGGCGAACATGTGACCGTAGACGGTGGAGTAGGTCCGGCCGTCGATCTCGTGGTCGAGGATGATCCAGTGCCCGAATCCGGCGGCCTCCCCGGCTTCGGCGACACGTCCGTCTGTGAAGGCGTAGATCGGGGTGCCGACCGGGCCGGCGCGGTCGATCCCCTGGTGGACGGTGCCCCACCGGGGGCCGAAACCGGAGCTGTCGGTGGTGGTGTCGCTGGCGGTGGGCTTGACCAGCGTCCCGGCCGGCGAGATCGCGCCGGCCGCGGCACCGGACGGGGGAGCGCAGGCGATGGTCGTCGACGCCGGAGCGAGGATGACCACCACGATCAGGACCAGCCCGAGAAGTGTCGCGGCGGTGGCGACGAGGAGTTTCTTGGCGTCCACGTCGCTATGCGCGCCGACCGGTGTGCGGGCCCATTCCTGCGGTCAGGGTGGCGATCAGCTCCGTCGCGGCCGCGAGCTGGACTTTGTGTTCGCGGGCGCGGCGCTCGGCTTCTTCGGTGGTGACGGGGGCGGCGTCGCGGCCGGCGGCTACGACCCAGTTGCGCAGGGTGTTCGGGTGGACCTCGAGGGTTTCGGCGACGAGCTCGATCGCTCTCCACCGGGAGGACACCTCGGTGGCGACCTTGGCGACGGTCTGTACTGCTGCTGCCCGCAGTTCCGGGGTGAGGCGCTTGTACTTGCGTTCGGCGATCATGCGAGCGCTCCTGCTTGCTCAGGGGCGGCGATGTCGGCTTCGATGACCTCGCGGACGAGGTTCGCGTCGGCGAACTCACTGAACCGGGAGTTGGTGTCGTGGATGCCGGCGTCGATCTCGGCGGCGGAGAAGATCAGCTGTACCGGGATGCCGGGGCTCAATTCGCTCTCGCCGATCTTGATCAAGAACTTGCCGAGTCCGGATGGGGGCTCGATCGGCTCATCGTGTTTGCGGCGATCTCCGGTCATGGGCGGCGGCGCGGACCATCCGCTGACCATGTCGGATTCGGTGGCCGTGAACTTGACGATGCCGGCCAGGCGTTCGACTTCTTTTTCCGGGATCGGGCCGATGACTTTGACGCGGGCGCGTTCGAGGAAGCCCAGGGCTTTGTTAGCCGATCCGGTCGTCGACTGCGATTCGAGGTCGGTGATGGTGTGGGTGATCATCCACAGCGCGGTGGCGATGGCTCGGTTCAAGCGGGTGAGGGCGTTGACGCGGTCGACCATGAAGTCGCCCAGTCCCAGGACCTGCCAGAGCTCGTCCATGATGGCCTGGAAGTAGCGCTGCGGTCCCAGCCCCGCGTCGGCGAGGGCGTGTGCGGCTTCGATGGCGGCGAAGCCGTCGGACCAGCACACGAGCATCACGGCCGCTTTGAGTTTGGTGTCGCCTTCGGCAATGTGCGAGACATCTATGCAGATGGCGACGGCGTCGATATCGATTTCGGTGGTGGTGTGTCCGTTGAACACTTCACCGAACCGGCCTTTGATCAGCCCGCGAAGTGATTGCCGGAGGCGTTTGGTCGAGCGCCGGTACTCCTCGACGGTGTCTTCGCCGGCGTCGGCGATCAGTTCGGGGTGTCCGTCGATGACGAGGGCGAGCAGGTCGCCGAGCAGGGGCGGGCGATCGGGGGTGTAGCCCATCTCGCCGTAGAGCAGGTTCAGCGAGGTCGCGAGGATGGTTTCCTCGAAGTCCTGCACGGGGCCGCCGCGGGAGAGTTCGATCAGTCCCGAGACGACCTGGACCTGGCGGCCGCGGAGTTCGGCGAGCATGCGGCGCTGCAGGTCGGGGAATGCCGAGAGGGTGGGGATCACCGATCCCAGGACCCCACCGGCGAGCGGGTTGATGCGTCCGTATCCGTAGCCGAGGTCGATCACCTGGCCTCCGACGGCTTCGATTTCCTTGCGGTAGTCGGGCTTGACGTCGGCCAGGACGAGGGTGGTGACGTTCTGTGCGATACCGCCCAGGACCACGCGTCGTACGAACGAGGACTTGCCGTAACCGTTGAGTCCGAGCACGAAGCCCACCGGTGCGGTGATCAGCCCTTCGATGAACCAGTTGAGCAGGTCGAAGCAGACCGCGGCGCGGGTGAGCAGGTGTTGCCCGATCGGGGTCCCGATCAGTGGGGCTCCGGCACCGACCGACCACGGCCACAGTCCGGCAGCTTGGACGGAGGTGGCGCGGTATTCGATCTGTCGGCCGACGGTGTTGGTGCGCCCGCCCCCTGGACCGGCGAATCCGCGGTCGGTCAGGCGCAGGGTGGAGCGGGCGAAGCCGTCGGCCGAGGACGAGTAGTCCGCGGCGTCGCGGTTGCGGCGGCGGCGGTCGTCGGTGGCGAGCTTGTGTTTGGCCCACATGCTGCGGACGCCGGGACGGTTCGCGGCGACGACCAGGGCCGCGCGGGCTGTGTCGTCGAGGATCTTGACCATGGACGGGTCCTCTTCTCGTCTCGGGTGCTTATCCGGCGAGTGCGCCGGGGAGGGTGGCGTGTTCGGGCAGCACTGCCCCGATGCCGAGGGAGCCGTAGAACCCGGCGGCCTGCCAGCGGTAGGCGCGGCGGATCTTGAGACGGCACTGCACCGACAGATCGCGGACGATGGCTTCGATGGCCGGGATGTCGCCGGTGAGGGGCTCGGTGACGGTGATGAGCACCCCGAAGCGCACGAGTCCGTGGCCACGGGCCTGCTCTTCGCGGGCGCGGGAGGTCGATTCGACCTTGATCGAGGCGGTCACCGATCCGATGCCGCGCCCGCCTTGCTCGGCGATGAGTGCGTTCTTGTAGTCGGTGTCGACGATCTTGACCGCATCCGCCGCGGTGTGGGGTCGGTAGATGATCGCGACACGTTTGCGAGGCACGTCGGGATTGGGAGCGAGGATGCGCCGCAGGACGCCCTCGTCGACGGCGCTGGCGGGAGCGGCATCCATTTCCCAGGTCACCGACCGGCCACCGTCGTGGACGTACTGGTCGAACTTCTCCTCGTGCGAGACCGGTCCGGCGTCGTCCCAGTGAAGTCCGTGTCCGGCCGAGCTCGACGACGCGCGTTCGAGATCTGCCTGTGAAGCGGGATCGGTGGAGCGCCGGACGAAGGCGACGATGTCGGCCGCAGGCATGGGCCGGACCATCACCGACGCCGATTTGAGGGCCGCGCACAGCCCGGGTAGTCGACGGCTGATCTCGACGGCCTGCTCGGAGGGGTCCTTCTTGCGGGCATCGGTGGTGGCGCGGAAGGTCACTGCGATCCGGGCTTCGAGCTGGACCTGTTCGGTGGGCAGCGACTCGGCGAGGTCGTACATCGAATGCTGTGCCAGGGCAGGTGCATTCGGCGCGGTGTTGCGGTCGACTTCGGCGAGCAACCGGTTACCGGTTTCGGGGACGGTGTCGATGACCGGGACGACGGCCACGATGTCGGAGGTCTGGCCCATCGCGGCGAGTACGACTCCCCATTCGCCGACCCAGTTGTTGATCAGGGACTGATCGACTGCTTCGTCGCCCTGCGGCCAGGCGCGCAGCACCACGGTGTAGCAGTGCTTGGCGGGCATGTGGATCATCCCGAACCGGAACCCGGCGGCGTCTTCGCCTTCGTAGAGTTTGGTCGGGGCCATGATGCCCGGGAGGAACGCTTTGCCTCCGGGTAGTTCGGAGAACAACCCGCCTCGGTAGATGTTCTCTTTCCTGCGTCGTGCTCGTATCCACTGCATTCTCAGCACCGTCATTTCGTATCCGGATCGGCCATCTCTGCTCCACACCAGCGGTGCGGCAACAACTGTCGCGATTGATGCGACGACCACGCCTGTGCCGAAACCGGCGAACATCATGGTCACCATCACCGAGATCACCAGGACGAACCCGATGATCGTCGCTGCCCATGTCGCACCGAACAATCCGGTGTTTCGGGGCTTGGTCCACCCGTGGTAGAGCAGACCTGCTTCGGTTCTCGTCGCCATCTACTCACTCCTCGGATAGGGGAAACTGCGTTGCGCCACAACCGGTGTGGCCGATGTCGGGGTGCTCATCGTGGTATCGCGTGTCGGTTACCGCTGCTGCCCTGTGAGGTTCGGCCACCGGCGAGGTCGTCGGCCGACCGTCCTGCGCCCGCAGCTCCGGACCCCACCGCCTTGGCTGCCTTCGATCCCGATCCGCCGCCCGATCCGCCGCGAGATCCGTTGGCGCTTTGGCTCTGTCGGCCTGATGCCGAGGACGGCGGACCGCCTGCCGAGGACGGCGGACCGCCTGGCGAGGGTGGGGTCAGGTTCGGTCGTGGGCTCGGGCGACTTCCACCACCACCGCCACCACCACAACAA
>NZ_NOYS01000039.1:0-45775 GCF_002258475.1 Rhodococcus sp. 06-1460-1B
CCGGTCGATAACCCTTCGCCACCAACACATTGTCCCGCACCACCGACAATGGGGTGCCTCGACACTCGAGACACCCCACCATCAAAATGCAACAGCCCCTCTGCGGCACCTAACCGCACCACTGCCGCAGGCACTCAGATCCAGACGCCCTTGCCGACGGAGACGACTCCCCCGGCACTGACGTTGAAGCGTTCCCGGTCGCGTTCGAGATCGACTCCGACTATTTCGCCGTCACCGACGACGACGTTCTTGTCCAGGATCGCGTGCCGAACGACGGCACCCTTGCCGATCCGGACACCAGGCATCAGGACGCTGCCTTCGACGGTCGCGCCGCTGTCGATCATGACGTTCGAGCTCAGTACCGAGTTTCGGACGGTGGCTGCGCTGAGAATGCAGCCGGCACCGACGACGGATTCCTGAGCGAGGCCGCCCTGGACGAACTTGGCGGGCGGCAGATTCTCGGCCGATCCGCGGATGGGCCAGCGGCGGTTGTAGAGATTGAAGATGGGATGCACCGACACCAGGTCCATGTGGGCGTCGTAGAAGGCGTCGATGGTTCCGACGTCTCGCCAGTAACCGCGATCGCGTTCGGTGGCACCGGGAACGACGTTGTCGTTGAAGTCGTAGACCGAGGCCACGCCTGCTTCGACGAGTGCCGGGATGATGTCGCCGCCCATGTCGTGGTCGGAGTCGGAGTTCTCGGAGTCCGCCTTGATGGCATCGACGAGCACCTTGGTGGTGAACACGTAGTTGCCCATCGACGCATACGTGACGTCCGGGTCGTCGGGGGTACCGGGCGGCTGCGCCGGCTTCTCCAGGAACTGGGTGATCTTGCCGTTCTCGTCCGAGTCGATGCAGCCGAACGCGAATGCCTCGCTGCGCGGAACCCGGATACCCGCGACGGTGACACCCGCGCCGGAGTCGATGTGCTGCTGCACCATCTGCTCCGGATCCATTCGGTACACGTGGTCGGCACCGAAGACCACGATGTACTCGGGGTCCTCGTCGTACACCAGGTTCAGCGACTGGAAGATGGCGTCGGCGCTGCCGGTGTACCACCGGGGGCCGAGACGCTGCTGTGCCGGGACCGGAGTGATGTACTCCCCGGCGAAACCGGACAGTCGCCACGTCTGCGAGATGTGGCGGTCCAGGGAATGGGACTTGTACTGAGTCAGCACGCAGAGCCGGAGGTAACCGGCATTCACGAGATTGCTCAACACGAAGTCGATGAGTCGGTAGGCGCCCCCGAAGGGAACGGCTGGCTTGGCTCGGTCCGCGGTCATCGGGTAAAGGCGCTTACCCTCTCCGCCGGCAAGCACAATCCCTAGTACGTGCGGTTGTGTCCTCACCCACCCAACCTATCCGCACCGAGAGAACCTTGCTACCAGTACACGCACAACTGCCGGGGAATGTAGGTTCGTTCACGTGCGAGTAGCGATGATGACCAAGGAATACCCGCCGGAGATCTACGGTGGCGCAGGAGTTCATGTCACGGAGTTGACCGCGCAGCTGAAGTCGCTGTGCGAGGTGGACATCCACTGCATGGGAGCCCCTCGCGACACCGCACAGGTGCACGATCCCGATCCTGCACTCGCCGGAGCCAACGCAGCACTGACGACGTTGTCGGCGGAACTGCGAATGGCCAACGCGGCGGCCGGAGCGGACGTGGTGCATTCGCACACCTGGTACACCGGCCTCGCCGGTCACCTCGCCGCCGAGCTGTACGGCGTACCGCACATCCTCACCGCGCACTCGCTCGAGCCCCGGCGGCCGTGGAAGGCCGAGCAGCTGGGCGGCGGTTACCGCATCTCGTCGTGGTCGGAGAAGAACGCGGTGGAATACGCCGACGCCGTCATCGCCGTCAGCGAGGGCATGGCCAAGGACGTGCTCGACGCTTATCCGCGCCTCGACCCGAGTCGAGTCCACGTGGTGCGCAACGGGATCGACACCGAGCGGTGGTACGCAGATCACGGCACGTCGACTCTCGACGAGATCGGGGTGGATCCCAACAAGCCGATCGTCGCGTTCGTCGGCCGCATCACTCGGCAGAAGGGCGTGGGTCACCTCATCGCCGCGGCACACCGTTTCGATCCGTCGATTCAGCTCGTCCTGTGTGCGGGCGCGCCCGACACTCCGGAGATCGCCGCAGAAACCGAACGCGCAGTGGCGTTATTGGCCGAGCAACGCAGCGGGGTCTTCTGGGTCAAGGACATGCTCCCCACCGACAAGATTCGCCAGATCCTTTCCGCCGCAGCAGTATTCGTCTGCCCATCGGTGTACGAGCCGCTCGGCATCGTCAACCTCGAGGCGATGGCCTGCGAAACCGCGGTCGTGGCGTCGGACGTCGGCGGCATCCCCGAGGTCGTCGACGACGGCCGCACCGGACGGCTGGTGCACTACAACTCGTACGAGCCCGACGTCTTCGAGCGAACCCTCGCCGACACCGTCAACGAGGTCGCTCTCGACCCCGCACTGGCGACGGCGATGGGCAAGGCCGGCCGCGAGCGGGCCGTTGCCGAATTCTCGTGGGCCTCGATCGCGAAACAGACCCTCGCCGTCTACAACGACGCGCTGGCGCGTCGGGGCTGAGACACCTTTCGGTAGGTCGACACCGTTACCGACGCGGTGACCGGGACGGTGTCGGGCAAATCCTTCAACGCCACGGACCGCGCGTCGGGGTCACCGTGCCGAATCGACGGCCCCATACCGATGAGTTCCTCGATGTCGTTGTGCGAGAGCATCATCGAGTACTCGAGCGGGGTCTCGGCCACCGACTCGAACAGACCCGACAGCGACTCACCGAGCCGACGGGTCTTGTCCTCTTCGACGCCGATCAGCCCCAGCGGCCCGCGCAGTTCTCGCTGATGCCGCGACGTCGGCGTGACGACCACCAACGTGCCGTCGTCGCCGAGAACTCGATGCAGTTCACCGGCATTGCGCGGCGAGAACACACACGTCACCGCAGACACGGCACCCGCCCGAATCGGTAGCCCGCTCCAGATGTTCGCGACGACGCACCCGAGCCGCGAATGCGACCGCGCGGCTCGGCGTGCCGCGAACTTGGACACGTCCACCCCGACCCCCAGCGCGGCCGGACGCGCGTCCAGGACACCTGCGAGGTAATACCCGGTGCCGACCCCGACATCGAGGACCACGTCCGACTCGGGCGGAACAGCCGCCGACACCGCCGCCGCGATGGGCTCGAAATGACCGCCACCGAGGAACTTCTCACGGGCTGTGACCATCTCGGCCGAATCACCGGTGAACTTGCCGCCGTCGCCTGTCAACAGGCTGACGTACCCCTGCCGGGCCACGTCGAACGAATGACCAAGATCGCACCACAGACTTCGATCGGTCTCACCGAGACCCAGGCCCGACTCGACCTCACGGACGCGGCACTGTGGGCAGACCAGCAGATCGACTACGTCGGTCAGCATCGAGCACCTCTTTCGTATCGAGACAGATTCTTGGGCACTCCCCCGGAAACGACCTGCCGATCACAACACCGCCGATGACAACACAAAGCCCCGCTGGCCGGTGCGGCGAGCGGGGCTGAGCGATGATCGATCGACGTGGCGATCAGCCGGTGACGCCCTTCAGTTCGTCACCGAGTGCCGCGGCCTCGTCGGGGGTCAATTCGACGACCAAACGGCCGCCCCCCTCGAGCGGGACACGCATGACGATTCCTCGTCCCTCTTTGGTTGCTTCGAGGGGACCGTCCCCGGTCCGGGGCTTCATCGCCGCCATCCTCTGCTCCCTCCAGATCTGCGCCCACCTGCTCGGCGCCTCGGCCTAAAAGATAAATTCGTCGCGGGGCGACGGAGTGTCCTGTGCCATTCTTCCCTATCGCCGTCGATGGGGGGAACCTGAGTCGGTATTCGTGACCTGCACCCAACACCTCGACAGGTGATCGTCGACCATTCCGGTGGCCTGCATCAATGCGTAGGCGGTAGTCGGACCGACGAACCGTAGCCCGCGGCGTTTGAGCTCTTTGGCCAACGCCGTCGATTCGGGTGTCGACGCGGGCACGTCGGTGAACTCCGTGAGCCGCTGTGACCTGGGCTCCGGCGCGAAAGACCACAGCAGAGTGTCGAGATCGGTGTCGTCGAGGTCGACGATCGCGCGAGCGTTGCTCACCGCCGCCTCGATCTTGAGCCGATTCCGCACGATCGACGCGTCGCTCATCAAACGCTCCACATCGGCGTCGTCGAAGCGGGCCACTGCGTCGGGATCGAACCCGGCGAAGGCAGTGCGGAAGCTTTCCCGCTTGCGCAGGATCGTGATCCACGCCAGGCCCGATTGGAACGCTTCCAGACACAGGCGCTCGTAGAGCTCATTGCGGCCGTGCAGCGGCTGCCCCCACTCCGTGTCGTGATAGGTGCGATACAGCTCGTCGTCGGTGGCACCCCACGGGCAACGCAGCTTGCCGTCCGGCCCCGCGACTGCGCTCACCGTTCGTCCGACTCGACCGTGCCTGTGACGCCCGAACTATCCGTGAGGCCCGCACTGTCGGTGAGGCCCGCGCTGCCGGGCTGCCCCGAGAGCGGGGATCGAGAACCTGACTCCTGCGCCGCGGACAGCCGTGACCGCAGCATGTCTATCTCGCCGCCCAGGCGCTCGAGGGCCCAGTCGACTTCGCTGGGCTTGTAACCCCGCAACGTCTGCTGAAACTTCAACGCGCGCACATCGGCACCGGTGACCCCTTCGGCCGGCAGCACTGTTGCGGTGGTTCCCTCGGGCAACGGCCCCAGCTCTTCACCGTGACCGAACACCGCTGCGGCGATGAAGAACAACGCCGCAGCGACGACTGCAATGACGATGATGTAGATCAACAGCGTCAACATGCCACGATCTTGTCACGGCTGTCCGACACGTCGGCTCGACGCACCTCGTGGTCGGTCAGATCAGCGAGTTCATCGCCGGTCGATCGGCCAACGACACTTCGGTCGAGAACGGCTCGAACGAATCCCCGGCCACGCGGAACTGCATCAGTCCGGCACCGGAATCGACCATGCCGCACCGGTTGAGCATCGTTCCGACGATCTGCCGACTCATCGCCCCGAGTTCGACCAGCGGCCGATTGCGATGCTTTCGCACTCCCAGGTTCACCTGTCCGATGGCCTGCAGACCGAGCCGGTCGTACGTGTCGAGAAGCAGGCCGATCTCCACCCCGTAACCGGGCGCGAAGGGCACCGCCGACAACAACTCACGCGTGCCCGCGTACTCCCCGCCCAGCGGCTGAATCACGCCGGTCAACTCCGGGCGCAGCGCCGCGAGCAAGGGCCGTGCCACCAACTCGGTGACGCGTCCACCGCCGTTGGCGTCCTCGGTGCCACTGACGCGAAGTGGACGTCGGTAGTAACCCTTGACGAGATGAATGCCGTCGCCCATCAGCAGAGGGCCGAGCAATTTCGGGACGAAGGCCGGATCGGGATTGATCAGATCGGAATCGACGAAGGCGATGAGGTCACCCGTCGACGCCGCGACCGATCGCCACAGCACCTCGCCCTTGCCCGGTACCGGATCAAGCCCCGGTACTGCCTCCTCGCGACTGATGACACGGGCACCGGCCGCTCTCGCGCGCACCGCCGTCTCGTCGGTCGAGCCCGAGTCGAGCACGATCAGTTCGTCGACGAGGCCACCGAGCAACGGGTGGATGGTGTCGATGACGGCAGCCACCGTCTGTTCCTCGTTCAGCGCCGGAAGCACCACGGACACCGTGCGTCCCGCCTTCGCGGCCTCGAGCTCGGCGATGGTCCATTCGGGGGTGTCCCAGCTGTTGGTCTCGGACCACATTCGGGTCACGTCCGTTCGATCGGCCAGTGTCATGCCAGCCCCCTGACCGTCCGCGCCGGGGTTCGTCGTCCCTGGATCGCTGCCACCATGTCGACGACTCTTCTGGTCGACGCAACCTCGTGCACCCGGAACATCCGGGCTCCGCCTGCTGCGGCCAATGCTGTCGCTGCCAATGTTCCCTCCAACCGGTCGGCGAGCTCTACCCCTAGAGTCTCGCCTACGAAGTCCTTGTTGCTCAGCGCCATGAGCACAGGCCACCCGGTGTTTACAAGAACGTCCACGCGACGCAACAACTCGAGCCCGTGATAGGTGTTTTTCCCGAAATCGTGGGTCGGATCGATCAGAATCGAATCCTTCTTCACCCCCTCCGCGACGGCATTGTCGGCAGCTGCGGTGACTTCCGCGATCACGTCGGCCACGACGTCGGTGTACCGAACCCGGTGCGGGCGGGTCCGCGGAACGGCACCGCCGGTGTGCGAGCAGACGATGCCAACTCCCTCGGCAGCGGCGACGCGCACCAACTCGGGATCGGCTCCGGCCCAGGTGTCGTTGATCAGATCGGCTCCCACCCCGCAGGCCAGGCGAGCAACCTCGCTACGCCAGGTGTCGACACTGATCAACAGATCCGGATACGCATCCCGGATGGCCTCGACGAACGGCACGACGCGGCGGATCTCCTCCGCCGCGTCGACGAGATCACCGGGGCCTGCTTTGACGCCGCCGATATCGACCATGTCGGCACCCTCGGCGACAGCCCTGTGCACGGACGCCATCGCTGCATCGTCGGAGAAATTCGCACCCCCGTCGTAGAACGAGTCGGGGGTGCGATTGACGATCGCCATGACCAACGCGCGATCGTCGGCGACCGGTTTGCCACAGAGGGTGCTCATGAAATCAATAGTGGCACGCAGATTCACCGCACCCGATCGGCGGGAACCGGCCTATCCCTTGGGGGCCTTGCCTGCGGCAACCTCGTCGACGTAGCCGTCGTAGAACTTCTCGTAGCCACCGGACTTGCCGCGCAGCACGTGGAGTTCGCTGTCACCGTCTTCCTGGAACCCCAGCTTGCGTAGAGCGACCTTCTGACTCTTGAACGTCGAGGTCTGCTCGAGGCTGTCGACGATGCGGACGAACAGCGGCACCGCGTACGTCGGCAGCTTGTCGTAGAGGTGCTCGGCGAACGACTTGCCGTCGAAGGACTCACCGTCGCGCAGGGTCACCGCAGCCATACCGGCCTTGCCGTCTGCACCCTCGATGTCGACGCCGTAGACGACGGCACCGTCCACTGCCGGGTGGCTACCGAGTGCACCCTCGACCTGGGTCGTGGCGACGTTCTCGCCCTTCCAGCGGAAAGTGTCTCCCAGCCGGTCGACGAATGCGACGTGCATCCAGCCCTGCTTGCGAACGAGGTCGCCGGTGTCGAACCACGCGTCACCGTCCTTGAATCCGTCGCGCACCATCTTCTTCTCGGTGGCCTTGTCGTCGGAATACCCGTCGAACGGAGCCCGGTCGGTGATCTTGGACAGCAGCAGGCCCACTTCACCGTTACCGACCTTGCGGAGCTTGCCGTCGTGGCCGCGCTTGGCCTTGCCCGACTCTTCGTCGTACTGCACCACGGCATACGGCAACGGGCAGATTCCGGCGGTCTTCTTCATGTTCAGTGCGTTGATGAAGGCGATGTTGCATTCGCTGGCACCATAGAACTCCGCGACGCGGGAGATACCGAATCGCTCGGTGAACTCCTCCCAGATCTCCGGTCGCAGTCCGTTGCCGACGATCAGCTTGACCGAGTTGTCCCGGTCGGAATCCTTCTTCGGCTGCGTGAGGAGGTACCGGCAGAGCTCGCCAATGTAGGTGAACGCCGTGGCCTTGTTGACGCGAATGTCTTCCCAGAAGTTGCTCACCGAGAACTGCTTACCGATGGCCATCGTCGCGCCGCCGGCGAGCACCGAGGACAGCGTCACCGTCAGCGCGTTGTTGTGATAAAGCGGAAGGCAGCAGTAGATGACGTCGTCGCCGCGCAGTCGCACGCCCATGTTGCCCAGGCCCGACATCGACTTGAGCCAACGGAAGTGGCTCATCAGGCTGGCCTTGGGCATGCCCGTCGTTCCCGAGGTGAAGATGTAGAACGCCTTCTCCTTGGCCTGGATCTCCGCGGTGACCGACGGGTTGGCCGTCGACGCCTTCGCGGCCAACTCGCCGAGCTCCTTCAGCGGCAACACCGACCCGACCTTGGGCTCGTTGTCCAGAGAATCCAGCGCTTCCTGCGCGTTCTCGTCGAGGACCAGCACCTTCGCTTCGAGAATTCCGAGGCTGTGCTCGAGCACGTCGCCGCGCTGGTTGTAGTTGAGCATGCCTGCGGTGGCACCGAGCTTCACGGCAGCCAGCGCCGCGAACAGCGCCTCGGGGCGGTTCTTGCTCAGCACACCGACGACGTCGCCGCGTACGACACCCCGGTCGGTGAACACTGCGGCGTACTGATTGACCAGCGCGTTCGCGTCCTTGTAGGAGATCGACTCACCCTCGAAACGGACGAACGGTCGACTGCTGTTCTTGGCTGCCGCGTCCTGGAAAATCAGTCCGATGGAGACCTTGTGGTCGGGCTTGCGGGTGAAGCCCGCCAGCCCCTTGAGCAGGCTCGGCACCTCCGTCACCATTTTCGGCAACGCGACCGCGAGGTCGGTCACTCCGATTTTCTGACGGGCATCGACAGCCATGAGCTCCCCTTTGAGACGATGTGAGATAACTAACCCTACTAGAGAGTAACAACTTCCAGCACTTCGTCAGGCGCGCTCGGTTGGTGAACTTTCACAACGCGCCGCACACGTCCAGGGCCTCGTCGACAGAAGTGGTGCGCACGAGCGCGTCGAGGGCTCGTTGCTGCACGAACCCGGTGGAGCTCAGACCGTCGATCCACTGCATCAGGCCGTCGAAGTGCCCGAACGGATCGAGCATCACCATCGGCTTGCTGTGCATGCCCAGATAGCCGGCCGTCCACGTCTCGAAGAGTTCTTCGAGCGTTCCGATGCCGCCGGGCAACGTGATGAACGCGTCGGCTCGGTCCTCCATGATCTTCTTCCGCTCACGCATCGTGTCGGTGACGATCAACTCGTCGGCATCGACGTCGGCGACCTCGCGGTGCACGAGCGCTTTCGGGATGACACCGACGGTGTTGCCTCCGGCTGCGCGTGTCGCCGCGGCCACCGCGCCCATCATCGAGACGTTGCCGCCGCCCGACACCAGCTGCCAACCACGCCGACCGATCTCGGTACCGACCTCATGCGCCAGATCGATGAACGACGCGTCGACCGGTCCCGATGCGCAGTAGACACACACGCTGATCCCCGAAACGCCGACCGGCTGCACGCTCACTGCTGGGCCTCCCGGACGATGCGGACGGCCTCGTCGACGCTGTCGGTGCAATGGATGAGGTCGAGGTCCTTCTCGGACACCTTGCCTTCTTTCACGAGAGTGGTCTTGATCCAGTCGAGCAATCCCGACCAGAAGTCCTTGCCCAGCAACACGATCGGGAATCGTGTGACCTTCGCGGTCTGCACGAGTGTGAGCGCCTCGAAGAGTTCGTCGAGAGTACCGAAGCCTCCGGGCAGGCACACGAACGCTTGGGAGTACTTGACGAACATGGTCTTGCGCACGAAGAAGTATCGAAAATTGACACCGAGATCGACCCAGTCGTTGAGGCCCTGCTCGAACGGCAGCTCGATGCCCAGTCCGATGGAGTACCCGTCGGCCTCGCTCGCGCCGCGGTTCGCGCCCTCCATCACACCGGGACCGCCGCCGGTGATCACGGCGAAGCCTTCGCGTGCCAGGGCAGCTCCGAGTTCACGCGCCCGCTCGTATTCGGGATGGTCGACGGGTGTGCGCGCCGAACCGAACACCGTCACCGCTCGCGGCACCTCGGCCAGAGCACCGAAGCCTTCGACGAATTCGCTCTGAATGCGCAGCACGCGCCAGGTGTCCGAATGGATCCAATTGCCGGATCCGCGTTCGTCGAGCAATCGTTGGTCCGACGTGGACGTCTCGGTGTTTCGACCGCGGCGAAGTACGACGGATCCCTTGTGTTTGGCGGGCTTTTCGCTGCCGATCTGTTCGTAACTACCTGGGTCGTCGACGCTGTTCATGGCGTTCAGGCTATCCGGCGGAGAGGTAGCTCCGTAGAACCTGTGTGACGTGGGTGATCTGTTCGACCGGGACGCGCTCGTCGCGCTTGTGGGCGAGGTTGGGATCGCCCGGTCCGTAGTTGACCGCGGGTATGCCGAGGGCGGAGAACCGGGAGACGTCGGTCCAGCCGTACTTGGCCCGGAACTGCCCTCCCGCTGCCTCGATGAGGGCAGCGGCAGCAGGCTGGTTCAGCCCGGGCAGCGCACCCGGTGACGAGTCGGTCACCTCGAACCCGAGATCGAGTCCGTCGACCACCTCACGGACATGCTCGACGGCCTCGTCGACACTGCGGTCCGGTGCGAAGCGGAAATTGACGTCGAGCTCGGCGGCATCGGGGACGACGTTGCCCGCCACCCCTCCGGCGATCCGAACTGCTTGCAGCCCTTCGCGATATACGCATCCGTCGATATCGACGCTACGAGCGTGGTAGGCCGCCAGCCGATTGAGCACCGCACCGAACTTGTGAATGGCGTTGTCGCCCAACCAGGATCGGGCACTGTGCGCTCGGGTTCCCGACGCCGTCAGCCGAACACGCAGTGTGCCTTGACAACCGGCTTCGATGAACCCTCCGGACGGTTCGCCCAGAATCGCGACATCGGCGTTCAGCCATTCGGGTAGCTCACGTTCGATGCGACCGAGACCGTTGCGTGAGGCAGCAATCTCCTCGCAGTCGTAGAACACCAGAGTCAGGTCGTGTGCCGGGTTGTCGATCGTTGCGGCGAGGTGAAGAAACACCGCATCGCCCGACTTCATGTCTACGGTCCCGCAGCCATGCAGGATGTCCCCCTCGGCGCTCTCGTGCTCGCGCCTCGACGGGACGTTGTCGGCAATCGGCACGGTGTCGAGATGACCGGCAAGCATCACCCGTGAACCCAGCCCGCGGTTGGTTCTGGCCAGGACGGCGTTGCCGCTCCGAATTATCTCGAAACCCGTGGTCTGCTCGCGAAGTGCCTGCTCCACCTCGTCGGCGATACGCGCCTCGTCCTCACTGACGCTGGGGATGTCCACCAGCGCTGCGGTGAGGTCTATCGGGTCGGCATGCAAATCGAGCGTCACGGCGACAACCCTAGGCTTTGGCCCCCGGAATCTCGCGGACCACGCCGTCGAAGCCTGCGCCGAACAATCTTCCGCTCGAAAAGCCCTGCTCGGAGCGACCGTAGGAGACGACACTGGTCAACCGAGTACCGGTACCGATCACGCAGGTGACCCCCGGAGCATCGATGCGGACGACGGAACCGCCTGCATTGAGCGGTACCACCGGACGGGCGGCGGCGTCGAGAGTGAGACCGTCCGGGGCAGCCAACGAATCGAGCCCCTTCAGATCGAGCAGGTCTTCCGATGCCGACGGATTTGCAATCGGAATTCGACTGACGCCCGCGTTCACGAACGTCCGAGAGACGTAGAGATATTTCCCAGCGGCATCGAGCACCGCGCCGTTGGCGCTCGGCAAGCGCGCCCAGCTCGGATCGACAGAACCGTCGGGGCTGATGCGGCCGATGAGCGCACCGAAGTCGTTGGTGGCGTATACGGTTCCGTCCGCAGCAACGGCGAGTCCATTGGCAGCACTGAGTCCCTTCGCAAAGGGAGTGACGGCAAGGGTGACGATGTCGAGTCGAACGATGCCGGCGGCCTTGACGACGTCTCCGACGAATACACGGGGATCGGCACCGTAGCCGACCAGGAGCGTCCCGTCGGGCATCCACGCCAGAGCTCCGCCGCCGCCGCTGGGAACCTTCGCAATGGGATACGCGGGCTGTCCAGGTGCGTCGATGCGGTACACCCGGCCGGACACGATGTCCGTTGCGTACGCGCGGCCCGACCCATCGACGGCAAGGCCCTCCAGCGCAGCCCCCGGAATTTTCGCGACCTCTGCCGACTTCCCGCCGACTCCGGCGCAGTTGGGTGCGGCGGCTGCGGTGCCGGAACCGGCTACCACGCCGGTCACCGCCAGGAGTGATGCAGCGACCACCGAGATTATCGAACGCATAGCTATTGACCTGCTCGAACTCATGGAATCCCCCGCCTACGGCGACCCCCTGTCAGCCGATGGGCATTTCTACCACGCCTCGGCGACAACCAAGCCGAAAGCGACTCCAAGAATGATGGTCGAAGCGAAGGTTGCCACCAACCCGGTGAACGACATCCCGTCGGCCATCATCGACACTGCTCCTCTTCCGAGCGAAATCCTGCGGGTGGTCATTGTCGTCACTCTGTCAGCCCACCGGCCCCGGGCCGGTCTCCGCGAATCCCGATGTGGTCACGCTCGTCAGTCGAACGGATAACGAACCGCCGTCGTGACCGAACCGGCGACTACCGCCGGTCGGTATGCCCGGAAATCACCTGGGAACCTGCGGCGCCCAGTCACCGAACCACGCACGACGCACCACCGCGTATTCTTCGAGCCGTGAGTGCACAGGGAGCAACAGCAGTAGGTATTGCCAACATCACGACATCGGGCGTAGTTCTCGACACCTGGTTTCCGAGCCCGGAGCTCGGGTCCGATCTCGAGGCCGGCACGACTCGGCTCGAAGGATCCGACATCCCCGCGGAGCTGGCCGCTCTGGTCGGTGCGGACGAGGCGCGCGGCGTCGAGGTCGTCGCAGTGCGCACCAACATCGCATCTCTGGACGATGCTCCGATCGACGCCCACGACGCGTACCTACGACTGCATCTGCTGTCGCATCGCCTGGTCGAGCCGCACGGTCAGAATCTCGACGGGCTGTTCGGACTGCTCACCAACGTCGTCTGGACCAACTTCGGACCCGCAGCGGTCGAGGGCTTCGAGACTGTGCGTGCGAAGCTACGTGCCCGCGGCCAGGTAACCGTCTACGGCGTGGACAAGTTCCCGCGCCTGGTCGATTACGTCGTTCCCACCGGCGTCCGCATCGCCGACGCCGACCGTGTGCGCCTCGGTGCTCATCTGGCCAGTGGAACGACGGTCATGCACGAGGGCTTCGTCAACTTCAATGCAGGCACGCTCGGTAACTCGATGGTCGAGGGACGCATCTCCGCGGGCGTCGTGGTGGGTGACGGCTCCGACGTGGGCGGCGGTGCGTCGATCATGGGCACGCTGTCCGGTGGCGGCAAGAACGTCATCTCCGTCGGCAAGAGCTGCCTGCTCGGTGCCAACTCCGGACTCGGCATTTCACTCGGTGACGACTGCGTCGTCGAGGCGGGGCTGTACATCACCGCCGGAACGAAGGTCAGTGGACCGGATGGAACCGTGGTGAAGGCGGCGACGCTGAGCGGCAAGTCCAACCTCCTGTTCCGTCGTAACTCGCTCTCGGGTGCGGTCGAGGTCGTGCCTTGGAAGGGCACCGGCGTCGAACTGAACGCTGCGCTGCACGCCAACGACTGAGAGCCTGATCGACTCCAATCGAATTGACGGACAATGTCTTCCAGCCCCGCACCGTGTTCTCGGTGCGGGGCTGGTGTGCGTTCGAGGGGCCTATGCGATGTGGGGGCCTGCTCGGGCGTGGGATTGTCTCGGTTGTCGGTAGGGGTCGACGGTGGCGGGTGGGACGAACCACGGGTGGTTGTCGGTGCCGATGAACACTCCCCAATCGGAGTGGTGGATGAGTCGGTGGTGGAATCCGCACAGGAGGACGAGATTGTTCATGTCGGTGGGTCCGCCGTCGGTCCAGTGCCAGATGTGGTGGCCTTCGGTCCAGGCTGCGGGTTTGCCGCAGCCCGGGAACGCGCAGCCGTGATCGCGGGCCGTCAAGGCGCGTTTCTGTTTGGCGGTGACGGTCCGGGCGGTGCGGGCGAGGTTGAGTGGGTTGCCGTTCTCGTCCATGACGATGGCGGTCAGGACACAATCACACGCCAACTGGCGGGAGGTGTTGCGGGAGAGGGGGCCCATCCAGGGCAGCCACCCGACCGACGTGCCGTCACCGAACAAGTCGCGATACGCGCCGCGATCCGCTGCAGCATCACCTCCACCGCAATCGCCACTGCCGCTGCCGTTTTCGTGGTCCGGTTCGGTTGCTGCGTCGGTGTCGATGGGGTCGCCGGTGTTGATGTCGACCGGATCTGCTGCGTCGGTCTCGGTGTCGGATTCTGTTGCTGCGCGTGAGGTTTCGTCGTCTGTTATGTCCTCGGCACTGTCGCGGAGGTCGGTGAGGTCCTGCAACCGGATGTGCAGGTTGACGTGGGGTTTTTCGCCGCCTTCGGTGGGGCGGTTACTGGAGGCGAGGTATCGGTCGAGGATGTGTCCGAAGGCGTCGGCGCGTCGCCGTGCGGGACTGCGTTCGTCTTGGGTGCCGTCGGCGGCAGGGCGGGGTTCGGTCAACGGTGAAAGCGCGGTGAGCAGCTTTTCTCCGGTGATCGCATCGAAATCCATCTTCGCCACGAGACGTCCGTTGAGGGTTTTCGAGGCGAAGAGTTCGTTGCGGTCGGTGTCTTCCGGTGGTGGCTTGTTGCCGCCGTAGGTGTCTTCGAGTTTGGTGATCGCTTCGCGGATGTTGTCGGTGCGTGCCCCGGGCCCGGTGGCGGCGGTGATCATCGCGGAGCGGGCGATATCGCGACCCTCTTGGGGGAGGTTCTTCGGTGGCGCTTCGGCGAAGGTGAGAATCAGGGCGGCGTGGTCGACGGTCATGCTGCCGGTGTTGACGGCGTCGGCGATGTCGGGGAAGTTCTTCAGTCCGCGGGCGAGGGCCACGATCTTGGTGGCTTTGCTGGGGGTGAGCAGGGTGGTGGAGGTGAGCCACCCTGCGGGTCCGGGGAAGCCGAGCTTCTCTCGGCTCACGCGGGTGTCGATGTCGGCGACGAGGGCGATGCGCCGTGCTTCGAGCAGTTGGATCTTGTGGGAGACCGCAGCGGCGTCGGCGAGGAGTTCGCTTTCGCTCAGTTGCCAGATCTCCGTTGTCATGGAGATAAGTGTATCGAACAGGTGTTCGACGCGCAATGATGGTGCAAACGAAAACTATTGCTGTGCATAAGGATTCGATAATCCGAACCTGTCGGTGGCCCATGGTAAGAGAAATGCCTAGAGCACAACGGTCCCCTGGTGATACAGAATCGTCCACTCCCCTGCCCGTCGCTGCCAGAGCGTCGCTCGCCGCGTAAGTCTGTCGACCTGCAGCAAGGTGTACGTCAGCAAGTACGTGTCCGGGGCAACCTCACGGACCTCGAAATCGCTGGTTTCCCAGTCGACGTCGTGGTCTCCTGACGGGTCCTGTCGATAGCGCTTCCCGAGAACGGCCCACACCTCGTCACGGTCGTATCGGGTACCGGACGCACCGACCTCCCAGAAATCGACATCGGTCAGACGATCGAAATCTTCACGCGTGATGCCGTACTCACGGCGGTGGAAAATGGGTTCACGCCGTTCGAGCTCCGCGAGCACGGATCGCACGTCGACCACCGATCTGCCTGCGGCAGCGTCAGCCGATGGTTCGGAGCGAAGCCAGTGTCTTGACCACGGCGCGCGCGGCCTCGGCACCCTTGGTTTCGAGGTGCGCGGTGAAGAAGGCGTTGTGATCGGCGTGTTCGTGGAAGTGATGTGGAGTCAGGACCACCGAGAACACGGGGACGTCGGTGTCGAGCTGCACCCGCATCAGCCCGTCGATCACCGCCGTTTCGACGAAGTCGTGTCGGTAGATTCCGCCGTCCACGACGAGCGCTGCAGCGACGATCGCCGCATACTTTCCGGTTCTGGCGAGCCGCTGCGCGTGCAGCGGGATCTCGAATGCTCCGGGCACCTCGAAGACGTCGACCGCGGTGTCGGCATGGCCCAACTGCTCGAGTTCGGCGGAGAAACCCACCCGCGCACGATCGACGATGTCCAGGTGCCAGGTGGCATGGACGAAGGCAATGGATCCGGCGAGTGGAGTGGTCATGGATGCGATGCTAGCGGTATCGCTCGTCGAGCAAGTCGAGTGTTACGGCATCGAATTCGCCGGAGAAATACTTCTGCAACACTTCGACGAAAACGGACTGTCCCTTGGTAGCTTCGGCGAAAAGCGTCATGGACGAGTGCAGCTTCAGATTGTCCGGGTAACCGAAGATCTCGTCGACCGTGCTGCCCTCGACCGCAAGAGTGAGCTGCGCGGCTTTCTTCAGGCGTGGCCCGAGAACTTCGTGGGACAGGTACAGCTCGGCCTCGGTCAGGTCTGCGATGCCGAAGTGCTGAGCGGTGGCACTACGGCCCAGGCCGGCCAACTGCGGAAACACGAACCACATCCAGTGCGTCTGCTTCCGACCTGCCTTCAACTCCTTGACCACGACGTTCCAGACGGGATCCTGGGCGTCGACGAAGCGTTGCAGGTCGTATTCGGTCATACCGACAACTTAGCGACACAGGAGTGGAGCCTGCGGAATGACCCGGTCAGGTAAATCCGCGGAGCAGGGTGTCGACCGTGGCGTCGAGCAGGTCATCGGCAGGCATGCCGTCGAGGAGGTCGCCGGCGGCGAGCACGGCGAGTCCGTGGACGCTCGCGAACGCGACGCGGGCGAGGACGGCAGGCGATGCTTCGGTGATGACTCCCGCGTCCATCGCAGCGCGCAACAAGGATTCCGTCGCCGCCATGCTTTCGTGCGCAACCTCTTTGAGTTGTTCGCTGGCCTCGGGGTGATGCTTGGTGCTGTACATGACGTCCAAGAGCTGCGGGTGTTCGACGGCAAAACCCAGGTAGGCGCGGGCGACACCACGAAACTTGGCCAGCAGCTCTCCCGGACCGGTGGCCGCGTCGACCATTCGCCGATTCATTTCCTGAAAGCCGTGCAGCGCCAACGCATCCAGCAGTGCTTGCTTGTCGCGGAAGTGGCGCGCAGGGGCTGCGTGACTGACACCCACGTCTCGGGCCAATTGCCGCAGCGACAGCGCATCTACACCGTCGCGGGCGATGCTCCGCTCGGCCTCCTCCAGGAGCACCGCGCGCAGATCACCGTGGTGGTAGCGCTCCGTTGCCATGGACTCACCCTAGGCGATGTTGGCGTTGACAACAATGCTGACAGTGCCTACATTTGCTCGCATGACATCCACTGCACTCATCACCGGGGCGAGCTCCGGCCTCGGCGAGGAATTCGCACATCGCTTTGCCGCACGCGGCGAGAACGTCGTCCTCGTGGCACGACGGGCGGACCGACTCGAGACGCTTGCCCGCCGCATCGAAGCAGACCATGGCGTCACCGCGACCGCCGTCGCCATGGACCTGGGCGTACCGGGCATCGGCGAGTCACTACGAAAGACCCTGGCCGACAAAGGGATCATACCCACGACGCTGGTCAACAATGCAGGATTCGGGACCCACGGGCGCTTTCGCGACGAGGATCCGGCGCGGGTGGCGTCGGAAATCGCACTGAACGTCAGCGCGCTGGTGGATCTGACACATGCGTTTCTGCCGAATCTGACCGGCGCGTTGATCAACATCGCGAGTACCGCTGCGTACCAGCCCACTCCGAACATGGCGGTATACGGGGCGACGAAGGCGTTCGTACTGAACTTCACCGAGGCGCTCGCCTACGAGTACCGCACGTCACCGCTGAAGATCCTCGCTCTCTCCCCCGGCCCGACGCGCACCGAGTTCTTCGACGTCGTCGGATCCGAGGATGCCGCAGTGGGCAACTTCCAGACCTCCGAGCAGGTGGTCTCGACGGCTATGCGCGCCTTGGATTCTCGCCGTACCCCTGCCAGCGTCGTGTCCGGCCTTTCCAACAAGATCAGCGCCGGCAGTGTGCGTCTCGCGCCACGATCGTTGGCCGCGATAATCAGCGGTCGCCTACTGAAGGCCTGACCCCTAACCCCGCATTCGACGCGAATCGATCACTCCCGTGTCGAATCCGGCCAAGTGCAGCCCGCCGTGGAAGCGGGCGTGTTCGATCTTGAGGCACCGGTCCATGACGACGTTCAATCCGGCTGCCTCGGCGTCGTGGGCCACCTGCTCGTGCCACAACCCGAGCTGCAACCAGATCGTCTTCGCCTGCGCAGCAATGGTTTCGCCCAACACCTCCGGGAGATCGTCGTACTTGCGAAAGACGTCGACCAGGTCCGGACTCTTCGGTAGATCCGCGAGAGTCGGATAGACGGTCGTTCCTTCGATGTCCGAGACCGTCGGATTGACGAGAAATATTTCGTAGTTGCTTGTCGAGGACAGATACCGATTGACGAAATAGCTTGCTCGCGAAGGGTTCTTGGACGCACCGACGATCGCGACGGTTTTCGTCTCACGCAAGATCCGCTGACGGTCCTGAGCGGAGGGTCCCTGCCAGGTTCGTTCGCTCATGACCGCGCCTTCCCGGTTGCCAGCGTCAAGGCCTGATCGAGATCCCACAGCAGGTCCTCGCCGTCTTCCAGGCCGACACTGATCCGAATGAGTTCGGGCCCCACCCCCGCGCCGGCCAGTTGATCATCGCTGAGCTGTCGGTGGGTGGTGCTGGCCGGATGGATGACCAGGGTACGTACGTCGCCGATGTTCGCGACGTGACTGGCCACCTGGACGCTCTCGACGAACGTTCGGCCGGCATCCCGACCACCTTCGATGCCGAATGCGAACACCGCACCCGGACCCGAGGGCAGATATTTCGCGGCGCGATCGTAGTGCGAATGACTCTGCAATCCAGCCCATCTCACGTACTCGATGCGTGGGTCAGCCTCGAGCCACTCGGCGACGACGCGCGCATTGGCCACGTGCGCGTCCATGCGCTGCGGCAACGTCTCGACGCCCTGGATCAGCGTGAAGGCAGAGTGCGGAGCCAGTGCTGCACCGATGTCGCGCAGTTGCTCACTGCGCAGTTTGGTGAGAAATCCGTACTCCCCGAAGTTGCCCCACCACGACAGGCCCCCGTACGAGGCCACCGGCTCGGTCATCTGCGGGAACTTGCCTCGGCCCCAATCGAATCGACCGGACTCCACCACGACGCCGCCGAGCGTGGAGCCGTGACCGCCGAGAAACTTCGTTGCCGAGTGGACGACGATGTCGGCTCCGAACTCGATCGGCCGGCTCAACCACGGTGTCGCCATAGTCGCGTCGACCACCAGCGGGATCCCATGATCGTGCGCGACCGCGGCGAGACCCTCGAGATCGGCGATTTCACCGGAGGGGTTTCCGATGACCTCCGCGTAGATCAACTTGGTCGAATCTGTTACCGCCGCCGCATAATCGGCCGGGTCCGTGCCGGGAACGAAGGTGGTCTCGACGCCGAAGCGCCGCAGTGTCACGTCGAGTTGCGTCACGGTTCCGCCGTAGAGTCCGGCTGCCGCGACGATGTGATCACCGGTGCCGGCCAGCGCGGCGAACACCGCGAACTCGGCCGCGAGCCCGCTGGCGAACGCGACCGCCCCGATGCCGCCTTCGAGGCTCGCGATGCGCTCCTCGAAGGCGGCGACCGTCGGGTTACCGATGCGGCTGTAGACGTTGCCGTACTTCTGCAGAGCGAACAGATCCCCTGCGTCAGCAGAATCCTCGAACACGTAGCTCGCCGTTTGATAGATCGGCACCGCACGCGAACCGGTTGCCGAGTCGGGCCGCGCGCCGGCGTGAATTGCTCTGGTACGCAGGCCGAATGTTCGCTCACTCATGACGTCAGGCCGTTTCGAGGACGGTGTGGATCGGCGTGGGGTTACGCGTGAGATCCAGTACCGGGCAGTGATCGTCCACGGCCTGCTGCAATTCCTCGTACCGCTCACGGGTCTCGGGCCCGGTGACCGTCACGACGACGCGCACCTCACCGAATCCCGGCCGCACGTCGTCGTCGAACCCGAAGAAGCCACGTACGTCGAGGTCGCCCTCGGCCTTCGCCTTGATGTCGTCGACGACGATACCGAGCTTCTCGGCCCAGACGCGGTAGCTGACCACCTGGCAGGACAGCAGCGACGCGAGGTAGTACTCCACGGGATTGGCGGCCGTGTTCTTTCCGCCGAGGGCCGGCGGCTCGTCGACCTCGACGCTGAACTTGCCGAGTGTGACGGTGCTGGCGACGGCATCGTGCGCGGTGGCGGAGGCACGGAATACAGCGTGAGCGTTCTTCGAGTCCGCGCGTACTGCGTCGTCGGTGGCAGCGATGACGCCGCCGAGATGGGAGACAGATGTGGTCATGAGTGATCCTGTTCGTAGAAAGAGGTTGCCGGAACGACCCGAGGAGCGTGTGGAACTCGTCGGGGCTGGGTTCGATCGACAGTTACGAACAGGAAGAAGTGCAGACCAGGCACAGATCGATGGTGCGACGACGCACGAGCCTTCTGCCCGCGTCGGTCACATGTGTCTCGGTCACGGTGCCGACAATAGCCTAAGAGAACTGGTCTGCGCCGACGTCGGTTTCGTCGTCGGTGATCGCGGCAACGATCCGTGAGGCCACTGCCTCCGGCGTCAGGCCCTGCGATAGTTTCGGTGCCTGCCCGGCGATCGGCCGCGTCGCCAGCCCCGTCTCGGTGTGCGGAGGCCGCACGTCGACGATACGGATCTTCGACTTCCGTGCCTCTGTGCGAACACTTTTCAGCAGCGCACTCGCCGCGGCCTTGCTCGCCGAGTAGGCACCCATGTTGGGCATCGGCTTGTCTGCGACCACCGCACTGATGTTGAGCACGAATCCACCCTGATCCAGAGTGGTCAGCGCTTCACGCATGATGCGCAGCGGTGCCAGGTAGTTGAGCAACAGCAGCTCGTCGACGGTGTCGTCGTCCACCTCGGCGACCGAACCGAAGGCCACCACACCGGCGGCGATCACGATCCCGTCGAGACCGCCGTGGTGTTCGACGGCCTCCGCGACTACCGAGCGAGCCGAATCCGGCAGCGTCAGATCGGCATTCACCGTGTGATGCTCCGCGGACTCGAGGCTGCGTCCGCTGATGGTCAGCCGCGCGCCGGCCTGGGCGAGTTGCTCGACGATCGGGCCGCCGAGTCCGCCACTGGCACCGAATACGAGAATGCGTGCGCCGTCGAGGTTCATGACTCGAAGCTAGCGCGTTGCACCCGACCCGCGCTCACAACGCGGAGTCAGCCGAGGAGCTTCTTCTGCACCTTGCCCATCGCATTGCGCGGCAGCGAGTCGACGACGCGAATCTCCCGGGGCCGCTTGTGGATCGACAATTCGGTGGCCACCAGGTCGATGAGCACTCGATCCTCGACCTCGGTACCGACGACGAACGCCACGATGCGTTGACCCAGATCGTCGTCGGGCAGGCCGACGACAGCTACTTCGTCCACGCTCGGGTGGCCCAGCAACACCGTCTCGATCTCCCCCGCGCCGACGCGATAGCCGCCGGACTTGATCAGGTCGGTCGAGGCTCGCCCGACGATGCGATGGAACCCGTCGGGCTCGATGAGGGCGACGTCTCCGGTGTCGAACCACCCGTCCTCGGTGTAGGTCTTCGCCGTCGCCTCGGGGTTGTTCAGATAACCGTCGAACAGCATGGGGCAGCGGATCTGCAAGGCACCGATGGATTCGCCGTCGTGGGGCAGAATTTCGCCCTTCTCGCCCAGCAGTCGGGTTTCGACGCCTGCGACGGGCAGTCCTACCGATCCTGGTCGACGTTCACCGTCGGCGCGGGTGCTGATGGTGATGAGGGTTTCGCTCATGCCGTACCGCTCGATGGGAGCCTGACCGGTGAACTCACGCAGCTTCTCGAACACCGGAACCGGGAGCGGCGCACTGCCGGACACCAATAGTCGGGCGTGGGCCAGGGCGCGGGCGGACGTCTCATCCGCGGCGACGCGCGACCATACGGTCGGCACCCCGAAATACAGAGAACCCCGCGCTGCCGCATAGAGCTCGGGAGTCGGTTTGCCGGTGTGGATCAACGGGCTTCCGACTCGCAGTGGGCCGAGCAACCCGAGAATCAGTCCGTGCACATGAAACAGCGGAAGACCGTGCACCAGAGTGTCTTTCCACGTCCAGCTCCAGGCCTGCGCCAACGCGTCGAGCCCGGCCGCGATGGCGCTGCGAGAAATCAGCACACCTTTCGGCGGGCCGGTGGTGCCGGAGGTGTAGAGCACGAACGCGATCGACGACGGCTGCGGCTCGGGGTAGCTGTGCCACGACCGTGCGTGCTGACGCACCGGCAGAACCGTCAGACCCGCGGTGTCCGGCGGCGCTTCGCCGAGCCACGCCTGCGCACCCGAATCGCGGAGGATGTGCTCACGTTCGGCCGAGCCTGCATCCGGTGGGACGGGAACAACGGTGACGCCGGCAATCAACGCACCGACGACGGCGAGCACCGTTTTCACCGATGGCGTCGCGTGGATGGCGAGCCGATCTGCCCGGCCGATGCGCTCGGCTACGGAAGTCGCCGCTCCCAGGATGTCGGCACGAGAGAGCGAGATGCCGTCGATGGTGACGGCGTCGGGAATATCGTCTCCCCGCGCAACGGCGAGTGGGTTCAGTGAACGAAGCAGCACATGGCTACCGTACAGATATGGACGTGGACGGAATCGACACCGGCGACTACGCCGAGTACATGACGGTCGCCGCCGGTGACCTGCAGGCGGGTGTCTATCTGATCGGAACCGACGCCGAACAGGACGTCGATTCCGAAGACGACCTCGACCTGGACCTCGAGGACGAGGACTCCGACGACGAGGACATCGACCTCGCGCACGTCAGTGACGGAGCGCCGCGACTGGTCTACTCGGTCCAGTCCGACGATTTCTGGACGCGAGTGGAGTTGGCCGATCTCCGAGCGACTCAGCTCTACGAGGAGGCGCACGCGCGCAACCCCGAGGTCAACGCCGAACCGAAGCGGTTCACCACCGTCGAAGCCTTCGGCAGCAACGAATTGGTCTACATCCTGCGCATCAGGCGCGGCGGATGGAACGTCGGCGAGCCGGACCTCGACTGACGGTCCACCGCAACTAGGCCGAAGACGCCACCGTTCCGATTCCGAGGGCGACGAGGAATCCAGCGCTGATGCGGTCCAGCCAGTCGGTCACGGCCGGTTTACGCAGCAGCGTCACAGCGCGTGAGGCGAGAACGGAGAACACTCCCATCACCACGGCAGCGACAACCACCTCGACCAGACCGAGCGTCATGGCACCGGTGAACGTGACGACATTGAGGAACTGCGGCACCACCGCTAGGTAGAACAGTCCGACCTTCGGGTTGAGCGCGCACGAGAGAACTCCGGCACCGAACGCCGACCATGCGGATGCCGCCACCGGGACCAACGGCTCGCCTGCCACCTTGTTCTTCCGGCGGGCTCGAAAAGCCTTTACGCCCAGATACAACAGATACAACCCACCGAGAACCTTGACGACGCGGTATGCCGTCGCGGATTGCTCGACGATCGCCGCCAGCCCGACGGCGACCAGCACGGCCCAGAACAGGCCGCCGATCGCGACACCCATCGCTGCAGCGACACCTGGCTTGAGGCCGCCGATGCTGTAGCGGAGCACCAGAAACGAATCCGGCCCGGGCAGAATCGCCAGCAGAAAGCACACACCGGCGAAGCTGAGCAGCAGGCTGAGGGTCATGGGTACATGAGAACACCCGATCCGAGCAGGGGCCAACTGAGCTCAGTGTCCACAATTCACATCGAGAAGCGGGATCCCGTCGATCGGACCGAATAGTGGACACTCAGCGCACCTCGAGCCCACACCCTTCAGCGGCGTCAGCGGGGCCGAAGCCAACTGAGGTGAGTGTCCACAATTCACATCGAGAACCGGGATCCCGTCAGCGGACGAAAATAGTGGACACTCAGCGCACTACAACACTCAGCGCACTAACACTCAGCGCACCAGGAAGCTCGGCTAACCGCGCAGGCGAGCCGCCGCAGCCTCGATGCGCTCGTCCGTCGCCGTCAGTGCGATGCGGACGTGTTTGCCACCGTTCGGTCCGTAGAACTCTCCCGGTGCGGCGAGGATGCCGCGTTCGGCGAGCCAGTCGACGGTGTCGCGGCATGGCTCGTCGCGCGTGGCCCACAGGTACAACCCGGCCTCCGAGTGGTCGACGCGGAAGCCGGCTGCTTCGACGGCCCCCTTCAGTACCGTTCGGCGAGCGCGGTATCGCTCTCGCTGGATGTTCTCGTGCTCGTCGTCGGCCAGAGCTGCGGTCATGGCGGCCTGAATGGGGAGCGGCACCATCATGCCTGCGTGCTTGCGGACCTCGAGCAACTCGGCGATCAGGGCCGCGTCGCCGGTGACGAAACCGGCGCGGTAGCTGGCCAAATTCGAGGTCTTCGAGAGTGAGTGCACTGCAAGGAGATTGGTGTGATCGCCGTCGCAGACGCGCGGGTCTAGCACCGAGACCGCGTCGGCTTCCCAGGTCAGCCCCAGGTAGCACTCGTCGGAGACGACGATGGCGTCGCGCTCGCGGGCCCACTCGACGACCTTGCGCAGGTGCTCGACTCCGAGCACCTTGCCGGTCGGGTTCGACGGCGAGTTGACGAAGATCAGCGAGGCGCGTTCGGGGCCGAGACGATTCAGTCCGTCTGCACGAAGAATTCGTGCGCCGGCGAGCAGCGCACCCACTTCGTATGTGGGATACGCCAATTCGGGGATGACGACAAGATCATCGGCACCCAGACCCAGCAGACTCGGTAACCAGGCGATCATTTCCTTGGTACCGATGGCCGGAAGCACCGCGTCGGTCGAGATACCGGTGATCGAGTAGCGACGTTCGAGCGACGCCACCGCGGCCTCCCGCAGCGCGGCGGTACCGACGGTCGTCGGGTAACCGGGCTCGTCGGCCACCGAGTTCAACGCGACCCGAATCACCTCGGCGACCGGGTCGACGGGCGTCCCGACGGACAGATTCACGATGCCGTCCGGGTGCGCCGACGCCTTCTGCTTGGCAGCGGTCAGCGAGTCCCACGGAAAGTCGGGCAGCGTCGCTGCCACCGCTCTGCGTGCCAAGGCGTCAGTTCTCGCCCATGGGAGGCAGAGCCTTGATGAACGGCGGGTCGTAGTCGGTCTTGCCGAGTTTCGCTGCGCCACCCGGAGATCCGAGATCGTCGAAGAAATCGACGTTGGCGCTGACGTATGCACTCCACTGCTCGGGCACGTCGTCTTCGTAGAAGATGGCCTCGACGGGGCACACGGGTTCGCAGGCTCCGCAGTCGACGCATTCGTCGGGGTGGATGTACAGCATTCGGTTACCCTCGTAGATGCAATCCACCGGGCACTCTTCGATGCACGCTTTGTCCAGTACATCTACGCACGGTTCTGCAATCGAGTAGGTCACTGCTGCTCTCCCCTCCTTGTATAGATCGTGGGCGCTCTCGCGCCCTCAGCATCCTAGTATCGCGGTCCGAACCTGGGACAATCCGACCAGGGTGACCTCACCTGCTCCGGCCTGCTATCGCCGGAGCTGCTTCGCGGGCTGGGCCACCGAAGCCGACGCCGTCTTGTGGGCGGCGAGCCACTTTCGTCCCTGCTTGGCAGCGCGCGACAGCGCGCCCCGCTCACCGAGATATCCGGCGACGCCACCGACGAGTGGGATGGCTCCGAGCACCCGATAGAACCCGCGTGGATGCGGGCGCTTCTCCAACTCGCCTGCCACGTCACGCAGCACGTTGGCGATCTGCCACATCCCGCGCAGCAGTGCGAACGGGCCGGATTTCGGCGATTCTTCCTTCTTCGCAGGAGCACTGTCGGCCAAGGATGTCAGGTCACGCTTGCACAGCACCGACCCGAGCAGCGCCACATGCGTCTCGCGGTCGGTCACTCCGGATTCGCGAGCCACGGCGACGAGCACCATCGCCTGGTTGGCGAACCCGAGCAGATCCTGGATCGGCAGACGGTTGACCAGGATGCCGAAGACGCCGGGGAAGGCGACGGCGACAGTGTTGAGAGCTCCGATGCGATTGACCCACCACTGCGAACGAGCATCACTGTCGAGCTTCTCCCAGCCGGCGGTGCCCGGGAAGTCCGTGGTGTCGAACGCCTTGGCCAGGAAGTCGATGACGTTGTCGAGGGTCGAATCGTCCGCGGAGGACTCGCGGAACGTCCGTCCTTTCAGTCCGATCGGGTCACGTGTGGCCAGGATGTCGAGCACGGGATGAATGATGGCGACGGCACTGCTCAGTACCGCGGCGACTCGACGGTCGTCCATGTCGGGCAAACTCCGTTTCGGGTAAAGACCTGTAGGTCAGATCAGGCCGGCGACCGACACCGCCGGTGCCGGGCCGTACGTGGTGGTGCGCTGACGAACCGGTCGTCCGATGCCGTCGGCGATCTCGTGCAGTTCCGCGACGGTCTTCTCCGAACCGTTCTGCGAACCCGCCATGCGCGAGATCGTCTCTTCCATCAGGGTCCCGCCCAGATCGTTCGCGCCTCCGTTCAGCATCGCCTGTGTACCCGTGATTCCCAATTTCACCCATGAGGTCTGAATGTTGTCGATACGGCCGTGCAGCATGATCCTGGCCAGAGCATGCACCGCGCGGTTGTCCCGATTGGTCGGGCCGGGCCGCGAGGCACCCGCCAGATACAGCGGCGACGACTGGTGCACGAACGGCAGCGGCACGAACTCGGTGAACCCGCCCGTCTTGTCCTGGATCTTCTTGAGCACGTTCAGATGCCCGACCCAGTGCGACGGATTGTCGACGTGGCCGTACATCATCGTCGAGCTCGATCGCAGGCCCACCTCGTGCGCGGTGGTGATCACTTCGATCCACTCGGCTGCGGGCAGCTTGCCCTTGGTGAGCACCCACCGCACCTCGTCGTCGAGAATCTCTGCGGCGGTACCCGGAATCGAGTCCAGGCCGGCGGCCCGCAGCTCGGTGAGCCACTCGCGGATCGACTGGCCGCCGCGGGAGGCCCCGTTGACGATCTCCATCGGCGAGAACGCGTGCACGTGCATCGACGGCACTTTCGCCTTGACCGCACGGACCAGATCGGCGTATCCCGTCACCGGCAGTTCGGGGTCGATGCCGCCCTGCATGCACACCTCGGTGGCCCCGACGACGTGCGCTTCCCACGCACGGTCGGCGACTTCGGCGGTGGACAGCGTGAACGCGTCGGCGTCGCCCTTGCGCTGCGCGAACGCGCAGAATCGGCATCCGGTATAGCAGATGTTGGTGAAGTTGATGTTCCGGTTCACCACGTAGGTGACAGTGTCTCCGTTGACCTGCTTGCGCAGGTCGTCGGCGAGCGCGGCGACGGCGTCCATGCCGGGGCCCTCGGCCGTCGCCAGTGCGAGGTACTGCTCGTCGGACAGACCGGCCGGGTCCTTCTCAGCCGCCGTCAACGCCGACACGAGGTCGCGGTCGACTCGTTCGAGACCGGCCAGGTCGCGCACCTGCTCACGAATGGAATCCCAGTCGCCGAACGCATTCGCCAGATCCGAGCGGGTCTCGGTGTTGCGGCCCTCGGTGTCGATCTCGGTGTTCAGATCCACCCGTCCCGAGGACTCCCATTCCTCGTCCGGCTCCTGCCACGGCAGACCCGTCGGGTTGACGCCCTCGCGTGCCATCCCGGTCTCCGGGTCGGCCACCGCCCGCACGTGTGCCGAGATCCGCGGGTCGATCCACGGTGCACCGGCCAACACGTACTGCGGCTGCGCGGCAGTGCGTTCCACGAGCGTGTAACCGGCGGCCGCCGACAACTCGGCAAGAGTGTCGAGGTTCGGCCACGGCCGCTCGGGATTGACGTGGTCTGGAGTCAGCGGCGAGACACCGCCCCAATCGTCGACGCCTGCGCCGAGCAACGCGGCGGTCTCCTCCGCTGCGACGAGGTTCGGCGGGGCCTGAATTCGCATCGACGGACCGACCACCATGCGCGTCACCGCGATGGTCGCCAGGAATTCTTCGAGACCGGCGTCGGGCACGGAACGCATCGCGGTATCGGACTTGGCCAGGAAGTTCTGCACGATGATCTCTTGCACATGGCCGAAAGACTTGTGCACCTTACGAATTGCCATGATGGACTCGGCCCTGTCCCGCAACGTCTCACCGATGCCGACGAGGATGCCCGTCGTGAAGGGAATGTTGAGCCTGCCCGCGTCGGTCAGTGTGCGCAGCCGAACCTCGGGATCCTTGTCGGGACTGCCGTAATGCGCCTGCCCCTTCTCCTCGAACAGCCGACGCGAGGTGGTCTCGAGCATCATGCCCATCGAGGGGGCCACCGGCTTGAGGCGCGAGAGCTCCTGCCACGACATCACTCCGGGATTGAGATGCGGCAGTAGACCGGTCTCCTCCAGCACCCTGATCGACATGGCGCGCACGTAGTCCAGAGTCGAGTCGTAGCCGCGCGAGTCCAGCCACGCCTTGGCCTCGGGCCACCGCTCCTCCGGCCTGTCGCCGAGCGTGAACAGCGCCTCCTTGCAGCCCAACTCGGCACCCTTGCGGGCGACGTCGATGATCTCGTCGGGATCCATGAACATCCCGTGCCCGGCAGCGTTGAGCTTGCCCGGCACCGTGACGAACGTGCAGTAGTGGCACTTGTCGCGGCACAACCGCGTGATGGGCACGAACACCTTGCGTGAATACGACACCGTCTTCGGACGGCCGGCGGATTCGAGTCCGGCGTCACGTACTCGGGACGCCGACGTCATCAGATCCACCAGGTCGTCACCGCGAGCGTGCAACAAGACCGTGGCTTCGTCGACGTTGAGAGACACTCCATCGCGGGCACGGCGTAACACTCGTCGCATCGCAGAGGGGGCAGGCGCGGAGTCAGGTAGAGAAGTCACTCGTCGATCATGCGCCTTCCCGGTACGCCCGTGCCACCCGCGGGTGGGCCTGCGGCCCTTGTGCGCGTATTGCGTACCTGCAAGGGCACAAAACGCGCACGACGGGGCAGCGCTAGGTTTGTACCGTGACAACGATGACAGACCCACAGTGGCAGCCTTCTCCCCGTGCGCGTCTGCTCTGGACACTGAGCGCCGGACTGCTGTGGCTACCGGTGTTCATCGCTCAGATCGTCTGGTTTTTCGTCGACTCGAACCGGACGTCCTGGCTTCATGTCACCGTCTTCGTCGTATCGGTCGTGCTGACCGCACTGCACCTCGCGATCGTGCCGCAGTGGCGTTACCGCGTGCACCGCTGGGAGATCAGCGACACCGCCGTGTACACCCGCACCGGTTGGCTCAGCCAAGAACGACGCATCGCCCCCATCTCGCGGGTGCAGACCGTCGACACCGAGCGCGGACCACTCGATCGCCTGCTCGGGTTGGCGACGGTCACCGTGACGACGGCATCGTCGGCGGGCGCGGTGAAGATCACCGCACTCGATCAGGCCGTTGCGGACGAGACCGTCACGCGACTGACCGATATCGCCGGCCGCACCGTCGGAGATGCCACATGACCGATCAGGCGGAGTTGCTGGCAGTCGAAGAGGAGCAGCCGTGGTTGCGCCTGGACAAGCGAATGTTGTTGGTGCATCCGGTGAACGAGGGCATCAAGATCCTGCCGGTACTGCTGATCTCGTTCTTCGTCGGCAGTCAGAGCGGTAATCACTACTGGAGTCTGGGCATCCTCGCGGTCGTCGTCGTGTTCGCGATTGCGCGCTGGTTCACCACCAGCTACCGGATCGGGCCGGTGCACGTACAACTGCGCACCGGGGTGTTGCAGAAGAAAGTACTGTCTATCCCGCGCAACAGGATTCGGTCGGTCGACGTGGAAGCGAACGTACTGCACCGAGTGCTCGGCCTGTCCATTCTCCGCATCGGGACCGGCCAGCAGGCGGGCAAAGGCGAGGCTTTCGAGCTCAACGCCCTCGACACGTCACTGGTGCCGGAGCTTCGCGGCGAACTGCTGCAGCGGGTGTCGGGCCGAACAACGCCGAGCGACGGAATGCCCGTTGCCGCAGCCGACCCCGGCGTCGAGATTGCGCACTGGCAGTTCTCGTGGGTGCGGTTCGCGCCGTTCTCCATCACCGGCATCGTCACCATCGCCGCGGCAGTGGGCGTGCTGTTCCAATACGGCATCGGACAGACGTTGGCAGAGACGTCGGTGGTCTCGAACAGCGTCGAATCGGCGCAACGGTTCGGCATCGCACTGTTCGTCGTCTTCGCACTGATCGTGCTCCTCGTGGTGTCCAGCATCTTCGCCTGCGTTCGATACCTGATCACCTACGGCAACCTGACCGTCACCGACCAGGGTCGCACGTTGCACGTCAGCCACGGGCTGCTCCGCACCCGTCAGTCGACCCTCGACCGCAAGAGACTGCGCGGCACTTCTTTGTCGCTACCACTACTACTGAGGTCGGTCGGCGGGGCGCGACTCGACGCCATCATGACCGGAGTGAGCGCCGAGAAGAAGGAATCGTCGCTACTGCTCCCCCAGGCTCCGCGGGCCGAGGCGCTGCGCATGATGACCACGGTGCTCGGCGACGCAGGCATGCACGGCAATGCCGACCGCCCGCTTCTGCAGCACGGACCTGCCGCGCGGCGACGCCGCTACACCCGGGCCGTTCTACCGCTGCTCGTCGTCGCGGCCGGACTTGGAATTGCGCAGTCTCTCGGCGCACCGATCCCGATCCTCGCGTGGATCGTCGTGGCCGTGCTGTTCGTGGCTGCCGTCGGAGTCGCTCACCACCGTTACCGCGGCCTCGGGCACGCCGTCCTGCCCGGCTGGCTGATCACCCAGCACGGATCGCTCGACCGAACCCGGCACAGCCTCGAAGCCGGCGGCATCATCGGTTGGACGGTGCGGCAGACGTTCTTCCAACGTCGCGCCGGCGTGGCCACCGTCGTGGCAGCGACACCGGCGGGCGTCGGACGCTACGAGGTGGTCGACATACCCATCGAGAACGCGTGGGCCATGATCGACGCCGTCACACCGGGTGCCGGAGACATCTGGCTTCGACGCAGCACGTGAAGACGCAGCACGTGAAGACGCAGCCGATAAAGAAGGAGCCGATGAAGAAGGAGCGCCCGCAGACCATTGCGCAGCTCGACTTGGCGGTGTCACAGTGTCGTGCCTGTCCACGGCTGGTGCAGTGGCGCGAACAGGTCGCTGCCGAGAAGCGCGCCGCGTTTGCCAACGAAACGTATTGGGGGCGAGCCGTTCCCAGCTTCGGCCCGGCCGATGCGTCGATGTTGATCGTCGGGCTCGCCCCGGCCGCCCACGGCGGCAATCGCACCGGTCGTATGTTCACCGGGGACCGCAGCGGAGACGTGCTGTACCGAGCCATGCATGCCGTCGGGCTCGCCAGCCAACCGACCGCGACGCACATCGGCGACGGGCTGACGCTCAACGGAGTTCGTATTGCAGCCCCCGTGCACTGCGCTCCGCCGCAGAACAAGCCGACTCCCGCCGAGCGCGATCGGTGTCGCCACTGGCTCGACGACGAATTGCGCCTGCTGCGTCCGCGACTGAAGTCGATTCTCGTGCTCGGGGCGTTCGGTTGGCAGTCGCTGCTACCGATTCTCGCCGCGAACGGGTGGGAAATACCCAGGCCTGCACCGAAATTTGGTCACGGCGTGCAGCTCGATCTGGGCACGATCACCGTGTTCGCCAGCTACCACGTCAGTCAGCGAAACACGTTCACCGGACTGCTGACCCCGACGATGATCGAGGACGTGCTCCGGAATGCGGGTCGGCACGCACGCTTGCTGTGATGGCTTTCATTCTGAACATGAACAGCAGCACACCGGCAGGCCCGGCACCGGCCACGATGAGCAGCATCGTGCGCCAGTCGGCCAGCAGCAGAACATCGTTGCCGGGGCCGCCGAACATGCACAGCACTACTGCGACGAACCATCCGATCAGCGGCGACGCCACCCAGATCGGCCGTTCGGCGACCTTACGCGCGGCCAGAACCAGAGCGACGTTCGCGATGCCCCCGAGCACCGCGCTGATGGGAAACTGCACCGACCCCACATAGGTCGGGAGAAAGAAGACCGACAGGATTCCGGACAGAAAGCCGTCGAACACCAGTACTGCGACCGTCGCCCACGACACCAGGGCGACAGTATTGGATGCGGCCTTCGAGATCATGCGCCCAATACTGCCTTGGCCCGGGTCGTTTCAGTGCACCGCATTCGAAAACCGGGCATCGCCTTCGAAAAACCGGGCACCGGCACTCAGGAAACCGGCGGATAGCCCAGCGAGGTCAGCAAGTTGCTCGCACCCATGGCGATCTGACCCAGAACGTACTGGTACAGATCTGCCTGTGCGCCGAACTGCGGCTTGAGAGAATCGACGAACGCGACGATTGCGTCCTGCACTACCCAGTTGTACATGTGTGTTCCGCCCCTGTTGTCATGAGATCAGTGATTCGGAACACAGCCTAGTACGCCCGCGAACAAGTCGTTCTCCCTGCCCGCCCCGTCGGAGCCGAGCACGCCCCGCACGAGTACGTACTGCTCGTCGAGCAGGATCGGCTGAACGATGTCGTTGGAGAGTGCGTACTCGGCACCCGAGGGCGCAACCGTCACCTGAGTTGCGTGCGCACGCAACGCGTCGGTCTTCGCGTCGAGTACACCGCGAACGTCGATGCTGGTGGTGATCATGTCCTCGGCCACACTCGGCAACTCGCCGTCGAGGGGCATGCGCCACCCCTCGGGGATATCGGCGATCGCCCGGAGTCCCGCGTCCAGTTGATCGCGGCCGGTGACGGTCCAGTAGAACTTCGCCACCTCCCACGGAGCTCCGGCCGCGGGATGGGCGTCAGTTCCACAGACCTCGACCGCCTCGGTCACCAGGGAGTGGACCTGCTGATGGTCGGGGTGGCCGTAGCCCCCCTCCGGGTCGTAACCGACGACGACCTGAGGCCTGAGTTCGCGCATGACCGACACGAGCGCCCCGAGAGCCTCCTGCCGGTCTGCGTTGACGAATGCGCGCGGTTTGAGAGCAGCCGGGGTTCCGGCCATTCCGGAATCTCGCCAGCGGCCGGCACCACCGAGAAAGCGGGGCGGGTTACAGCCCAACGCCGCGAGCGCGCGATGCAGTTCCAGAATTCGGTAGCCACCGAGCTGATCGGCTCGGTCGACCACGAGATCGGCCCACGTATCGCCGATCACCTCACCCTCTTCACCGAGCGAGCACGTCAGCACGGTGACGTCGACGCCCGCGCGCACGTAATGGGCGATGGTCCCGCCGGTGGTAATGCTCTCGTCGTCCGGGTGCGCATGGACCAGCAGCAACCGCTGCGGCTGCGTCATCGCTTGTTCTGTCACAACCTGCTCTGTCACAACCTGTTCCGCCATGCCTCGTCGCTCGCTACTCGCTGTGTCATCGTTTGTCTGGGTCTTCGGGTCGGGCAGCCGTTCATCGCTCGCCGAGCATTCGCGCCACATACGGTAACGACTGCGCTGTCACATCGGCAGGCACGAAATGGTCGGGATAGGGACGGTTCTCGCGATCGAGCCACGCCGTCGACAGGCCTGCCCGGTGCGCACCGTCGATATCCCAGGGGTGCACGGCCACCAGCATCGCGTCGCCGGGTTCGACACCGCACTGCTCCAACGCGTAGCGGTAGGCATCGGCGTGCGGCTTCCACCGTCCGGCGTCCTCGACCGAGAGCAGCAACTCGAAAGCACTCCGCACGCCGGCTCGTTCGAGCAGAGACTGCGCGAGCGACGCGGACCCGTTACTGAGGGTGATCATCCGAATGCCAAGCGCTGCAAGAGCATTCACTCCGTTTACCACATCGGGATGTACCTCGAGCTCGGCGAAACCGGCCATGATGTGGTCCACAGCATCGTCCAACCGGCGATCGATCGCAGCATCGGACAGCAACGCCTCGAGCACACCGGCACCGACCTCGGCGAACGGCCGAGCGGTACCTACGACCGCGAGCGCGAACCCGTCCCGCAGCACTCCTGCGAACCACGTCGGGAACAGGTGCTCGGGCGCTCCGACGTCGGCGAATCGCGCCGCCATGGGAGCCATGTCGGACAGGGTCTCATTCACGTCGAAGATGATCACCCGAGGCAAGCGCACGGTGTTCACCGGACCGTCCGGATCCACTTCGCGGCATCGGCGAAGATGCCGACCTCCACCGGCCCGGTCAACGAGACGCCGGTGATACCCGGCACCGCAGCCACCACGGACTGGTCCTGCATGATCGGCAGCGTCGACGCCAGAGACCACAGCTTGGGCTCGATCTCCTCGGCAACGATCGTCGCATCGACGCCGGTTATCAGGGCGCGGTCGATCGTCGGCTGTAATTCCGGAACACACAGACCGGACAGATTGCGCGGGGCCTCCACGCTGCCGCTGCTCCCCGGAGCCGGCTCCACAACACAGCCGAAGCGCGAGGCCAGGGCCGTTGCCGGGTCCACGCCCGCACTGGTCCACCCGACCACGGCGTCGACGCCGCCGTCGGTCAGCGCCGTCGAGTACAACTCGTCCGCGGGCAGCGGAGTGACGGTCGCGTCGATACCCGCACTGACGAGCTCGTCCGCGGCGGTCCCGGCCACGGCCAGTGCGATGTCGTCGTTCTCGACGGCACCGATGACGAATCGCAGCGCGGTACCGCCGGCGTCTGCAAGTCGGGGTACTCCGGGAGCCGGCGCGCTCGTGGTCGGCGCGCTGGTGGTCGGCGGCGCAGCAGAGGTCGTGGATGCGCCCGCGCTCGGCGTCGAGGTCACGATCGCGTCGGGTGTCGGAACGAAGCCGGCGCGGCGAAGCAGGTCGAGGGCCGCGGTTCTGCCGATCGGGGCGGGTGCGGTCGCGGTGTAACCGGGGTCCGACGGCGACGACAACTGGGCCGCGGCTCGGCGATCCGTCGCCCCTCCGCCGGCCCCGACCGTCGCCAGCAGGTTCGGGTCCAGCAGACCCATGATCCCCTGCCGCACAAGCGACTCCGACATGTTCGGTGCCCGGCCGTTCACCGTCATCGACAACACTCGCGATTGATGGATCGTGTCGGTGCGGACCCCGGGAATTGCCGACAGTTGAGCGCGCGTCGCAGACCCACCCCGAACCTGTGCGATCTGCGCATCACTCGACCGCAACGAATCGGCCAACTGTGCGGGGGTGCCACCGCGCCGAATGAGGATCTGGTCGGGCGAGGCGGGTTGGTCCCAGAAGCGATCGTTGCGTTCCAGCAAAATCTCGTCCCGGCCCTGGTCGACGGTCTTGATGTTGAACCGCGAACCGGAGACCGGCACGTTGTCGGTGAGACCACCCTCGAAGCCGCCGGGCGAATCCTTGAGCAGGTGCGAGGGCACGAGGTCGGCGAACAATCGCTGCCACGCCGGATACGGCGACTCGAGGGTGACGTCGACGGTCTTGCCGCCGCCCGAAGAGGCAACATCGCTGATCAGTGCGTAGCCGGCCGGATCGACGACGCCCGGCTGCGTGATCATCTGCTGCCAGAGGTACCGGAAGTCCTCGGCCGCAATCGGTGCGCTGTCGGACCACTGGGCCTCGTTGCGTAGCTGGTACCGGATGGTGAACGGAGACTGAGACGTCACTTCGGCGGAGATCAACAGCGACAGGTCCGGCTCCCACGTGGTCACGCCGGTGTCGGGGTTCAGGGTGGGACGGAACGGGCTGGGCAGCACGAGCGAACTGACCGCGGCGGTGGCGGGCGACTGGTCGGCCAGCAGGTGTGGGTTGAACCCGATGCCCACGTCGTCGATCGCCACGACAACGGGATCGCCGGTCTTCGACGGCACGGTCGTCGTGGTGACCGGAGTTTCGACGCTCTCGATCGGTGGCGGTGGATCCGCGGTGCATGCGGTGAGTACCAGGGCAGTGGCGGAGGCCAGAACCACCGGCATCAGTACGTTACGCAACGAGGATCTCCTTCGTGATCGGCTACAGGTACGGCAGAAGCGACGTCCCACGATGGTGACACGTCGCTTCTGCCGTACAGGATCTGTCTTACAGAGCAGCCTTGTCGCGCGTCTTGCTGCGCGAACGCTCACGGGCGCGCTCGTTGGAATCGAGGTGCACCTTGCGGACGCGGACGACCTCGGGGGTCACCTCGACGCACTCGTCGCCTGCACAGAACTCCATGGCCATTTCCAGGTCCAGCTTCTTCGGCTTGGCCAGGGTCTCCATGACGTCGGCGGAGGACTGACGCATGTTGGTCAGCTTCTTCTCGCGAGTGACGTTGATGTCGAGGTCTTCCTGACGCGGGTTGATGCCCACGACCATGCCCTCGTACGTGTCTGCGCCCGGCTCGACGAAGAACGTGCCGCGGTCGGCCAGCTGGATCATCGCGAACGGGGTCACGGTGCCGTGACGGTCCGAGACGAGCGAGCCGGTGTGGCGGGCGCGGATCTCGCCGGCCCACGGCGCGTAACCGTGGAAGACAGCGTTGGCGATGCCGGTGCCGCGAGTGTCCGTGAGGAACTCGGTGCGGAAACCGATCAGGCCACGCGAGGGAACGATGAATTCCATGCGAACCCAGCCTGCGCCGTGGTTCGTCATCTGGACCATCTTGCCCTTGCGTGCGGCGAGCAACTGCGTCACTGCACCGAGGTATTCCTCCGGTGTGTCGACCATCAGCTCCTCGAAGGGCTCGTGCAGCTTGCCGTCGACCTGCTGGGTGACCACCTGGGGCTTGCCGACGGTGAGCTCGAAGCCTTCACGACGCATCTGCTCGACGAGGATGGCGAGCGCGAGCTCTCCACGACCCTGGACCTCCCAGGCATCGGGGCGACCGATGTCGAGGACCTTGAGCGAGACGTTACCGATGAGCTCCTGGTCGAGGCGGCTCTTGACCATGCGCGAGGTGAGCTTGTGGCCGCTGACGCGTCCGACGAGCGGGCTCGTGTTGGTACCGATGGTGACCGAGATGGCCGGCTGGTCGACGGTGATGCGAGGCAGAGCGACCGGGTTCTCCAGATCGGCGAGGGTGTCGCCGATCATGATGTCCGGGAAGCCCGCGACGGCGACGATGTCTCCTGCGACACCCTTCTCGCCGGGAACGCGCTCGACGCCGATGGTATTGAGCAGCTCGGTGATCTTGGCCTTCTGGACGACGGGCTCGCCGTCGACCTCACGCATCCAGCTGACGGTCTGGCCCTTGGAGAGCTGGCCGTTGTGGATACGAACCAGGGCGAGGCGGCCGAGGAAGGCCGACGCGTCGAGGTTGGTGACGTGTGCCTGCAGCGGCGCGTCGACGTTACCCTTGGGCGCGGGGACGTAGCTGAGCAGAACCTCGAACAGCTCGTCGAGGTTCTCGGCGTCGGGAGCGTGTCCGTTCTGGGGCTGGACCTTCGAGGCCTTGCCCTCACGGCCAGAGGCGTAGAGAACGGGGAGGTCGAGGGCGAGCTCGGCTGCCTCGGACGCTTCGTCGTCGAGATCGGACGCGAGGTCGAGCAGCAGATCGTGGCTCTCCGAGACGACCTCTTCGATACGCGCGTCGGGACGGTCGGTCTTGTTGACGACCAGGATCACCGGCAACGACGCGGCGAGCGCCTTGCGCAGCACGAAACGGGTCTGCGGCAACGGGCCCTCGGAAGCGTCGACGAGGAGCACGACGCCGTCGACCATGGACAGGCCGCGCTCGACCTCTCCACCGAAGTCGGCGTGGCCGGGGGTGTCGATCACGTTGATGACGGTGATGGTGCCGTCGGCATTGCGCTTGTGAACGGCCGTGTTCTTGGCCAGGATCGTGATGCCTTTTTCTTTTTCGAGGTCACCCGAGTCCATGACGCGGTCGATCGCTTCGGCACGTTCCTCGAACGCGCCGGACTGCCGAAGCATGGCGTCGACCAGGGTGGTCTTGCCATGGTCGACGTGTGCAACGATGGCGACGTTGCGAAAAGTAGTGGTGCTGTCGATGTTGTCTGCACTGCTTGGGGCGCTCACGCGAAAAATTCTCCTGGAGTCGAATGCGGGCTCTTGTTCGCTAGCGGGCTTATGTCGCTAGAGAAGCGCGCTGCACCGCGAGGTTCTCGCGACTGGTCGAGTTTACCCGTAGTCCGGCAGTGCCCCGCGCCACCCTCAGGTCTGTGACCTGCGCCACCCATTAGTCTTGGTGCCCATGGGCAAGATAAAGGCCGCAGATGTCTCGGGGATGAAGCCCAAGAAAAAATGCTGCCGCAAGAAAGTTCGTTGCATCAAATGCCCCGTCGTGATCATGCGAATGAAGAAGTTGGAATCCGCGGGCGCGACCAAGAAAGACCTCAAGAAAGGTCTGAAGACCGCTCGGGCGAAGTGAGCAGAATTTCCTGTAGGTCCGGCAGCCAGAGTCGGTCCGCATCGACCAGATCCACCGTCGGCAGCGTCGCGGCATCGACCCACCGTAGAGCCGAATGCTCCAGCGGCGCAGGGGTTCCCGAGACGATCGAGGCTCGGTAGGCCCGCAACACCATGCCACCGGAAAGCTCGACGTCTCCACTGAGCGCGGCACCGATCGAACACTCGACCCCCAGTTCCTCGCGCAGTTCGCGCGCCAGTGCGGCGTCCTCCGACTCCCCCGGCTCGACCTTGCCGCCGGGTAGCTCCCACCGACCGGCCAACTCCGGCGGTCGAGTTCGTTGCGCGAGCAGCAGACGACCGTCGTCGATCAACGCGGCCGCGACAACCACAGCGGTAGGGGTACCGGACATGCCACCATCTTTCTATGACCGAATTGCTGACCGACCGCGACATCGAGGACGCACAGCTCACCCACTGGACTGTGACGGAGAAAACTCTGACCCGCACCGTCGAGCTGACGTCGTTTCCCGCCGCGATCGAGGTGGTGAACCGCGTGGCCGACGCCGCGGAGGAGGCGGACCATCACCCCGACATCGACATCCGATGGCGAACGCTGACGTTCACGCTGTCCACGCACAGCGCCGGCGGTCTCACGCAGAAGGACGTGGATCTGGCGCGTCGGATCGATGCACTGATCGCGAATTGACGCGTCCCGCATAGGCGACCCAGCCGAGGAACAGAGCAGATCCGATCACGTCGACGGCACCGGCCCAGGCCTCGAGGCCGGGACGGGGAATGGTCCAGATCGATTCCTGGAAGAAGCTCAGCAACCAGGGCACCCCCACCGTGACCGTCACCAGCCAGTAGCCGGCAACGATCTTGGCTCCGGCGATATCGCGCAACGGCCCGTGCAGCAGCCAGATCACCATCGGAATCACCCAGATCCAGTGGTGCGACCACGAAATCGGCGACACCAACAGGCCCAGGAGTTGGACGATGACCAGGGTTCCCAGGTGGTCGCGGCGATCGAGTGCTCGCCATGCCAGCACAGCGAGGCCCACGGCGATCACTGCGGCGGCGATCCACAGCGGTCCCTGGCCGACGTCCTCGCCCACGATCCGGCTCAGAGCTCCACGCAGAGACTGATTCCAGACCGAGCCGACGGGTCCGATGCGGTCGGCATCGCCGAGCAACGTGGTGAAGTACGTGGCCGCCTGACGCCCCAGCACCGCGTAGCTGACCGCGACACTGAGCGCGAATGCCACCGCCGAGAATGCTGCAGCTTTCCACCGCCGAGTGGCGAGGAAGTACAGGCCCGTGATGGCCGGGGTCAGCTTGATGCCCGCGGCGAACCCCACGAGTCCGCCCGCCACCCACCAGCGCGAGCTGCGTACCGCGAGTAGCGCCAGCAGTACCAGGAACACATTGACCTGGCCGTAGTCGAGGGTGGTGCGCACGGGCTCGGACCACAGCCCCAGCGCGGTCCACAACATGGCGATTCTCACCCAGCGGTTCTCGGCGGCCCGGTCGTCGCCGAGAACCATCGACAGGGCCAGCCGGACCACTGCGAACAGCGCGATCATCGTCGCGGCCTGCCAGACGATGCCGACCACCGTGAACGGCAGATAGTGCAGCGGGAAGAACACGAGGGCGGCGAACGGTGGGTACGTGAACGGCAGTGGGAAGTCCGGGGTCTGCACCGAGTACGTGTAGTCGTACAGGTTGTCGCCGAGCAGTGCAGCGGAGCCTTCGACGTACACGTGCAGGTCGACGAGGTTCATACCGTTGGGGGTGACGAACGCCCACACGAATCGGCTGATCACCGAAACTGCCAGCAGAACGGGGGCCAGCCGAACAAGTCGGTTCACGGTGCGTGTGGTTCCGTTCGGTATCGATGCCGTTTATCGACAGCCGAGCTTATAGGGCGATCGATACCCACCCTAACCGTGCCGATCCCCTCGTAACATTTACATCACCTTTCACACTGGTCACTCGTGCAACACGCTATTGTTCGATTCTGCGGAGAATTCGCAGCGCGTGGCCCATAGAATCCTCGATAGAGTTCAGCCGGGGAGGACTGGACCTACTACGGCTGTACATCCGGGATCGCTCTACATAGAGTGACCCCTCGGGCACCGGCTGTCGCCGTGGACCTGCGTCATGATCAGAATGGGGAATATCACCGTGCTTCGTACTCGCGGAACGCGTCGCGTCGTCACAGCTCTGGCTGTGGCCGCAGCCGCCGCACTCGTTGTGCCGACCAGCGCATCCGCTCAGCCTCTGGTGCCCATGGCTCCGGCAGATCTGCCGGCTGCTCCGGCCGATCCCGCAGCGCTGATCGCCCAGTTCCTGCCCGCTCCCGGTGAACCCCTGCCCAACCTCTCCGACATCGAGGCACTCGCGTCCTTCGCGCCTGCCATCGTCGGTGCAGCTGCAGGGCCGGCCGATGTGGGTGCCGCTCCCGCAGCAGATCTCCTCGGCCAGGCTCGCGCCCTTCTCGAAACCGCGCAGCTTCCGGACCAGGTCAAGTCGCTGCTGGAATCGGTCATCACCTTCCTGGACGGATCCGGCGGCGGTGGGCCCGAGCTGCCCGCCGACGGCCCCGTCATCGCACAGTTCCTGTACCCGACCCTGGGCAAGGGCTGCATCTCCGACACCGCAGATTCCGTCGGAACCGCCTTGGCCGTTCCCGGACCGGCCACGTTGCCGCCCCCCGGACCGGCTGCAGGCCAGGCCGGTTTCGTCTTCACCGCCCTCGGCACCGCGCCTCTCGCCGCGCAGCAGTCCGCTCCGCTCACCGTGACGTGGCTCAACATCGACAACCGCCGATCGGGAACCCAGGACCTGACCGGCGCAGCCAAGATCAACGCCGACGGCCCCGCGACGTTGTCGGCCATCGCCGACACCGGCCCCGGTCGCGTGCTGTCCGTGGTGTCCGGATCGATCACCACTCAGTCCAAGGAAGACGCCGCCGCGCCGCCGCGCAGCTGCAACTTCCTGCCGACGATCGGCACGGTCTACGTTCCGTAGCTCACGAGACCACAGCAATTCGCCCCCGGCTTCCTCGAAGCCGGGGGCGAATTGTTTTCGTGCTTATCGGCCGGAGAAAAGACCACCGAATTACACGGATGGTATTCAGACGATGTCGGCACCGGATTTCGACCACTGGCCGTAATCGGACTTCATGACATTGTTGATATCCACTTTCACTCCACCCACCGTGTCCTTGTCGATACGAATCTGGTGAATGTGCGCTTCGGGATGTACGAACCCCTTCGGGGTCCCCCAATTGTGCTGCCAATACCACTGGCCCAGTCCTGCGACGGACGCCAATTCGATGGTCGGAGAATTCGCGTAGATACCGGTGTTCTCCGCTCCGATCACCGACTGCCAGCCCAGGATGTACGGCGCGATGAGGGTGGCGAACTCGACGGCTGTCGGGTTGTCGTCGATCGATGCGTAGATCGGCCGATCGGACGGGCCACCGGCCGCCAGATGGAGCTCGAGTCCACGTTTCGCATGCTTGACGCCCGCAACGTACCCGCCTCGCCAATCCGCGGTGGCACCCTTACCGAACTGGTAGTTGGAGACCACCTCCAGGCCGGCCTCGGTGAGGGACTGCGCCTCCGACGCGGTCATCGGCTTGCCGACCATCCAGGTCGCGTCGGGACGCCGATCCGAGACGTAGCGGACAGCTCCCAGATGGCCTGCGCTCTTGATGGCCGACGCCGACGGCACCCCTCCCGCGTAGTCGACGAGCGTTCCCAGCCCCGCGTCTGCATGAGCGGTGGCCGAACCCCACGCGGCCAGACCGACGGCGGCTGCGGAGCCGGCCGCGGCGTACTTGAACAGTTCACGTCGCGAAACCTGCACAAAATCTCCCATGCCGTTCGATTGCAACGGCGCGCCTACGTCACGAAACGCGCCGTCACTGCTATTTTCCGATGTTTTGTCGTATCCCATCACAAACACATGTGCACCGCCAGCCCCACTGCTCACACCCCACCCGCGTGGCTCGTCGTTCACACATGCAACTCGAGCACCGCGCCCGCAGTCATGAATAGGGTGGGGAGGACGAAGCACGAACGACAGCGTGAAGGAGTGGTTGGACATGGGCGTAACACTCGCCAAGGGCGGAAATGTCTCGCTGACGAAGGAAGCACCGAACTTGACCGCGGTCACCGTCGGTCTGGGCTGGGACGTTCGCTCCACCACCGGCGGGGACTTCGACCTCGACGCGAGCGCGATCGGCCTCGGTACCGACAAGAAGGCGCTCAACGACAACTACTTCGTCTTCTACAACAACCTGCGCTCCCCCGACGGCGCGATCGAGCACACCGGAGACAACCGCACCGGCGAGGGCGAAGGCGACGACGAGAGCATCGATGTGGACCTTGCAGCGCTGACACCCGAGGTGGATTCCATTGCATTCCCGGTGTCGATTCACAACGCGGACGCGCTGGGGCAAAACTTCGGTCAGGTCGTCAACGCCTTCATTCGTGTGGTCGACAAGTCCGACGGCCGCGAACTCGCGCGCTTCGATCTGAGCGAGGACGCGTCGACCGAGACTGCGATGGTCTTCGGCGAGTTGTACCGCCGCGGTGCCGAATGGAAGTTTCGCGCAATCGGTCAGGGCTACGCGTCCGGCCTGGAGGGCATCGTGCGCGATTTCGGCATCGACGTAGGCTGACGCAGGGTGCGCGAGTCCGTCTCGATTGCACAACGGTCTACAGCTGAGCTTGTGACGCCAAGATGATGTGTGGTGATATCAGCGCACACGCAACATCAGCCACATAAGTCACAGGAGTCACACATGTCTCGTCGCCTCAGCCGTCTGGCGGGCGCGCTCGCGCTCTCCTGCGCGGCATTGCTCGCCGTTCCTGCCACTGCGGCAGCGGACCCGGCTCCCGCCGATCCGCTCGCCCGGGCTATCGCCGCATTGCAGGGGCAGGACGGTGCTTCGCTCGCCGCAGCGACTGCCATCGCCGACTCGCGCACCCCGGTCGCCGAGAACACCTCCGCAGACCCCTTCGCGGCCCTCGACGCGGCCAACAAGGCTCTCACCGACTTCGGCATCACGCCGTTCTTCTACCCGACCGCTGCGATCAACTGCGCCGCCACACCGGGCGCGCCACTCGGAATCGTGCCGGGCGTCGCCGGTGGTGCCGGCGGACCGTGGCCCCGGCTGACCGTGCCGCCGATCGCCACTCTGCCCGGCCTGCCCTCGATCCCTGTTCCCGAACTCAACGCGGTGAACAAGGGCGAGACGATGTTCGCATTCGTTCCGGCCGGCATCGTCAACGACTCGGCCGACAAGTCCGGCATGCAGGTGGCGTGGTTCAACGTCAACACCCTGCAGGGCGGCTTCGCCGACTTCGGCGGCCTGGTCACCACCATGGCCCAGTCGATCCTCGACAACTCCGGAATTCCGGCGGAGTTCAAGGACTTGGCCCGGCCCCTCGTGGTCAACGCACTCAATGCGTTGCCCGCTGCCGGTGCGCGCGCTGTCCCCGTGCAGACCGGATCGGGAACCGTTCTGGCCGCGGTGTTCGGCACCGTGAACCACAAGGCAGTCGACGGCTCGGACAAGAGTTGCTTCTTCTTCCCGACGGTCGGCCTGGTGAACGTCGCCTGATTCAGGTCCAATCGAACGATCGAAAAGCCGTGTAGCTCTGCGCTGCACGGCTTTTCGCTGCATCAGGAACGATCGATGCGGCCGAGCCGACCGAGAACCGCCTGCATCTCGGTGCGCCGCGCGCGTGCGGCCCAGGGACGCAAGCGGTTCCGCCCGCGCATCTGCATGACCGCTCCGGTCACGAGATCTCCGTTGGGCGCGAACCGGACCCGCACCATCTCGTCGAGAGATCGCCCGAAAACGGAGCCGGGGAAACCTCGACGGAACCCGTACGGAAACAGCGGAGCATCGGGTTCGTTGTACTTACCACCGACGAAAACCGGTCCTGCAGTGCGGAAGTCGCGACTCTGTGCAATGAAGCCGTGGAATGCGCGGCCGACCTCACGCCCGTAATACGAAATTCCGACGCGCCCCGATCCGGTGGCGGTGATCGCACCGAACCGCGCCCCTCGCACTCCCGGAGCGGACACCACGACGGGTCTCGACCAGCTGTTCGCGCCGTCGGAAGACCACGAAGCGTGCAGCAATCCGTCCCGGTCCGGCCACAGGGCGTACAGGGTGCCGTCGCAGTCGACAGCGACCGACTCCGGCAGTAGGTATCGGGAAGCGAGCAGCAGAAGGTGCAACGGGTTGTGATATTTGGCGAGCGCCGATCCGGGGACTATGCGGACATCCCAGGTCAAACCCTCGTCGCGGCTGACCGCGACCGCGAAACGACGGCCGTATCGGCCGCCGATGTAGACCGTGCCGTCCGGGCCGACGACACCGGTGCCGAATGCGACGTAGTCCGTACCGGGAAGTCCCGGAATGTTTTTCGGGTCGATGTCGAACCCGCCGGCTACCTCCCATTTGGTCCCGCCGTCGTACGAACGCCAGATCACCTGGCGGGTGGCGTTGATCAGAGGTCGCACGCGGAGGGCGAACGGTGTGGGAGCGGACAGGTACGTCACGCGAGCAGATGACGGAGACGACGCGTCCGGTGCGGACACCCGAGGTCCGGCGAATACCTTGGCACCTGTCCTGGCCTTGGATGCCACTCTCCGGAAGCGCCACGTTCGGCCTCGGTCGTCGCTGATTCCGAGGTCGAAGCCCGATCGAAACATGCGCGTCGGTGTCGAGTCGACGCGACCGGCGGTGAGAAACAGCCGGTCGTCGGCATCGTCGAAGTACATGTGCGCTCGGCGGCCGGTGTTCACCGTGCCGTCCGGCACCGATGCTCGCCAGGATTGTCCGAAATCGGAGGACTGCAGAACTCCGACGCCGTCGACGGTGTATGCCGGGGCGAGAAATACGGTGTTGTCCGCGGCTGTTCCGAGGGTGCACGCGGACGACCCGTATTCGGTGTAGGAGATATCGGTGGCGTAGTCGGCCGATGCTGCCGCGTTGGTCGAAAAGCGAAGCCCTGCTCGATATCCCGACGCGACCCGCGGTGTCACGACACCCGCCCGCGGCGGCGCGGGCGTCGTGATATCGGGGCGCGGTGGTGCATTGGATCAGGCTAGCGTCGATTCACGCCGAAAACGCCGAGGCCGATGCAGAAGTCCTGGGCCGAACGTCGTGACAGCTCACAGAACGAAACCGGTCTGTTTCGAGACCGTCGATCGCCGATGCACGCCTTAAGCTTCTGGTGTGCCCTGTGCGTTCGCCGAACCTCTGTTGTCGGGCTCTGCGCGCCTTCATCCGGTCGATGCGCAGGCGTACTGGATGGCGTCGAAGGTCCCCAGTGACCAGTTTCTGCTGTATTGCTTCGCGGGAGCGCGCGAACCACTGGAGTCCACGGTGCGACGGCTGCGCATTCGCAGCGCGGGTATCGAGGTGCTCGGTCTTCGAATTACAGAGGTTCCGTTCGGTCTCGAGCGTCCGCACTGGACTGCGATGGACCCCGGCACGGACACGATCAGCGTTCACCCCGAACCCCGGACGTGGCAGGAGTGTCTCGACGCCGTCGCGTCGTCGTTCGAGCGTCAGGTCGACCCGCGACACACGGTCTGGCATCTGCACCTGTATCCGAACGTATCGGGTGCTCCTGCGTGTGACGGGCCGAGTCTTGTTGCTGTTCTGCAACTGTCGCACGCAGCCGCGGACGGAACACTGGCCGCCCGAACTGCTCGCGAGCTGTTCGGTACACAACCCGTGCCCTCTCGGCCGATAGTGCCCCATGGGGTGGTGTAATTCGGATCGGTGAACCATCCGGTTCATGATCAACGAGTTGTGTTGTATGTTAGGCGCTTTCGAGCTGAGGTGTC
>NZ_NOYS01000001.1:0-42884 GCF_002258475.1 Rhodococcus sp. 06-1460-1B
CGTGACCGGTCCCCCGGCCTGCTCTGCCAATTTCTTGTCGCCGTCATCTGGCGTGAGGAGAGACAGCAGCGCACGGGAACGACGGGGCAACGCCGCGGCTGAACAGTTTTCGTGGGAGCGCAGCGAGTGCGAGACGAAAAGTGTTCGGAGCCTTCGGCCGTAGCGCAGCGGAGCGAGGGGTTGAGGCGGCGGGCCCGGGTGATGCAGTATCGCCGGGAGCCAGATGTGCGACAAGAAATCGAATGCTCTTTCGCGGTGCGGAGCGCAGCGGAGCTCGGCTCGGGGGACGCCCGCAGGGCGGCCGGAACCGCCCGGCAGGCGGAAACACCCACACACTCGTCGGCGTCACCGGCTGCGGGCGACCACCTCCGACCTAAGGATCTCGCGGGGTGCCTGTGCGGGAGCGACGGAGACCGGCCACGCTCGGTATCGCGGTAGCCCGTCCATCCCCGGCGTGCCTGCAAGACCATCAGCGTGCGCCAGATAAGAAAAGGTAATACTTCGATTCGGGTATTACTAAAGATCGTTTGCGGAGTTTATCTAATTAACTTTTCGGCTTTACACAGCGTCTCAATTTTGGATTTAGATTTCAGGCCCAAATGATGCATGACCTGGCGTTACGCATCATATAGCCGGTGTTGACTTCGGTGCCGCGATCGAATAGTGTCCCTTTCGAGTATTCGAGCGAACGAGCCACCACGCGTCATTCAAGAAAGGAGCGAAGGGGTCAGCTGTGCCATTTTCGGACGCTCAGAGAAGGTGATTCAAACAAAACATTAACCAGAAAAAGGAAAAGAAATGAATTTCAAAGGGTTTAACTTAGATGAAGTTGTCGTGCTGATTGCGGCCATGCTGCTGTGGGCTGCTACATGTCTCCACCAGGGCTTTCATGCCTTTGCGAGGGCTGCCGATGCTGCTGTCGAGTGGATCGCGGCTGGGTGGCGTCGTTGGGCGACCTCGTTGTCGCCGGAGTCTGTCGAGAGGTTCGAGGCAGCGGTGCTGTGGCTCAGGCTTGTCGCTGACCTGGTCGCAGCGACTGGAAGCGGCGGTCTTCTCGTGGCGGTGATGACTGCGGCGGCAGCTGGACTGTCGGTCGCCTGCGCGTTGATCCAGAAGGCCAGGAGGTGATCACGGTCGGACCCGCGTCGCGCTGATGGCAGTCAGCGGGATGCCGTAGAACGAGGAAACCCGACACGAGGGCGGCCTACCCGATCCCATATCGGGAGCCGGTCCTCAGTGTCGGGCCTCGGCACCGTCCGGTCACAGACCCAGCTCCGAAGCCTGAGCGGTGCGACCGTTCCGCCATTGACGGAGCGACGTTGCGAGAACCACGTTATCGGTCGGGCGCGCTCGTTGACAAGGCCGATTCGGGGACTGGGGTACCTATCGAGCGGTTGGACCCCCCTTTATTGAGCGGTGCGATAGTATTACATCACCATTATCGCGGTTGTCGACGTCGAAAAGGAGGTGGACCTCGGTGGCATCTCGGCATCGGTTGTCGGAGGCGAATCGGTTGCTCGTCGACCCGAACCGACGACTCGGGGCTCCTGTTCGACGTGGTTTCGTGCTCGCGTCCAGCCAGTCGGGGCAATCGCCACTCTCAGCGCTGATGAGCAGTCAGCGGTCCTCGGGTGGGCGGGGCGGTAAGCAGCGGCTTGCACTGCTGCTCACTGCCTTGTGGGTGGCGGCGCGACCACCGTTCACCGTGAGCCATGCGGCCAGCTGGTGGGCAGACATGCTTGCCCTCGATGATCCTCGGAGTCGTGCGGCGACTCGGTCGGTGAACCAGAATTTGAAGGTGCTCGCGGAGCGCAAACACATCGTGCTGACACCGGGAAGTGCCGGGTATTCACCGACGGTTGAGGTGTTGAGCGAGCTGGGAACCAAGGAGTCGTATTCCAGGCCCAAGGGGTCGGACGGCGATCTGTACTTCCGGGTCCCTCCTGCGTTGTGGACGACTGGCCGAATCGGAGACCTCGACGGGCCAGGGCTGGCGATGTACGTCATTCTGCTCTCGCGGTACATCCCGTCGAAACCGCGGCCGGTGTGGTTCTCGGACAGAGCGTTCCGAGACGCTCATGGGTTCAGTGAGAACACCCGCTTGAGTGGGTTGAATCAGCTGGTCAATCTGGGTATGGCATCGATGGAAGAGGAATACGTCGACGCGCCCAAACTCGGTGGAGGCTACGGCACTACCCGGCGACGGCTGTACCTGCTCACTCCTCAGTACGCGCCGGCCGACAACAGGCCAGCGAAGGACAGGACAGCGGACACGGCCGCAGAGGAATCTGGCGTGCAGTTCGCCGAACTTTTCGCAGGCCTCCCGAACTCGAATCGTTGGCCGCCTGGTGATTCCGAGTCTGCAGCGTCAGGCGATGAGCTTTTTTGACGTGCGTGCAGTGATGGTGACTCGGCCGGGCCGAGTAGGTGCAGTCGGGGCCGAAGCTCGGAGCGGACCTACTCGGCCCGGCCGAGCGAGCCACCTTCTACGCTCGCGTGCGCGGTTCCGGCCATACGGTGAGGCCGGCCCTGCGCAAGCGCTCGTTGTCGAGTTCGCGGTAGATAGTGCCCCAGTTGGTGTTGAGGCTGCCGGCATGGGTTGCCAGCTGCTGGGCCAGGGCGGTATGGATCGCGCGTTCGAGGACGTCGTCTGAGATCGTTCTCGGAATCATCTGGTACTCCTTCGTCCTTCACGCCGTTCGGGATGAACAGCGCTCTACCTTTTCTGTCGGCTCACGAGCCAAACAGCAGGTCGATGTACGAAAGTTTCTTCTCGTCGACACTCGCCCAAGGACCCACCTGTGCGTTGTGGTGGAGCATGAGACGCGAACGTGTCCCCCAAGTAGACGAGGGCAATGCTGCGTCAAGGCCAGGATTTACGGTCTGCGTGAACAAAAAAGGCCCCCCGGCCGCGAACCAGGGGGTCTTCGAGTCCGGGGGGTCGGCACGCGACCACCAGGGCGTTGGTAACAGTCCCGCTGGAATGCGGCACCAATGTAAGACGCAGAGCGTCGAACAACCGTGAATCTTACGCCGATTACATGGGATTTTGGCAAGACCTGATGGCTGAACACCCTGAAAACAGGGGCGTGGACGTGGCCGCTCACGTGCCCGTAACTTTGTAACCCGCACGTAACATACCGATTGCTTCTGGATGGAATGATAGACCTTCTCCGGAACGACCAAACTGCCCACCAACGGACCGCGAATCTGTTGGAGCACATGGGAGTCGGCCAGAACCGGGGGTTGGTAACAAGGCCCGCCGGGCGGCAAATGCTGCCCGGCAGGTCTCCGTCTCTGCTGAAAGGTATCCAGACCCATGAAGCCTCTCGTCAGGCGATTTCTTGCGCCCTTTTTCATCCTCCTCGTAGCCCTGGGGGTCGGTGCTGTATCGCCGCCCCTCGCTGCGGCCGAGATCCCCGAGGTTCAGAACTGCGGGGCGAATACCTACGTGAAGAGCATCGACGTCAAGCCCAAGGAGGGGACGGACTCGAACTTTTACATCGTGGTGACGCCGACCGACTCCGCCCGAAAGAACGGTCTTGCGCAGAACCGAAACACCACGGTCTCGATGTGGCATCAGATTCAGTCGTGCGTTCCTGGGTTGTACGGGGACCTCGCGGACTCCATCTGGCAGCAGCTCGAATGCCACCAGCACTATGCGGTCGACAAGTGGACAGGCTCCACGTACGACCTCGAGACGTGGCGGTATCCCCTGAATGATGCAAACTACGTGACGTACGCCAATTCTCGTTGCCTCAACCGGGAATGGCTGTTCGGAGCCGAGAATGGGGATCCGACCGTTCTGTTGCCGACCAACGAATATTCCGGTAAAGGCGGTGGCGGCTGGTGACGTCTAGCCACGTCCAGTACCGCTGACGAATCAACTGCCTACCAGATGTGCCGGCCGCAGTGCGCTGCGGCCGGCACATCTTTGTCACGCTGCACGCCGCTGAACTGCGATCCCAACGGGAGCTTGTCATCGACACAACTGTGTTGCTTAGCTTTCAGCAGTAGGCGGCAATCCGGTGCCCGACGACGAAGCTGATAGAAACTCAGGCCCTGGTAGGACTACCCATCCGACCGCCCGTGCGGCCCGATCAACGTGCCTGGGCATCGGGAAGTGAGCACATCGAATGGCGATGAGGCGATCCTGATCGACATCCAAGGTTCGCGCGTCGAAAGCAACTTCGGGTCGGCCGGGAAGCTTCAAATACGTTGGGGGAAAGTTAAACTGCCCCGACGGCGTTAGATACATCTCCAGGTACATACGCTCGTGCCAACCTTCTTCAGGCACCCGGATAAGGATGACGTTGGCACCCCCGCGCTCGGGGGATTTGGTGTACGGCGCATATTGCGCAGGCGGTTTGGTGATCATGTATTGCAACAGAGCGGGACCGACGATCTCGCCTGGTTTCGCGAGCAGGACGTCTCCTATCGCTGCCGCGCGGCTGCCTTCCTGTGGTTCGACGTGCATGCGCCCGGATGCATGGTAGGAGTGCTTAGTCCTGACCGCCTTCATCGATTCCCAGCCTTCGGGAGCGGTCAGAGTGATGGTTGGGGAGCCGGCCGGGAGCAATGCCGCGGGCCGGTCGAGGGAGCCTTCTGCATTGAACCAGTAGAGGTCATGGGTCGACTTGAGCTCGAAAGTTGTTATGGCTCTATAGTCGTCGGTTTCGCCGCGGGCAAACAACACCCGAACTTTTGCACTCATAGCGCCCCAGTGGCGTTGGGCGCTTGAGCCGTTACCGGGGAGAAGTGCCTGTACAAAGTGCGCTTGCTGACTCCGAGCACATCAGCGATATCGCCAATAGTTCTGCCCTGGTTGCGCATTCGTGTTGCCTCTCGCTTCTTGGTGACGGTGAGGGCCGGTGGGCGTCCGCCGATTTTTCCTCGCTCGCGGGCTGCGGCGAGGCCTGCGTGTGTGCGTTCGCGGAGAAGTTGTCGCTCGAAGCTGGCGAGTGCACCAAAGATGTGGAAGATGAGTTCTCCACCGGCGGTGGTGGTATCGATCTGTTCGGTGACCGATGCGAACGCCACTCCCCTGGCCTTGAGGTCTGCGATGAGCTCGATGAGATGGGGAAGGTTACGGCCGAGCCGGTCGAGTCGCCAGACGGTGAGCACGTCACCGGGCAGGAGAATGTCGAGCAGTTCGGTCAACGCTGGGCGGGTGGTGGTGGACCCGCTCGCAGTGTCGGTGAAGATACGTTCGCAACCGGAAGCTCTCAGCGCGTCGCTCTGTAGATCGAGGTTCTGTTCGGCGGTCGAGACCCTGGCGTACCCGTATTTGTGGCCCACAGCGGTCAACTGTGCCACAACTCATCTACTCCTTGGTTCTGACACGCCAGGGTTTAGCCTACGTTTTTGGCACCATGCGGCGGCTGGTCGCTCGATCGGCCGTGTCAGTTTCAGAAGACGACTGCACTAGTTCAGAAGACGACTGCACTTACCCACCACACGGGAGCGCCGGTCAGTAGCATTCATCCCGCCGAGCTACGCGTACAACCACCATATAGAACAGCTTCTGTGATCGAAAAGTCCTCGATCTACCAGTGAACATGATTGCCCTCGACACGTCGTGTGTGTTCCCTTGGAGTCTTTGACTTTGACGTAGCTCGTCACCGGTATGTTGAGTGCGCTTGTGCGCCAGACGTTCTATGCGTTCGATTCGAAGTATCCCGATTCACTCTCGACCTACTGCAGTGGGGTTAAATTGGGTGGCGCAGTTCATGTTCGAGTGTGGTCTAGTCGACTGCGTGTCGATGCGGCGTGGCAATGAACCTCGGTTCCGAGCCTGGTGCCCGCTCTGAGTTCGACGACAATGCTGTGTTCGGCGAAATGTTCAGCGTCTTGGTGACGCCGTGTGCCACGTACCCGTGTTGAGAAGATCGCGGTGGTCGGCGGATCGGGAATACCGGGCTTGATACGCGAACACAGGTGTCCAATCCGACCCGTTGCACGGCCGGTGCCGTCGTGGCCGGTGCCGTCGTGGCCGTTAGTCGAGCTCAACAACCGGGTTCGGTTGTTGAGCTGCAGCGCTGGCACATAGACACCTCGGCCTGCTGACCGAGAATCTCGAACGTACATCGGATCTGCTTGGGTCGATCCCTGGTCAGGCTATAGTGGTGTCCGGCGATGGATCTCCGCCGAGACCGCCCCGTAGGGGGTTGTCTGAACCGCCCCAACCCTGGGGCTGATGGCTCCTTTCCCTGAGTGGAAGGAGTCTGTCCATGAACGGCCATCACGACCCGAATCCGACCCTACCGGTCGATCCCGACAGTGCGCCCCCAAGCCCGCTGCATGCGCGAGCGTCCGCGATCGCCGCCGTCGGTGTCGGTGGATTGGTCGGGGCCCCGCTCCGATACCAACTCGGACTGTGGTGTTCCTCTGCCGCGAGTGGCTGGCCGGTGACGACCTTCGCTATCAACATCGTCGGGGCGTTCCTGCTCGGAATGCTGCTGGAGGGATTGGCTCGCCTGGGCCCGGACACAGGGTGGCGGCAGCGGGTCCGGCTGTTGGTGGGCACCGGGATGCTCGGTTCGTTCACTACCTACAGCACACTGGCCGTCGATACCGATCTGTTTCTGCGCAGCCATCAGTGGTGGGCCGCCGGCAGCTACGCGGCCGGCACCGTACTGGTGGGTCTGGTCGCCACCACCGCCGGAATCGCGATCGCCGCGCGACTGCGGACACGGCCCGCGGAGGCAACACAATGACGACACTCTGGATCGCCTGCGCGGGCAGTGCAGGGGCGATCGTCCGTTTTGTGCTCGACGGGGCCATCAGGCACCGCCGGGCGTCGGATTTTCCCTGGGCGACAGCGATCATCAACGTGACCGGATCACTGCTCCTCGGATTCGTCACCGGACTGATCCTTTTCCACGGACTACCCCAGGAACTTCAGCTGATCGTGGGCATCGGTTTCTGCGGCGGGTACACCACCTTCAGCACCGCCAGTTTCGAGACGGTGCGGCTGATCCAACGTCAGAAGTACATCGCTGGCGTGTTGAACGCGGTCGGCACCCTGCTGGTGACTGTCGTCGCCGGCGGTGCCGGTCTCGTCCTGGCTTCCGTATGAGGAGAAAACAATATGAGGAGAAAACAATGACCGAGGACGATCCCAGCCACGCCTCCTGCGACGACCTAGGGGACTGGCGCGCTCCGCTACAGGTGGACGGCCCCGCCGCCTCGGTAGAACCGGTGTGCCACCTGGTCGTGGGGTTCGACCGGCACCCAGCAAGCCACGCTGCCTTGACCTACGCGATGGACCTTGCCGGTCGACTGAACGCGTTCCTGCATGTAGCGCACATCGTCGACACCGATGACCTGCCGATCGACCCGGACAGCGACGACTGGGAACAACGCATCGCCGACGCTGTCGAACAAGAGCGCCGCGAGGCATGCGCGATGCTGGCCGCCATCCCCGGGAACTGGGCGTTCTACTCGAGGCGGGGCAACCCGGCTCGACTGTTGACCACGATCGCCGACGCCAACGACGCCCTGATGATCATCATCGGTACCACCCGCGGCGGGATGATGTCACTGGTGGAGAGGGCCGTCGGCGAATCGGTGTCCGCGACACTCGCCCGCCACGCCCACCGCCCGGTCCTCCTCGTCCCCGCTACCGATAGGCAGCATAGTGACGCAGCCCAAACACGCCGGTGACCCATCCGCCGCACCGGGTTCCCGCCGCGCGCTTCCAGAAAGAAATCCACCGAACCGCCACGACCATCGATGGGGGGCGTGTCGGTTCGTTGTCGCGTTCGGGACGGTCAGCATGCTCGCGGACTTCGTCTACGAAGGTGCCCGCTCGATCACCGGCCCCCTCGCCTCGCGGGGGGCTACCGCCTTCGTCGTCGGGGTGTGGTCACCGCATCCGACGAGGTCGCAGCGCTGATGGTGCGCTCGGTCTCCGGCCCGGTGGCATACACCAAGCCGCCGCTTCTGGGCGTCGACGTTTCCGGTTACGCCCACCCCGTCATCGCCGTGCACTTCCTCTGGATCGCCGGCGCACTGGCGCGTCTGCGTTCTCGTGATCGACGAACGGAGCGGCAAAGCCATCCGTTCCCCAGCCGAAAACCGATCTGCTCTACGACATTCGATTCCCGCGTCGCTCACCGTCGTTCCCGCAATCCAGGTCATCGCAGTGGCCGCCCTACTCGCCACCGGTCGTCGCCGCACCTGGCACCCCACCGTCCATCCCACGCAACCCAACCAAGGAAAGTCACCTATGTTTCCTGCTCGTCCGTGGATTCGGCCGTTTGCCGCCGCTCTGCTCGCATTTGCCGCACTGCTCGCCGCCGGCACTCTCGCCTCCACCACTGCTGTGACAGAGGCGGGTCTGCGGTTCCACGACCGTATCGCCCTTCATCGCGCCGGCTGGGCCACTGCCCTCGCCGAATTTGTCACGGACTGCGCACAACCGGTCGTCGGAATCGTGGTGGCGATCGGTATCGCCGCATGGCTCACGTGGAGAGGCCGACGGGTCGACGCGGCATGGGCCCTGGCAGTGATGGCATCTACCCTCGTCGTGTCGACAATCGCGAAATACAGCATCCGCGAACCCCGTCCCCCGCAACGGTTCTGGCTGATTCCTCCCGACACCGTGTGGTCGTTCCCGTCTGGACATACAGCGGTGGCTGCGGCCATGATCGGGCTTGTGGTCCTGCTCACCGCTCGGGCGCACGTAATTGTCCGGCGGTTGGCCCGCACGACATCAGTGCTGTTCGCGCTCGCCGTCGCTGCCTCCCGGCTGTACCTCGGCGTACATTTCCCGCTCGACGTCGCCGCGAGCATTCTTGCCGCCAGCACTGCGCTCCTCGCACTGTGGACCATGTGGTCGATCCCTCCGGTCCGACACTGGGTCAATGTCCGGCTCGGACCGACCCCTCAGGCAGCCTCACCCGACTGATCGCGGACCCACTCCGACTCCGAGCACTACGTGACGGGAAGGTGAATACAAGTCCGCCGTCGACCGTCCGCGGCTGGTAGCGCAGGTGAGGATCGTTGCCCACAACTCGATACCCTCAGGTTGGTCAGCCGTTGAGAGCGTGCACGCCGACGGGGCCTTCATCTCGCTGAGAGGCGTCAGGTCTAGACGGATGAGCGCCCGGACGTCCGGGCGCGGTCTCGCTGGGAACATGGCCCGACGTTAGCCCCAGCACCTGCGTGGAAGGTCAAGGATTTGACCTTCCACCCGACTCGAAGGTTTATCCTCGTGCGCATGTCCGCTCTGCGCATTTCACAGCTGTCATCGGCGACCGGCGTCCCGGCGACCACGCTACGGTTCTACGAAAGCGAGGGCCTGCTCCCGGCGGACCGTTCGGCGAACGGTTACCGCGTTTACGACGACCGCGCTCGGCAACGCTTGGCGTTCATCACCGCCGCCAAGAGCCTGAACCTGTCGCTGCCGGAGATCAAACTTCTCCTTCGTGTCTGGGAGAAAGACTCCTGCGCAGCAGTCAAAGCCGAACTCGGCCCCGCCATCGAGTCCCACATCGCGCACGCCAACGAATCGATCGCTCAATTGACCGCTCTGCGTGAGAGTTTGACCGACGCGCTGGCCCGGCTCGGGGACACACCCGACGCGCCGACGCCATGCAATCCGGACTGCACCTGGCTGATCTCAGCGAACACCGCGGTGGGCACCGCATGAACATATCGAGCACCACCTCGGTGGTGGCGTGGCTGGAGAAGTTCCAGATCCCGCTCTACCTGCTGGCCCTGCTCATCGGTGGCGGTGTCGGTTTGGGTGCGCCGTCGTCGGCGCATGCGTTCGAGATTGCTATCAATCCGGTACTGATCGTGTTGCTCTACGCTACGTTCCTCGCGGTTCCGTTCTCCGCCATCGGCGCATCGCTGCGCGACGGCACATTCTTGCTCAGCGTCGTAGTACTGAATTTCGTGCTCGTTCCAATCGTCGTATTCGCTCTGACCCGGTTCGTTGCTGCTGATCAGGCGGTACTCGTCGGTGTGCTGTTGGTGTTGTTGGCTCCCTGCATCGACTACGTCATCGTCTTCAGTGGGTTGGCCGGTGCAGCGTCGGAACGGCTCCTCGCGAGCGCGCCGCTGTTGATGTTGTTGCAGATCGCGTTCCTGCCGCTCTACCTGTGGTTGTTCGTCGGGTCCGAGCTGGTGGAGATCATCGACATTGCACCGTTCGTCGAAGCGTTCGTGCTGTTGATCGTTGTTCCTCTGGTGTTGGCGGCCCTGACGCAAGCACTTGCGCGTCGTCGGCGTATCGGCACCCAGATCATGGATGTGATGGCCGCGGCGATGGTGCCGGTCATGATGGCCACTCTTGCCGTCGTCGTGGCGTCGCAGATCGACGCAGTCCGCTCCGAAGGCTCCCAGCTGTTTGCCGCGGTGCCGATCTTCGTCGCGTTCCTGGTCATCATGGCGGTTGTCGGATGGGCGACGGCCAGAGTGACCCGCCTGGACGTCCCGGACGCTCGGGCCTTGATCTTCTCCGGTGCCACCCGAAATTCGTTGGTCGTTCTGCCGCTGGCGCTCGCGCTGCCACCAGCACTGTCTCTTGCTGCCGTGGTCGTGGTGACGCAGACACTGGTGGAGCTGATCGGAATGGTCGCCTACGTCCGACTCATCCCCTGCCTTGTCCCAGCTCACGCTGCGAGAGCACCGGTGAAGTTCGAAACAACTCGCACGAACCAAGGCAATCCTGGGTGACGAGAACTGGATAAAAGCAGGTGGCGTCAGTGAGGGTGAACGAACCACGGGATCCAGTGCCGCGACCCCGTTCCACTTCCCGCGAGCATTGAGCATCGAATGGGGACTTTTCCGGCAAACGCGCCTGTGGGCTCCGCGCCCGCTACGACTGCAGTCTCTACGCTGGCACCGTGCCCCTGCCGACCCATGTGACCGACCTGATCAGCTACGAATTATTGCTGTCCGTCGCCGAGCTGGGAAGCATCGGACGCGCAGGGGAGGCGCATGACATGTCGCAGCCAGCGGCGAGCGCACGCCTGAAAGCACTCGAAAGCCGCATCGGGGTAGCACTCCTGCATCGCGGGCAGCGAGGTGCCACCCTCACCGCAACCGGCGAACTGGTCGCCGGCTGGGCCGAGCGCGTCATCGCCGAAGCCGCCGAGCTCGCCACGAGCATCGCAATGCTGCGCACCGACCGCCACAGCCACATTCGTATCGCCGCAAGCCTCACCATCGCCGAATACCTCATACCGCGATGGCTCATCACACTGCGCTCCCACGACACTTCCATCACACCGACTCTCACCTCCGGAAACTCTGTCGACGTAGCCGCATCGGTGCTCGACGGCCGCGCCGACATCGGATTCGTCGAAAGCCCCGATCTGCCCAGCGGACTCCACTCGAAGGACGTTGCCCGCGACGAACTCGTCGTCGTCGTCGCCCCCGATCATCAATGGGCTCGACGAACGATCACGGCGAGCGAACTGGCCGCGACACCGCTGGTCACCCGCGAACCCGGGTCCGGCACACGTCTCGCGCTCGAACGTGCGCTCCGGACTGCGGGCCCACTCGCCGCGCCACTGCTCGAGGTGTCCTCCACCACTGCCATCAAAGCTGCCGTCATCGGCGGCCTCGCACCGGCCGTACTCAGCTCCCTCGCGGTATCCGCCGAGATCGCCGCCGGAACGCTGGCCCGCGTTCACACAGAGGGGCTCGACCTGCGCCGGTTCCTGCGTGCCGTGTGGCCCGCGGGCCGTGAACTGCGAGGACCGTCGAGCGACCTGCTCGTCGTCGCCCTCAAATCCCCGCAGTCATAACCTGAGGTTGGGACCGGCCAGGTAATCGGTGTCTACCGGTGACGACTGTGTGCGAGGACGCTGGAAGTCATGACCACGACAGCTCTGCACCGCTCCTCCATCACGTCTCGGCGCGGCGACGATACCGAGCGGCCGCGCAAGTGGCCGGTGCTCTCCGACCTCGACCACCCGAGCCAGATCTTCGAACACATCACCCCCAACTGGTTCGCCTCGGTCATGGGCACCGGTATCGTCGCCAACGCCGCCGCCACCCTGCCCGCCCACATCCCCGGACTGCACGTGTTCGCAACGATCGTGTGGATCGCAGCGTCGGTCGCCTTGATCACACTCTCCGGTGCCTTCGCAGTGCACTGGATCCGACACCGGCAGTATGCGCGTGAGCACGCCGCGCATCCGGTGATGGTGCAGTTCTACGGCGCACCCCCCATGGCGCTGCTGACCGTCGGTGCCGGGACGATGCTGCTGGGCAAAGACGTCATCGGAGCGGCGCCCGCAACCGTGATTTTTGCCGTCCTGTGGACCGCTGGCACAGCCCTCGGGCTGATCACCAGCATTCTCGTGCCCTACCTGATGATCACCGCCCACGATCACCAGACCGCCGTCGCACTCCCGGCGTGGTTGATGCCCGTCGTACCGCCGATGGTGTCCGCCTCCACCGGTGCGCTGCTGCTCCCTCATATCGCGGATGGGCAATGGCGCCTGGCCATGCTGTCCGGTTGCTACGCGATGTTCGGGCTGTCACTGATCATCGGAATGCTGACCATGACGCTCATCTACGGACGGCTCGTCCACGGCGGAATCCCGCCGGTCCAGGCAGCACCGACGGTGTGGATCACCCTCGGCATGATCGGTCAATCGATCACCGCCGCGAACCTGCTCGGCAACGATGCACCCTTGGTGTTCACCGGCGAGACCGCCTCCGTCGCAACCGGCCTGCACGTGTTCGGCATTCTGTACGGACTGACGATGGGCGGCTTCGGCGTCTTGATGTTCACCCTCGCAACCGCCCTCACCATCCATGCCGCCCAGAAGGGACTGACATTCTCACTGACCTGGTGGTCGTTCACCTTCCCCATCGGCACCTGCGTCACCGGTGCCACTGCCCTCGGCGGCGCTCTGGGGTCGGCCGCGGTCGAGGCCCTTGCAATCGGACTGTATGCGGCCTTGCTCGCAGCCTGGGGCACAGTCGCCGCCCACACTCTCCGCGGCAGCGTGCAAGGAAAACTTTTTCAACCCAGCTGAACCGACCGCCGGGTAGTACCCACTCGGAACGCTGATACCGAACGAACAGCGTTGATCCAATCGACCACTGACCCCGGAAAGGACTCACGATCACGATGAACACACCGAATGCAGACACACCGACTTCCGATACCCCGAGACGGGGCAGCCGCGGACGCGTCTGGGCACGAGTCACCGAAAATTATCTGACCTGGCTGTTGCTGATGGCGGGAACAGCTGCTGCGGGGGCCTTTCTCACGGCCCTCGCCGGCGGGTTCGAGGGCTGGACCGTCGTCGCAGCGATCGTGACAGTGGTGCTGTTCGCGGGATGTTGGTTCTCATATCGAGACGGTGCACGCCGGGGTGCCGCCGAACCACACATCATCCAGTACCACCCCGACAGCCCGGACGAGGTGATCGACATCGACACCGACACCGGCGAACGCCAGCCCCACCAGGACTGACCGGTCGGAGGCAGCAGCAGCACGATCCGCCCTACCTCAGCACAGTGCGGGGTTCAGGTGCCTTCTCCAGGTGCGTTGCGACCGACAGTGCTGCGTTGATCAACCGCTGGCGAGCAGCCGCCGGTGCGTGTGCGTTGCGAGCCGAGGGGTGCGGTGCCGCTATCACCGGGAGGAGGCGGGTGGGAGCAGATGCAGTGATGACGCGCATGTAGCCATCGAGAGCCTTCGCACCAAGAACGAAAACCACCTCCAGTTTCGGCAGCAAGGCCATAAGCTCGCCGACATATGGGCCCGCCTCACCGAGAACGGATGCCGTCGGCGATACCGGATGACCGGCGTCATCGAGCACTGCCCACGGCACAATATTCCACTTGACGCACTGCACCCGGTCGATACCCGCGTCGGCGAACACCGATTTCAGCACGGGGTTCGTTCGATCTGGATTGTCGAACGAACACATGTTGGTCCCGCCCGGACGTATCGTTTTCGGCCCCGGAGACTCCAACAGCACCAGACAGCGAGCCGCGTCGCCGCCGTCGTCGGGATCGAACAGTGGAATGGACCGTGCAGTGTCGATCCTCCATCGCAACACCGACGCATTGAGTGAGCGGACCGGGGCATCGTGCGCTCGGGCGTGCTTTCCGGACCACACGTCATCATCTGTCATACGCCGCACTCACTGCTGACCCACGCCACACGTACTGCTGGCCATGGGGAAACGCACCGTGAGCCGTAGACGCCAGCTCTCGGTGGCTCGCCTCGACGACCACTGCTGAGCGTTTGACGACTCCGCTGCCTGAACACACCTATGAGATAACCACGACAGGCCGTGTGGTGCCTATTGCACCCGTCTTCTCATCGACTTCGATTCCAGATCAGGTCGGATACCCCCTAGGGTACTTACATACCCCCCTTGGTATATGCCACAGTGGGTACCGAACCGACCGAAAGTATGCACGACTTTTCTGGAATGAGTCCGGAAAACGAGCGACGGACCGATGCGGTGCGGCGAACGCAGAGCCAGCGCGTTCGGACTCGGATGTCGATCCGGGGTACGTCGTCAGCGTCCCGATCTCACTCGACCGCGGTCCAGCCGTTCGGGCGGCCACGCGACCGACACGCTGTCCGAGGCACCGCATCGAAACCTGCCCGTGTCCGTGACGACTCGGTCTCAGCGAGAGGCCCGCGCGATCGTGTTGCCCGCCGGATCGTCGATCACGATCGAGTGGATGTCCTCGACAGAAAGGGACGTTGCGCCGGTCACCGCTGCTGCTCGGCTCGCGGTGACCGACCATTGAGCTGCTTGTTGTCGAGTCCCGTCGTTGCCGACCACTTGCAGAGTGAGGATGCCTGCGCCGGGGAGTTGTTGAACGTCGACGTCGATCGATGTGCCCCAGGCTTTCGTGGTGAGCTCGAGGTCACCTGTGGCCCCGACGGTGCTCGACAGAACGAGCGGGCGGGCACCCGCATCGTTCACCGTTGTCGAATCGTCGGAGCGGGCGAGGGTACTGAGCGGGACGATCGCCGCAGCGACTCCCAGAACGAGGGTCGCCGACACCGCAGTCCACACTCGCCGCCGCCTCTTCTCGGAGGTCCGTTGATGCCTCATCGCGCTCAGCAGGTGGTCGAGTCGCTGGTCTGCACCGGCCGTCGAGTGCACCGGTGAGAGATCTGCTGGCTGCCTGCGACGTCGAAGCACTCCTGCGACGGGTGCCAGGACGTCGATTTCGGTTCGGCAGGCAAGGCAGTCGTCGAGGTGTCGTCGTACCGCTGCTCGGTCGTCGCGCTCGAGTCCGTCGAGTACGTACGCCCCGAGCAGTGGTCGGATCTCGTCGTGCGCTGAGCTCATGGAATCAATCCCAACTCGTCGAAGATCCGGCGTAGGGCACGCACAGCGTAATAGGAGCGGGACTTGACCGTGCCGACCGCGATATCGAGGTGCGCGGCCACTTCGGAGACGGTTCGACCCTCGTAGTAGATGAGCACGATGACTGCTCGATGCTCCTCGGACAACCGACGCAGCGACTCGTCTATGAGCCACCCGTCGAGGACCCCGCCCAATTCGTCGTCGATGCACTCGGCGGCGAGTGCGATCTGATCGTGGACGAGAGTCGGCCTGCTCGTGCTCGCCCGCCACTGATCGGTGAGTACGTTTCGCGCGATGGTCATGAGATAGGACCGCGTCGATGCTGCCGTCACATCGATGCGGTCGATCCCGCGCCACGCGCGCAACATCGTCTCCTGGACGATGTCCTCACACTGCTCGCGGGTCTGGGTGTAGCGGCTGACGAATCGAGTCACTGCGTGCTGGTGCTCGCGGAAGAGCGCCGACATGGCGACTTCGGACGCATCGACGAGCTGGTGGTTGTGCTGTGAGCCGGATTCGACACCGTCCACCTAACTGCCCGAGCCGGAAGCGGCATCGGTGAAACCGGTCGTGGCGGCGGCGACCATGTCGAGAACAGGATTGGTCGGCGAGATCGAATGCCGAGCGGCGAGTACACGGATATCGGGGTGAGCCACGTGAACGATCCCTTCGGCATCCTGCCACGCCACGTATCGGGCGGGGAGGTCGATCCCCATGGTCTGCTGCGCTCCGACCAGCGCAGTCGAGACCGCAGGATTACCGACGTAGGTGACCATGGTGGGCCTCAGAGGTGTCTCGGCAGCGGCGGACGCGAGATCGACGGTTGCGACTGTGGGCTGATTCTTGGCCGCGAACGCTGCCTCGTATCGGGCAATGGACGCTGCAACCGATGCATCACTGGTCTTCTCGACCAGGTATCCCGGCGCTGCGGACACATCGGTGCCCTCTGCGGCGGCCGCCGAGGATCCCGTCGCATCGGACGCGGTCGATGCCGAGCCGGCCCGGAGTCCGTCGAGGGCGTCGGACGAGACCGGGATGCCTGCGAGCGTCGCGATGTACTCGGCGGAGTTGTATGCCAGAAACACCGTTCCGTTGGCGGCCTGCCAGACCAGGTACTTCTGTGGAAGGTCGATCGCGGCCCGTTGGTCCGCGGCGATCAACGGCGACGCCGCTTTCGGATTCCCCCCGATCACCACGGTGGTCGGGCGGATCGTCTCACCTGCTCCCTGTGCCAACTTCTCGAAATCCACAGTGGCTGCCACAGCTCCCGCCGTCTCCAGCGCGCGCTGTACCCGAGAGACCGTGTCACTCACAGAGTAGTTACTGGCGTACACCACCAGTCCGGGTTCGGACGGTGCCACATCGGGTGTCGCAGCCTTCGCGTCCGCCGACGTGGACACCGGAGTGCTCGACACCGCCACCGAACCGGTGGGTTCGGTGGAACCGCACCCGGCGAGGGCGATCACCGCCGCCGACGCGAGCAGCGACGTTGCCATACGGAACCTTGAAGTGCTCATCACGTGTCCTGTCCTCGTGCCCACGCCAGCGGTGGGCTTCACTGTGGTGTACGCACACCGAGCCTGAGGGGTTCACCCGAACCGAAGTTCCCTCCGGCGATTGCTCCCGGAATGTCGGTGCACCGGAGGGCGACACAGTCGAGTTCACGCAAGCGGAGATCTGATCGATCGGTTCACCCCGGTCTCGTCGAGCGTCTCCACGCCACAGAAGCGGCCTGAACGGGTGCAGGGACCATCTTCGCGGCACGAACGGCCGACCTCACGGCGGCACTTCTGCCTCGACGAATTCGAGAAGCCGCTTCAACAGTGAATCCGCACGCTCTTCGACGTCGTCGAGCGTCGAATCGACGCCACCGAGTAGCTGGTGTGCGTCTCGGCGTGCCCGAGTCCCGTGTTCGTAGTAGCCGGGGTCGAGTAGCGAAGCCGAGGCGGGCTTGGGTACGAGATCTGTGCTCGGCTGCCGTGCCTGCACCGAATGGTGTCGGTGCACAGGTGCTCGTCCGTCCAGGTGCGCTCGAACGATGTCGGCGACCGCATGGGCGGTAAGTGCAGTCGCAGTCAGCGGGGTGTGACCCCACCGGTCGATTGCGGTCGACAGCGGCTGTCGACCGGCCGGATCGACGTACCGGTCGAATCCGCTGAGCCCGGTACCGCCCACGGCATCGAGAGCGTCGGCGAGCATTCGAGTGTTCGGGTACCGCGTGTGATGGCCCAGCACCTCCAACCAGCGCTGGAACACCGTCCGCGGCGAGATACCCGTCTCCATCAGTGCGAGAGGAGTGACGGTGCGAACGCCGCGGCCTGTGTCGATACGAAGGGCATCGATCCTCGGATCGGCGGTGACGTCGCAGGGCCGCAGGGCCGCGATCTGGGTGTACGGCAGACCGGTCGAGGCAAAGACCAGGACGAGGGCGTCTCGCCGCGCGAACAGTTCGGACGGCCAACCGGATTCGGGGAGGCGCGCGATGACGCCGCCGATCACGGCTGCCAGCTCGTGCAGGCGCGCCGTACGCGCCACGTCCAGCGCAGCCCGGACGACCTCCGCACGGCCCGGCTGGGGTAACAGGTGCCGGGAATGGGCGGCGTCGATCACCGCGATCCGGCGGCGCTGGGTCGTGGACGCCGCGGGGTGCGCCGAGAGGAACCGAGCAAGTGAATCCGGGGAGGCCGCCAGTGGTGTTTCGTCATGGGCGGTGCACCAGTCCTCGAACAGTGACCACGTGTGCCGATCCCGCTTCGGCACCGCCACGTTCGTGATATCCGCTGGTCGAATCGAACCGGTGCAGTCGTCGTGGTCAGCATCTACCCCGGTCGCCCTATCGGCGTTCACGGGTGAAGTCACACGCCCGGTCATAGACCGAGTTCGGTGACCGCGTTGCCGACCAGAGGGGCGTGCTCGCGGGCATATGTCTCGACCATTGCGGGTGTGGTGTGCCCGGTCTGGCGCATGATCGCATGTGCATCGGCACCGTTACGGAAGGCTTGGGTGACGAATCCTGCCCGCAGGGAATGGCCGCCGAGCTGCATGACAGTCTCGGGGTCGTACCCGGCGTGAGCTGCGCGGCGGCGGATCGCCGCATGGACCGCTGCCCCGGACAACACAGTGTCGGAGAGGTTGCCGTTCTTGCGGACAGACCGGAACAGCGGCGACCGTTTCTCGGCGGTCGGCAGGGTGCCGCGGCAGAGATGGGAGTCGAATTGTGCTGCGCGAGAAAGCAGTCGAATGACGGCGGCTCTGCCCCCGGTGTCGAACGCGGCGACGATCTGCAGCCATCGCACCCACGCGCAGACCGGGCAGGATTCGTGGCAGTCGGTGAACGGAAGCGCTTTCACCGTTCCGATGCCGGTTCCGTCCTGGTCGGTCTTCGATCTTCGGATCCGTACGTGCGCACCGTCGAGACGGTCGCGGCGCACATCGCGGCATTCCAGCGCTACGAGTTCGCTGCGTCGAAATGCGCCGGTGTATCCCATCAGCAGCAGCGCGGTGTCGCGGCGTTCGAGCACCTCCGACGCCCACCCCGCTGTAGTGCGTCGGGCGTGGTCGACGATCGTGGTGATGTCGGAGGTCAGCAGCGGTGCGCGCGGGTTGCGGGGCCGCTCCCCCGCCGACGCGTAGTCCCGCCGGATACCGGCGAGGGTGGCGCGCACCATCTCGTGCCCGCACGGGTTGTCGTGTCCGGTAGCGCGGTGGCGGTCGGCGATCGCCGCAATCCACTTGCCGAACGTCGCGGCCGCGTACGCCCGCGTCCCGTCGACGGTGAGCGTGTCGGCCGCGGCGACGAGGTAGGCCGCCACTGTCGCGGGATGCGCCGGCAACGCGTGGTGCCCGGCGACGGTGCACCAGGTCTCGAAGCGTCGCCACGCCGAGGTGTAGGCCCGGCGGGTACCGGTCGAGCGGGACGCGGCCATGGAACGCTCGATCCGAGCAGCAACCTCGGGCGGTAGGTCTGGAAACACCGCCGCGGCACCCGGCACGACAGCCGGGATCGTGGTCGGGCCGTCTACGAGCTGGCGATCTGTCATGGCTGGACTGTAGCGGGCCCTCCCGACAGACTTCTCAGGCCGAAAGCACGCTGAGCAGGCGTTTCCGCGGAGACGGTGCGGGAAGGAAAATTCTCGTCGGTCACCGCACAAATAACGTTGGTGACTATGACCCCGCCACGAAAACGGGCTTCTCGGCTATCGCCGTGCGTGCGTCGCGGACGACCCCCGCTCCATCGGGCGATAGCTATGTCGGCGGATGGTGCAGCGGGATCCCTGGTCGAGGAACAGTTGCACCGTCTCATCCAGCTCCGCTGCGGTGCGGTACCCCCAGCGCAGGAAGTTGTACAACGAACTGGCGGATGCGGGATCGACGCGCGCTGCCGCGATGGCGGCCTCGGCCGCAGCGTGCGCGTCAGCCCACAAATCGCGCTCGGGTGCGGGATAAGACGAGCGCGTCGGAGCGGTCCCAGGATCGACCGGCTCATACGGTCGTGGGCTCAGCAGAGATGCGTGCGCACCGCCGGCATCGATCTCACCGCTTTCGACCATCGCAATGCCGATCGCTGCGGCCCCGAGGACTTTGCCCTGCTCGTCCCAGTGCAGGTCCTCGAACGGAACCCACGCTGTCCGGAGCGGGCGAGAACGACCGGCGGCCTTCCAGATCGCAACGAGTCTCGTCGCCCACCGTCCGGTGCGAACCAGCGGTGTGGACACTTCGTCGACGACGGTGCGCAGAAGCCGGAACCACACTGCGGCATGTACCCGGCCTGGGCCGAGTTCCACCCATCCCGTTGTCAGAGCCTCGGTGCTGCGCCGATCGAGGTCCGTGACCGCTGAGGGAACCGGAACGGGCGAGACCCGTTCGTCCGAACCGAACCGGACCTGATCCCAGAAGATTGCATGACCAGGGAAAGCAGAGCAGGGTTCGAGTCGACAACGGTGGTCGAGGCAGCTGCTCAGCACCGGATATTGGTGCAGCAGAGTCATGTTGATATCAGCAGTGGATTCGAGGCTGTCGATACATGCCGGGCATGCCCGACTGCGCGGAGTGCTCGCCCACGGCAACCATGCTTCGCTCGTGGGTGTGCGGCGTCGTCGATCCTCCCTCGCGAGGTCGGCCGGTAGCAGGATCGAGAATTGGTGGACGTAGGTGTCGAAGTCGCAGTCGGCGGGGTCGGTGCTGTCGAGCAGCCACGGTGTCCACCCCGCCAACGTCATCATCCGCACCCTCTCTACCGGGACTGCGCCGCGACCGGCCAGCTCGGCAAGTATCGGCTCAGGTGTGTAGCGGTCGAGATCCTCGACAGCACAATCGATATCGATGCCGGCAAGAAGGTCAGAGGGCCTGATGTGCGGATACAGCTCGCATATCCGGGCCAACCAGGACGAGAGGACCTCACCTGGCAGTGGCTGCGGATGCAGCGGCCACGGGCGAACGTACGCATCGTCGAGCACCGGCGCGAGCCGCGCATTCACGTGAGGTGGCGCTCGAACTGGCGGCGTCGCTCCGTGGGGCCGAGGTACGGAGTGCGCGTGAGCACCGAGGTGGAAGCCTTCTCGGCGCTAGACCCAGATGTTGAAAAGGTAGAGCGCGAGTACCGGTTCGCGCGGTACTAGAGGCCCATCCGCCGACGCTGTTGCGGCGGCCCGTCGTCTCGGGCCCACCCCTCCCGCTCAGCGCTACCCGAATGTGCATCGCGGAAATTCACTGTGACCAGAACCAATTTCTTCTCAGATTCGCGCGTTGGTCGAGGAGTGCGGACCGTGCTGAACTCACTGTGCGATCCAGGTGGATCGTTCAGTCAGAGGACAGACACGGGCACCTCAATCTTGAAAGCTGGTGACAGCACTCAACAAACGGAGGACACATGCAGAGAAGAATTTTAACGACGATTTCGGCGGCGTGCATCGCTACTGCAATGGCCTTCACGGGCGCTGGCGTTGCCGACGCCGCGCAAGGTGGGGTTCAGATCGGCAAAGCCTGGTTCAAGGTGGCCAGGTCCGAGCTTAATCAACGGAGTGCACAGGCCGCGTGTGAAGCCACCGGCGTGAGTAAGTGGAACTGCCAACCGATGGCGGCGGCGGTAAACAGGGAGCGATCCAAGAACCCGAACGCCGCGGGATACTGGGCCGAATTCTTCGTCACCGGAACGACCCGTTCCGGAACGTGGTGACTTTCGGGTCATCGCGTCGCCTCCGCGTATCCCCCGATGCGTGCTTCCAATGGCTCGGCGACTCCGATCGATGAGCCGTCCGTTGCTGTTTCGTCCTGTGGGTCGGCGCAGGGGTGGAGTGCCCGGTTCGGCGCTTTCGTCTCCGCGACTTCCATCAGGAGCTGGACAAGCTTGTCGTAGCGCCGTGTGACTGTGGAGGTGGTCACCTCGAGCATCCGGGAGACGGCGGAGAAGTTGCCTTGTACCTCGGGATGCTTGTGATAGAGGTAGACCGTTTCCCAGACGTCGTCGTTGAGTGCACCATGTGCGTCGAGTAGATCACTGAGCTGCTGAGCGCTGCTGTCGCTTTTAGGCGCGATCTGCACCTCCCCCGGGCTGTCTGGACTCGGCACGCTCTCGATCACGTTCTGCGACAAAGGCGTTGCTGCGGCGCGACTGGCGCGTGGAGCTCGGAGGATGACAGCGAGGACTTCGGTCATGGCGAGCAGGAAGACCGGGGCGATGGTCGCGATGCCCGCGGCGACGAAAGCCGGCATTACGGTCGAGGTCAACGTTGCGTGGTAAGCGTTTCCGGCTATGGATGCGCCGGCTGCGACAGCAAGAACGCAGAGGACGAATCGCCGTCCTCGTACCGTCCGCGGGTCCGTGTGGTGTGACAGAGCAATCGCGGTGACGGTGGTGGCCACAATTGCGCCGTCGAGGACTACGGGTATCACCCAGGCTCGGCCAGACTCGGTGCCGGCCATTGTGGCGAGATCCCGGAGCGCTCCGAAGGACAGCCAGAAGGACGCTGCGGCGATACCGACCGTCAGCACAATGGCAGTGGCCAGTGCGCCGATCAGCACTCGAGGGTGGATGAATACCGTGCCGGCGTGGTCGACGCTGGTGTGGTCGACGTGGTCTTCGACCGGTTCGATAGAGGTACTAGCGTTGTTCATTGATCGCAGGTCCAATCTGTGATCGACCGGCCCCGGTGGTGTGAGCGCACTATCGGGGCCTTTCGGGGTCGGCGTGGGCTTTGATACGAACGCAACGCCTAAGACGCTGCGGGGATGTGGGCGGTGTGGAACGACTCGCCCATACCCCCTATAGCGCCCATAGGGGCGCTATAGGGAAGGTGCGGCCGGGGGCAACTTGTATCGCTGGCCGTTGTTGTACTGCCGTTCCAGCTGTTCACACAACCGCTCGACTGCAGTCCTGATGAAGACCTGCTGATGCTTGACACCGGTGTATGCCTGCGTGTGGGCGATGGTGGCCTCCATTCGTTCTTTCTGAGACGAGGGCATCGAGAGCAGAATGTCCTTCGTTCCTTCCATCCGCTTGGATCTCTCCTTCGCGCCAACCTCAACTTCTGGCGTGCTCGCCGGCTGAGACGGCGGCCGAGACGGTGACGCTACCGGCGGTGTCGCGGCCTCAGCTTCGCGTTGCGCCGGTGCCGCCGCCTGCGCGAACGTGTTGCGCCGAGGCGCGCGCGCGGCGGGTAGCTGCGGTGCCGGAATCTCTTTACTCACTATGCCTTCCCTCCTGTTGCGTTGAGAATCTTTACGAAGTTTTCGTGAAGGTTGCGGATTCGTCCCGTGGGCCGGGGGTGTTCATCGAGGCCCATTCCCACGTTGGTGAGTTTGCTGATGTCGGTCAGCATCGGTATCGGCTCCCCCACGATTCGGATATCAGCCTCTTGCACGTACTCCTTGAGGTACTCCAGCGTCTTCGCATGATCGGCACGGCGACCGTCGATCTTGTTGACGACTACGCCTGCAATAGGCAGTACCTTGCCCATGTACTGCTCAAGGTCCTCGATCGACTGGCGAATAGCGTCGAACCCGTCGATTGCGTCCGATTCGGGGTTCACGACGATCAGAACGTTATCGGCAGCGAAGAGTGCTCCACGGGACACAAGGTCGATCGCGGGACGGCAGTCGATTAGGATGTGCTCGTACTTGTTTGCAACCGTTTTCAGCGCCCTGTCGACGGCCATCTCGCCGCCGGTCTTCCCCACCAGCGTGTCCATGACTGCTTGAAGGTCACTGAACCCGCTCGGCAGAACATCTATGCCTGGACGCCGCGCCTGAATGATGGCTTGCTCGGTCGAACAGTCGACATCTCGGTCGAGCACATCCGCGAGACTCGCTTCAGGCGGATCTTCGACAGTGTGACTGGTGAGATGCTTGGTCGAATTCCCCTGAGAGTCAGCGTCAACGACCAAGCAGGTTTGCTGCACGCTGGCCGCTGCGTGGGCTAGGCCGTTCACGATGGTGGTCTTGCCGACGCCACCCTTCAGGTTCGCGATCGCAGTAATTGTCATAGCGGTGTTTCTTCTCCCTCTCGTTCGTTGATGCGACCACCCTCCTCCCCCGTGTCAGGGGAGAGCCGAGGAACAAAGCAGGTGGGGGCACTTACAGGGACATATGGGCCGAAGTGGAACTAGTAGTGCTTAGCAAATAGTACGTAAGCGCAGCGTATATACGCTGTGATTATTAAAGAAGAGCAAAGCAAATAGTACCGGATATTGGGTAACGTTAGCTTACAGTACCTAGCGTATCTAGGCTAGGTACTGTAAGTACATATAATGTAATATAACTGCCCCTATGGGCGCACGGCTATTGCGTCCGAGCGCAACGGCCCGCAACAGCATGCAACTCCGGCGTTCACCACCGCTCACCAGGGAAGCGGCGCAGCATTCCGATCGCCCATATAGGCGGCCATAGCCACTAGGGGAGGTCGAAACATCTTCCACAGACGGGCACGACTGCCCCAACCGGGGGGCTGGGGCAGCCACCGTTGCGCGTCCCAGATCCAGTTGATCAGTTGAGGCAACAGTCAGCACGCGGGTTTGCGGCCTCCGTCTTACGCAACCGAGAGGTCGTACCGATGTGCCGCCTCACGTAGCAAGTGCGCCTTCATCTCCGGCGTCGTTGTACATACAAGACTGAAAGCAGCTTCACGGAAAAGCCGTTCAGGTGTCGCGCCTCGCAATATCGCTCCACTTCCAGCCTCGCTCGCCAAATGGTTCGCAACGTCCACACTGAATCGGCTTGCGGCAGCGCGCACTCCGAAGATGTCAATCTGCCGCTCGGTGATCGCGCGAGTGAGCGTGGCTCTGATCTCGTTGTGTCTCGCATCGAGGATGTCGTTGGACCGGCTCATTGCAGCCAACTCCAAGAGGGATGCCTTCGCCGTTCCGAGAGCGAGCGAGCCGTTCAAGCGGGTCACAGCCCGATCCATGTCACTCAGTTCCGAACCGTCCTTCTTTGACGCCGATGACACACTCATGACCATGTCGTCGGGTACATGAAGCCTGTCGAAGGTGAGTCTGACCGTATGTGAGGCGTGCGCGGCCGTCAGTTCTAGGCGATCACTTACCAAGCCTGAGACGTCCTCGGCGTGGGCAAGGAACGTAACTTGCTGTCCCGCTGCCTCGTCGTACGCGGTCACACCGATGACCTCGGTGAGACCGTTCCATCCCGTTACGAAGGGCGAGGACCCTGTAATCGAGTAGCCGTCAGCTACTCGAACTGCTTTGACCAGCGGCTTCCGTGGGCTGGCATAGCCACTGCCGGAAACACCTGCGCGCATGTCGCCCGTCTGCAGTGCCGTCAGATACTTAGCTTTCAAGCCCTCGTTGCTCGACGTGGCCAGACGTAGCAGCGTGCCGTGGTGTTGCGCCCATACGAATGCTGTGGCGAGGCAGCCGCTGACCAGCACTTCGCCGGTATCCGCAAGTGTCCGGATCGGATCCTGCGACTTGAACGCAAGTCCGTAGAAACCTCTGCTGCGCAGCGCGTCGAAATGAGAGGCCGGTATCACCCCCGAGCAGTCGACATCATTCGCGTCCGGGGCCAACAGCTCGGCGCGTAATTCTTCCGCCGCTACAACCCAGTCGGTCATAACCCGCCTCTCTATAGGTTTGCTCAAGCATCGCCGCACCACGCTAGCGTCGGACCGTCCTCGGATGCGGATAGCCGATGGGTGGTACGGAGCACAGCTGACAGATAAGTGGGCCGGCGACCGACCCCAAGACCCGTTTCCGAAGCGCTACGACGTATCCACAATGACCGCCCCTAGAAGGTCACCGAGTATCTCGACTGCCTCTAACACCGGATCTCTTGGCGGTGGACCAGCCTTCATGAGTGCTGCCCAAAGAGCCTCCGAATCTGCGTCGCCAGGCAGGGGAGCGGCCTCGGCAGGCGGGAAAATCGTCTGGTCGCGCGTAGCGGAGTCACGGGATGGAGCGGAGAACCGGTTTTCGAGCCACACCTGCCACACGAGCCGTTCGGCTCGGTGCCGAACAATGCGGTCGGCTACGACCATTTCCACACCGTGAGCGGCCGCTACGTCGTCCAGCGTGCGGCGTCCTAGGGTCAAGGTTGCATTGTTCCGCTCGATGAGCCCAGCAGTTGTTAGGTCCGCGAGGATCGCGTATCCGTTGGACGGCCGGAGCTTTGCAGCGGCAAAGATGTCCTCGACGTCGGTGGCCAGGCCGGCCTTGAGCAGCTCGTACACCGCACGACCACGTAGACCAAGCACGCTCCATGCCGGATGCACGGGCTCGACCCGCGCTCGCTCGATATGCACTGCTCCTGGATTCTGGATCGTCGCTGGAGTGGTCAGGGCGTAGCGGTCTGCCTCTCGCCCTGCCCCTCGCGAAACCAGCAGCAGAGGAGAGCCTGGGGTCTCTCTAAGCAGTCTTAGCCCACTCCACACAGTCGATTCCGACATCAGCCCCGCTGCATGCGACAGGCTTCGACCACCAACGGCGACCACTGGGACTCCCTCCACCAATTCCCCCGCCAACGCAGATGTGTAGGCGAGTGCCTGCACCACTGCTAGTAGGACGGGGCGTTGGCGAGTACCGAGGAATTCTGAGTCGATCCACATCTTCGCGTGAGCCAGCCATTGCTGACGAACACGGTCGTTCAAGAAGGAGCCATCCCCCCCTGTGTATTTGTTCTTGTGCGTGAGTTGATGGAATGGACGGACAATCGCTGCGGCCCAGGTCAGAGCCTTCTCCACGTCCCGTTGCAAGGCTGCGGCTGAATGAGACCCGTACTTGTCGATGTAGGCGTGACGCAGCCCGGCCCACTCTGTAGTGGCGATCGACTTCTCGATGTCCGCAGTGCTGGCACCGCGCAGGACGGCGTGGCTGATGACGGACTGGCGTGCTTCTGACGGGGATGTCCAGAGGGCTTTGTGAGCCTTGGTGAACTTGCCTGTGGCCGCGTACATCTCGACGGCATGGGGGACAGGTGTGTTGCGGTGGAAGCGCGGGTCCAGGCGTCGATCGCGTCCGACGCCGACGAGGCGTTCGTCCTGGGTGAGGGAGGCTGCGACTGCGGCCACAGGGGTTCGGTGTCGAGGAGTGGTCGCGCCCCCCAGCAAAGCGATCAGGCGCGCGATGACACCGCGGTCGGAGCGGACGGTGAAGGCGTCTATTGCGTCGTCGAGGGTGCCGTCGAGGAGTCGGTAGCCGCCCTCTCGGCATGGTGAACCGGGGGGAGTGATGCATCCCCAGTCTGCGTTGAGCATCGGTGTGGCGTCCAGGGTGACCAACCGGGCACCGAGTAGCTGCATCACCATTTTGATGTCGTCAACGCGCAGAGGCATATCGGTAGCCATGGGGACCAGAACGTGGCGGCCGCCGCTCGTCGAGCGGTCGGTGATTGTGCGCGCGCCGCATTCATGGAGCCATCCGAGTGCGCGATCGACGTCGGCGTCGACCTGCTCAGGACTGTGATGTTTGGCGTCGAAGTCCAGCGCTAACAGGCTCGTACGGCCGCGCGCATAGATCGGCACTGCGGCCGGCACGGCCGGCAGGCGCTTCGTGAGACTGCGCGAGGTATCGAACTTGCCGGTGACGGCACTCCACACACGCATGGACCGACGCGCGGCCACCAACGGCGACAGACGTATCCAAGTGTTGTCGGGTGTCGACATCGTCGACCCGACACAAGCTATAGATCTTGAATCTTCATCAGGGCGCGATGTACCCTGAGACCTGTCCAGCAAGACAGTGTCCCTTCTGGGGAATGCAACACCGAGAACCGAGTTCCTAGCTCGCTTCTCACCAAACTCGAATGCCCCTCGTTTCTTGCCCAACAAGAGCCGGGGGGTTTTTCGTGTCTCGGGTCTGGCGTGTGTCGCTGTATTTTCCTCCAGCTAGCCCTACGGAACGCCCTTCCGTATTCGAGCTGAGAGGCCTTGCGTCACGTCATGCGGAGAGCGGCAACACCTCCTGGTTCAGCTCTCGAACGAGATCGGGTCGGTCGGCCACCAGGCACAACATGTCGGAAAGGTACTGACTGACCGAACTGCATCCGGCCTCTCGCGCCATGCGCTCGATTGTCGGAATGATCTCCTCGGGCGCGCGAGCTCTCAGAGCCTTGCGCTTACCCTTGCTGTTTTGAGGCACTGGTGGTCTCCTCCGGTCTCGACGAGGGACCGTCATCCCCGCGTCCACCAATCCTGTCTCGAGTGTCGTGGCATCTTCCGCAGACACGCCGAAACTGGGCCAGGCTTCTGTCTCATTGACTGTCTGGCAGCCATCAGCGGTGAGCATCAGCCAGGGCCTGGGGCTTCTCCACTACCAGTTCTGAAGTGCGTGAATGGCGACGAATCATTACAGCCCCCAAAACGAGGCATACAACGCCAAGACCACCGGCCGTCAGCGGGCCGTAGATCTCGGCCCAATCGATGAGTCGTTTGGACTCGACTGCACGCTGCACCTGCTCGTCGACAGTGGCGGCGTCGAGCTCCGGCGACATTTCCACGATGGTGACCGCCGAGGGGTCGTCAGCGGTGCGGCCGTAGTACTGGTGAACCGCTTGCTTCCCGAAGACGATTGCACCTGTCGTGGGCTCGACGAGCAGCTCACGGCGTGCTTTGTAGAACCGGTGCATCAGAATTTCTTCGTCCCCGTCGATACCCCAGTACGACGCAGGGAGGCTGAGCTTGCCGCCGGTGTCTAGTGGCGCGATGTCCTGAACGAACCGGTAGACGTCCAGGCCGTTGATGGTGGTCTGGCCGTCGAACTGGATCTCCTGGCTGCGGCGCGCGGTCGTATCGAAGTACGGATAGGACCTCTTTTGGACGTCGAACGGAAACTTGAGCGAAAGCCCGTCGTGTGTGACTTCGTCGGCGGGTTGATCGTTGTACTTCTGGATCGACCCGATCGGATCGTCCATCGGCATCGCAGTTCTGCGGTCGGCGGTGAATCTGTCGACGGTTGCGTTGACCGTCCCTCTTTCACCAGGTCTGTCGTCTCGTTGCAACAGAACAGCGGATTGCATAGTGATCTTGTTGCTGTCGGACGGTTCTTCGACAGTGACCTGCTGCAAGACCCGGATGGGAACGTCGCGATCGACTTTCGAGACGCCCTGAATGAGCGCTTCGGTGTCGAGCAAGGTCGCGGTGCCCGTTGCGACCGTGGCGGAGTCGACGTCGAGAGGCGTCTTCACCAGCTGTGGAGCCATGTACAGGGACATTGTTGCCGAGGACGCGGCGAGAAACGCACCGACCCCCACCAGTGCCAGGCCTTTGATCGGTCGTGTCGCCGTCGTCATGCGTTAGTCCTTGAAGTTGGTCGGTACCCTGCTCGTCTCGGAGCGGCTACTGAGTCTGAGAAGCTGTGTCGCATGATCGTCAAGAGGCTGCCCTTGTTCGTGACCAGTCGACCGGCCGCTGCGGTTTTGGCTACCGCTTTCGCGGGATTTGCGTTGTCGGAGTACAGGATGGGCAAGCGGAGGCCGCGAGCGGGTTCTGTGAATCGGGACAACGGGTCCGGTAGAGCAGTTGGCCGTGGCCTTGCACTGGCGTATGGCGGAGGCCTCGTGCTGAGCGTGGCCTCGCCGGCAACCGTCGTTAGTCGGCACCCGCGAACGATTTTCGTTGCGGGATTGACCACCGCTGCACTCGGGCAGGCCCTCCGGCTGGCTTCGGCGCGGAAGCTCGGGGAGTCCTTCACGTTCAAGGTCCACACGCATCCAGAGCAACTGGTGGTGCAGACGGGCCCGTACCGGTTGATCCGGCACCCCTCGTACACGGGGGCATTGATCTGCGCGCTGGGATTCTCCATCGCGTACGGGAACTGGCTTTCCCCCGTGATGGTGTCATTTCTGGCAGGTGGATACGTCCACCGGATTCCGTCGGAGGAAGCCGCGATGCTCGAAGGGATAGGAGAGGGGTACGCCGAATACATGACGCGCTCTAAGCGCTTGATCCCGTTCATCTTCTAGTCGCCCCCGCGGAAGCGGCCTTACCGTCTTCGCCGTCGACCATCTCGACCATGAGTCGAGTAGACGCGACGGAGTTTCTGCTGGCACGCCAGGCAGCCCGCTTGGAGCTTGGGATCAGAGTGTCCGCAAGGATGGCGTTGCTTCGAGTCGCCAAGGCCTGCCACTCGTCCATGTACGCAACGATGCGTCGGTACCGCTGGACGCGAGGAAGCAGTGTCGTCCAGATATACACCCACGCAACGTATCCGGCGACGAGCAGAGGCGACATGATGAGGAAGAGCGATATCTGAACGGTGTGGTCGGTGTACCAGTTCTCTATGCCGCGGGCGAACGCCGCTAGGTAGACGATTTTGTGAACTGCGTAGAGCAGGATCATCCCGCACGCCACCGCAGCAGCGGTGAGGACGCGCGCTAGTTCTCCGGTCTTCACGATCAAGGCCATGCGGACCAACAGGTAGAACGGCACTACCACGCACAACGACAGGCTGCCGAGAAAGATGACCCAGTAGACCAGCATCCAGCCTTCGGCTGGAAAGGTCTGACTGAGGTAATAGGTAGGCCTCGACGGCGCGGGGGAGAGCAGGAATGAGATGACCAGACCGCCGACCAACGCCGTGGTGACTGCGTAGCGAGAGCGACGCGGAAAACTACGTTGGGTCGAGTGAGCCGCCATCCCGACCCATTGGGTTGCGGCGCAAATCGCCAGGGCCTGAGCTATCAGGACAGACACGTTCCACAGACCCGTCACGTCGTGGATGACGGGGTCGAGATTGTCGTCTGCCAGCGCATGAATTCTGAACATCTGCGCAATACTGAGAGTGAGCAGTAGCACAGTCATGGGGCGTGTCTGTGGCCTCCGCTTGTACAGCGGTAGGCGTTGAAGACCGAACACCAGCAACACTATTGGCAGTATCGCCTCGAAGAACGTGCTCACATTTGCCACCCGAAAATGGTGGCCACCCGGCGCAGGGTCTCCTTGTCTTTCGAGTCGATGTTCTCCGGGTAGAACGGCTTGCGTAGGGAATCGGCGCGGGCAAGCATGAGTGTGCCGAGCCATTCGGCCTCTGCTTCGATGGGCTGAAGGAAGTCCGGGACTCGCGTGAAGCACACCTTCGCCCGTTGTTCCTCGGCAAGTGCGCTGATCATTGTCCTCGGAATGGCAGGAGCCATCCTCATGAACGATTCGACCAGAATGTCTTCGGTGACAACAACATCGGCATCATGACCGAGAAGTATGTGTGCGACTTCGTGGAGGATGCATTGTTCACGAAAGAGCGGATCTACGTCCGCACGGACGTAGATGACATCGACCGGGGCAGTTCGTACCCAAAAGCCCGAGACCTCGCCGCTGTCGCTCAGATCGTCAGGTAGATCGAGGATCACAATGACGCGGCCGATCTTGAACCCAACCTCGGCAACGAATCGGTCGATCGACCAGGGTCTCGTGAACTGCAGTTGCAGTGTGTCGAGGAAGGATCTGGCACGTAGCTCGGGGTCGCCGATAGTTCTCGCTGCAGCGGCAGCGTCTCGGACCGAGCTCATTATGTCGATTCGCCGGCCTCGGCCGGTTCGTGCCGATTCTGCTTCTCGAAACGTCCGTGCGTGTCCCGGACCAGCTCGCTCAGACGCTCAGCGATCGACGGAGTCAGTTGCGGTACGCGAGTTCGTAGAGCAAATACCGTGGCCTGGGAGTTCCGAACGTTGTCGAAGTAATCGAGCTGCGCGTTGTAGTCCATCTGCTCAGCAGTGGTGCCGACCAGGTAGGTAACCGGCGACTCGAAGAAGGTGGCTACTGCCTCGAGGACGTCTCGTTCGGCGGCGTCGACCGCCTGGCTGCGGAGCACTTTCACTTCTTCGGCAGTGACGTGGCGGCCGACGTTATTGCTCACATGCGCCGCGACCTGCGGGTCCAGATCATCGGGTGTCCCCAGATGTCGGAAGCCCCCGAATAGCCTGCTGATTCGATTGTGTAGCGGTAGCTGGCTGTCCATTGTGGTCTGTTCCTTCCGAACGTTCTCTCCCCGCGGAGTACTACGAGAGGCTTGGTCCCGAGCAAGCACCCTTGCCCATTTCCTGCGCAACTTCAACTGCTTCACTCGCGCTCCGCCCATCGCTCCTGGAACCTGGCGTCCAGCTCGTCGTCGATGTCGTCGTGCCGCCCAGCCAGCCAGCGACGGTAGAGCTGTTCTTCGCGCTCGACCGGGTCGTAGTCGACGGCGGGTTTATCGAGGAGGGGGCCGAATGCCATCTCCGCCATCGGAGGGAGGGTTCTCCCAGGGCCCCCACTTCGTTCTAAGACCGCGGTGGCATACCGTCCGGCTACGCGGGAAACAAAGGCGTTGAATCCCCCGACGACCTGGTCGAAGTCTTCTAGTGGGGGATCCGCGCCATGACAGCTCTCGTGCGCGGCATTGAGCTGCCGGTGCAGCCCGAACAGATTGTTGATTTCGTCCAAAGGAAGCACAATCGCATCCGGCTCGGCGGCGGCACTGCTCGATCTGGAGTTTCTGTTCGACAGGCTCTCCAGGGGGACAGGATCGCCACCGGCGAGAACAGCAGCTGCGCTCCCTTTGCTCCACCGCAGGCCTTGGTCGAGCTTCCTGAGCACGGCCGGACTGGGTGCCCGACCGAGAGTGTCGTTTTCGATGTTGCCAAGTGTGGTGTCCGACGGTCCACCAGCATCACGGACCTCGAACCTGGTCAACGCAAGCCTTGCCCGCCGCGCCGCCACCACCTTGCCAAAACGGGCCAGGTCGTCTGTTTCCTGCATTGCTGCATCCTATGTCCGATTAGCAAAAAAATCGCAATTTCTGGATCAATGTACCGGACTGGCATCGAAGCAGCTCAGAACTACAGGGATGTCGTTACACACAAGCTGGATTTGCAAAAATTTTGCTTCTAAGTTGCTCTGTTTTCGATCGCCGGTACATACTGCACTCATGCCGTCGCTCGCCGCGCAACACCCACCGTCGCTGCGGTCCACGACGTCGACTCAACGACGTTGCCGATTCAGGAACTGGCGAGCCTCGTCACGCTTGAACGCCAGCCGGCCTGTCTCGCGCACGCTCGTAACTGCGAACGAGCTCGTCGATCCCTATGTCGAGCGCCGTAGCGAGGCGGCGAGCATTCTCATCGGTCAACTTCACCTCGCCGCGCTCGATACGGGCGATCATCGACGTACTGATACCCACCTGCTGGCCCAGCTGCGGCTGCGTAAGCCCGAGAAGGACGCGCCAATCTCCAGGGAAGCGCTGATCCCTGGGTACGTCGACAAGCTCACTGATAGGCAGGCCGAGGGTCTTCGCAACGAGGGCCAGGGTGTCGACCTGAGGACTCCGAGTGCCGGATTCCCATTGCTGGACGGTGGCACCTCCGAGCCCGGACTTGCGTGCGAGATCCGCCCGGCTCATGCCTCTACTTTCACGCAGCGACGTCAGCCGTGCTGGGTCGAACCCCCGCAAGACGCGTCGACTCACTGTCGCATTCCGTTCATTGCTAGACACCATGCCGCACCTCCACTAAGGTCTAATCTGTGCATGACCTTAAACGATGCAAATGTCGTGATAGGTCGAACCGCTTTATTGCCCTGGAGGACAGGCAGTTGCCCTCCACCGTCGCAAACGTGGAGGTGGCGACGCCCCTGATCGAAAAAGGGGCAGAAGCAAAGCAAGAGAAACCCCGGGTGCGTAAGTGATTGGCGTCCGAACGCCCCGGGGTCCCGTATCTGCGAATGACAACTGCGCCTGAACGCACGACACCCGCAGGCCTACCAGCCTAGGTGCACAGCGCAGTCCAAACGACTGGAGCACCCATGACATCGCAACTGAAATCGCGGCCGTTACCGTCCCGCCCGCTCGTTCTCATGCCCCCACAGAACCGGCTAGAGGCAGATCAGTGCGCCTCCCTCACGACCGTTGCCGGTATCGGCCTCGTCGGGTGCTCGCACAAAGCTGGGCACGAATGCGAGCGACCCCACCAGGAGATCGACGAATCGACTGCCGAAGTTCTCACCGAGTGGTTGCCGACCTCGCCCCCTACGGAGCTGATCAGTACCTCCGGAATACGAAAAGTCGCGTAACGACCCGAATCTTGAACTCGACTCCTGCCCAACAAGTGTCGAGTTCGAGGACGTGAGGGTAATCCCAACGCCCTGGGTTACCAATCGCGTTCCCACAACAGGGGAGGCGGAGAACGTACGGGGACTGAAAGCGATTGTCTCGGCTCTTTCTCCGCCCCCCGTTGTGAAGTCGTGAGACGACGATCGCGTCCGCAGGTCGGGACTGCGCTCACGTCTCATCCGATGGACCGGCGCGAGGGTCATGCATTGACGCTTCGACCTCATCGTGTGCCGAACTGCGTGACCCCGCCGGGACATCGACCCTCTGTCCAAATTCAAAGTCGAGGAAAGGATGTAGCGACTCACCGTGTGGATCTTCCAGCAGCTGTGGATTTGGCCCGTCCTCTTCGGCTGGCTCTGACTGAGGACGTGGGGCAATCGAATCGACATCCACACATGCCGATGCGATTGCCCCACATAGCCTCCCTGCTGGTAAATAGCTGAATTGCTCGACCGATCTAAGACCCAAACTTGTTGTAGATCAACAAATTTCGAAGGAGCTACATCACCATGCCGACTCACTCTTCGACTAAAGCACGCCACCGTGCGATCCCTCGCCCTGTCACAGCGTCAGCGACAGCAGCGCTCACTTTGACGGTGGCCGCGATGTTCACCGGCGCTGGATTCGCCGTTGCCGCGCCAGGGCAGCCCGGGGTGACCACAGAAATTCCCGGCGGCCAGCCGAGCGTCACTGCACCCTCCCCTGCAGTGCCGCAGCAAGATTCAGGCACGACGGCGGACTGGCAGTACGTCGGCCCGTACGTGCCACCGGCGGAGTACCGCAACGCACCGACCCGTTCGGTTCCCAACTACAACGCGCCGGTCTATTACAGCGAACCCACCGTCGAGCAGACGCCGTCGACGCCTGCTCCAGAGCCCTCGACCGACGCTGTACCCGAACCGTCCAAGGACGAGACGGTCGTAGCACCGGGTACGCCGGTTGCTCCGATTCAGGCCCCGGACAACACCGTTCGTTTCGGTGCTATCTCCGGCGAGAAGCCAGGTTGGTTGAGCCAGGACGACGCGGACCGTGTCAACAACACCGCCGCTGTGCTCGAAGCCCAGGGCGCGACGTACTTCAACAACCTCGGTATCCCGACGACACGCTCGGACCGGATGGCCGCCGGCACCACGGCAGGCGTCCTCATCGGAGGAACGACCTCCGCGGTCACGACCTACGCAGTCGTAGCACCAGCGGCGATCTTGGCCGGCGGCCTGATCGGCGGCACCATCGGCGGCATCACCGGCGCAGGAGTCGGGTCGGTTCTGATCCCCGGTGTCGGAGCTGTCCCGGTGGGTGTCGCCGCCACAGCCGGTGGTGCAGCGATCGGTGCAGCGGTCGGCGCAGCTGCAGCACTGATTCCAGCGGCCGGTGTCGGCGCAGCCGGAGCGGTCATCGGCGGTGTCGTCGGCGGCGCATACGGTGCGGGCGAAAACCTCGGTGAAGCACCTTCGCCCGCCCCAGCACCTGCACCTGCCCCAGCACCTACTCCCCCGCCACTCGCGGCCCCGGTATGGACTCCTCCGGAGGCAGCGAGCATCGCACCCGCGCATCCGTTGGAGGTGCGGGAGATCGTCGCTGCGCAGCCGGGCGGTGCCGATGCACTCGCCGCTGCCGACAACGTTGCAGCGCAGGCGGGATCGTTCCTGGATTCGGTTGCCCCTGCTGGATGGCACCTGTGACCTCGCGTCCTCGACTCCGCGTTGCTCGCGTGGCGTTGGCTGCGGCCGCCACTGTGGCGGTCGTGGTCAATGCCACGTCGCCGGCGTTGGCTGCTCCGAGCGAATCGGGCACGGACCTCATCACGGGGCCGTGCCCGGCGCTGTTCGCCCTCGGCGTGCAAGGGACCGGGGAGTCCGCCCCCGATGCCGCGCCGACGACCGACACCGGGATGCTCTCGCAGGTCTTCATGCCTCTGCTCGCCAAAGCCGTATCCGGTGGTACCGAGCTCGCTGGGCGGGCGTACGTGCCGTACGACGCCGGGTTCGGCGGCGCGGTGCCCGGCGGCAACGTCCCCTACACACAGTCGGTCGAGGGTGCGGAGACCAGCATCGACGCCATGGCTGCGGAGGTCGCTGCCGCATGCCCGGAAACGAAATTCACCGCCGCCGGCTACAGCCAGGGCGCTCACGCGGTCTCGACGTGGGCACAGAAAGTCGGAGCCGGTCAGGGGTCGATTCCGGCCGCCAAGCTCGTCGGGGTCGCCACCTTTGGCGACCCGACTCGGGCCGTGGGTGCACCGCTGTTTCCCGGTGCACCAGGGCAGACGACCCCAAAGCCTGCACCGGGCACCGCAGGGACAGAGGTCTCGAAGATCGAGGCCCTCGACCAGAACGCGCCGACCGGTGGAGGTATCGCGCCCACGTCGGACACGGTGAGCAACTACGGCGCGTTGACCGGCCGGGTCGCGAGCTTCTGCCAGTCCGGAGATCTCGCGTGTGACGCACCGTCGGATTCGCCGATCCTGCGGGTGGTGACCAACATCGCCGGTCAGTCCGAGCTCTCGGCCGGTGACCCGGTTCGGTCCCTGTCCTCGGTTGCGGAAGCGTTGGCGATGACCTCGATCAAGACGGCAGTGACGGTGGTCAACGAGGACATCAAGGGAACGACGCTGGCGAACCTGTCGATCGCTCCGAAGAAGTCCCTGTCCGAGCGTCTCGCGGTGGCATCGGATCCCAATACCCCGCTACCGACTGCCGACCAGGCGATCTCGGCTCTGCTCAAGGTGGGGACGATCGGGTTCAACGCCGTGAAAACGGTCGCGAAAGAGATCCTGACGCCGGCGAATATCGCCGAACTCGCCACAGTCGGGATGTCCAACCCCGTCGCCGCGGCCGGGTTGCTCGGAACCAAGCTCCTCGGCGCGGCCGCCAAGCTCGTTCCCCCGGCCACGACGTCGCGGTTGACCAACCAGGCCTTCACCGCTGTCAAAGACAACATCACCGACAACAAGGACCTGTTGAACCTGGCGACCCTGACGAAGTACTCGTCGACCATCGCTCAACACGGCTCCTACGGGTCGACACCGACCACCCCGACAGGTGAATCGGCGACGGAGTTCGTGACCGACTGGTTCGTCGCGCTTGCCAAGGACCTGGCTAACGGTTCGACCGATACGGGCGGCATCGACGCCGACCTCAGCTCCCCGCTCCCGAGCACTGCGATCACCACCACCGCCGTCGTCACACCTCCGGCCAGCAGCAGGCCGACCACGACGACCCCGGCCGCTCTGCCGAATTGAGAAAGCCCCTGGCGCACACCTGCTGTGCGCCAGGGACTCTCGAAGAGAGGAACCAAAGATGATGACATACAACAACGAAGCATCGACCTCCCTCGACTCTTGGTTTCCGCCCTTCGATCCCCTCGACGCCACCCCGGTGGCTGATCCCACACCGCCACAGGACGTTCCAGCAGACAAGACCGATGACACCCGCTCCGCCGACGACGGGTCGCACTGGCTTCTCGCGCCCCCACAGCCCGTCTCGACCGATACCCCACGCCCCGCTCGACGCCGCTCCGTCAACGCCCGCGCGCTCGGCATCACCGCGGCGGCCGTCGCGATGACGATCGGTGTCGGAGCACTTGCGGTTTCTGCCTTCACCTCCGACCAAGACACCACGCCCGAGATCGAGGCCGTGTCGTCGACCCCAGCCCCGACATCCGAGCTGCCCGCACCCACGACCACCACCGCTGCGCTCGCCCAATCCTGGTGCCCCGAATCGGTGACCGACGGCGTGGTGACCGGCGCGGGCCCGGGCGGTACCACCTCGGGAAGCGCAGCAATCCTGGCGTTCGAGCACGCCTACTACGTCGAACGCAGCGGCGCGGCCGCCCGCGAGATCCTCGCCCCGAACGCGCAGTTGAAGTCTGCAACCGCCGACGAGCTCCAACGCGGCATCGACACCATCCCCGCCGGTACCGAGCACTGCGTGAACATCCGGGCCGCCGCCCCGAACACCTACGCCGTGACCCTCGAGCAGCGCTACAGCGACGGCACTCGCACCACGGACAAACAGACCATCAGCACCACCGACGCCGGTGGCCGCACCTTCATCACCTCGATCGGAGCAGCACAGTGACCGAAGAGCGCGCCGAATGGATGAGCGAATGGCTCACCCCGCCCCCAGAGAGCCCGTTACCCGACCCCGCGGACCAGGGCGCACGGGTCCTTCCCCTACGTGCTCACCCCGAACCGGTGCCCGCCCCCGAACCGATACCACCGATGACTCTGGTCCTCGGTGCCTGCGGGGGCGCAGGAGCGAGCACCACAGCACTCGGACTGGGCAACGCATGGTCTGCCCGCGGCCACGACGTGGTCGTCGTCGACGCCACACCTGCAGGCGGTGATCTGGTCGAACGCGGCGCAGATTCCATGGTCAGCGACACCGTCATCGAAACCGCCTTCGACAGCTCCGACCCCGACAACGTGCCGGCCTCGGTCGCCGACTGCACCTCCGCGACCTCGGCAGGAGCACACATACTCGGGCGCGCCTGGCTGCAGTCGGTCGAGCCGGCATACCGGGGCATCGATCGCTACCTCCGCAGCCAAGTCGACACCTCGATCTACGACCTCGGACACCGCGGGTTCGGCCGCGCCGCAGCCGATCCACTGCGGTCCGAGCCCTGGGCGGCGATAGTCCTGGCCGTCCATGCCCGCGCCGATGCCGTCAATCGGATGCGCGCGGCACTGGAAACCATCCGCTACACCGCCACGGATGCAGGCCCACTGCGCACCATCGTCGCGATATCCCACCAGCTCCCGGGAACACCGGGAATCGACCTCAACGAACTCCGAAACCACCTGCACGGCAGAGTGTTCGCCGTCCTCGACATCCCCTACGACCCTCACCTGGCCACGGGGCTGCCGATTACGGCCGACGAGCTGAACCCAGCGACGTCCGCCGCCTACGAGCAGCTGCGGGCAAACACCGTCCGCGCTGCCGCCGGAGGGCAGGACCGGTGAGCATTCCCCACCTCGCGACCTCCAGCGACCAGACACCCCGCAAGTCGGGAGATCTCTCGATGCGCCTACCCGAACGCGAGCTCCCGATCTGGGACAGGCCGATACCACTACCGGATCGTTCCCCGTCCCCGATGCTCTGGCTGCTCGGTGCACACGGCGGTGCGGGCGTGAGCACCCTCGCCCACGTCCTCGCTCCCGCCGGCGACTGCGGTGACCGCTGGCCCGGCGGGTACGGAAAGCAAAGTCCCTACGTCGCGATCGTTGCCCGCGAGACCGTCTCGGGACTGGTCAAAGCGGGTGAACTGCTTCGTCAACACACCGCAGGCCACGGCGGACCCTCCACGATCATCGGCCTGATCACCGTGGCCGACCGACCGGGTCGAAAGCTGCCCAAACAGATCCAGCAGACCCGCGACGTCGTCACCGCACTTGTCGGCCGCGACTGGCGCATCGGCTGGGTCGAGCAATACCCACTCGCGCGAGATCCCAGCGGCCTGGCGGTCTGGTCACCGTTCGATCCGCAACCGGAGAAAAAGCGCAGTGCCACAGACGTTCCCGCCGACATCGCCGCCGTCGGATCGGAACTACGCGAGGCCATCCTCCTCGACGTTCAACGCTCCACCACCCCGACAGAAGGAAAGCCATGATCCTGCACAGCCTGCACACCGGAATCGACATCCTCGCCCAGATCGAGCTCACCCCCGAAGCGCCCCCGAAGTCCGACGGCTTCCTACGCCTGGGTCGCTGGCTGCTCTGGTTCGTCGTCCTTGCCGGGGTGTGCGCACTGGTCTACGGCGGCGGAAAGTTCGGCTGGGAGAAGTACAACGGCGGGTCGTTGGAGTCGCCGAAGATCGTCGTCGGAGCCCTGATCGGCGGTGTCATCGCCACCAGCGCCGGCACCATCATGAACACCGTCGTCCTCTCGTGAACGAGGACATGTGAAGACACCACCGCCCGAGGTCACCGAACCATTGGTGCAGTTGCTGCAGTATCTGCTCTGGTTCGCCTTCGCGATATTCACCATCCGATTGATCTGGGCTGCAGGACGTTTGGCGTACGCCCGCAATCAATCTCCCCACGAGACCGACGCCGGTCAGTCGATCGTGGTCACGCTCATCTCGGCAGTGTTCGCCTCTGCCGCAACCGGTATCGCCGCCGCCCTGTTGACGTTCTGACCATGCGAGCGCACGAGCATCGCGTAACGAAAGAGGTATCTCCGATCATGACCGCATCCACACCCGGCGACGGGGCACCCCGCACCCACGGGGCACGAGCATGGATAGCCGTTGCGTTGCTCGCAGCGACGGTGGCCACGGCCTGCAGCTCCGGCGACACCGAGGCCACCGGTCCAGCGGCTCCGACCACGTCGACGGCCCCGGATCCGTCCGCACCACCGACCGGGGTGCGGTGGCAGGACTACCAAGGCATCGCATTGCCTGTCGGCGATCAGGGCCCGTCCCTCAATTCGGGAAGCGGCCCAGTCGGCGGATTCACTCACGACCCGCAGGGTGCGGCCCTGGCAGCACTGCAACAGACCGTGCGGATCTCGGTCGCTCCCGACTACCAATGGCCATCGGTGGTCAATGCTGCGGTCGCTCCCGGACCTGCGCGTGACTCGTTCGCCGTCAACCGGCAGCTGATTTCGATCACCGCACCCCCTGCCGCTGAAGAGCGGCCCTCGATCGCCGGGTACCGGATCACCGACTACACCGCCGAGCGGGCGGTTCTGACGATCTACACCACCTTCCCGGACGATTCGATCGCCGCATCCGACACCGCCGTCGTGTGGTCGGGCGAGGACTGGCGGCTGCTGCTTCCCGAGCCCAGCGACACTACCGTCAGAGTGCGCTCGATCACCGAAGTACCCGCAGAGGCAACACCATTGGAGAAATCGTGATGAGCACAGCCCCGCGACACAATCCCGTGCCGTCGTCCCCGGGTGACGACGGACAGGTCCTGGGCGGACGCCGGTGGACGTTGGTGCTGTCTGTGATTGTGATCGTTCTCGTCGTCGTCGGCGGCACCGCGGCCGTCCTGATCAACCGCAGCGCCCGCGAGAGCGCCGCGCCGCAACCCGACGCCGCCAGTCCCGCCGCGCCGCAGCCGACCCAGAGCAACCGCACCGACTGGGGACTGCCCTACCTCGACGAACTCGGCTTCCGCGTCGAGGTGCCCCCGAACCCGAACGGCATCGCCCTCGACCAAGACCCCGGCACTCGCCCCGATCCCAGCTCCGCCGACTACCAGAGCGCCCCGCCTGCCGGGGTGATGTGGCAGAAAGTGCAGAACTATCCCCTCCCGTTCTCCGCCTCCGACGGGCCCACCGCAGTCGACGGTGCCCTCGCCACCGGCTTCGCTCGAACCCCACAAGGCGCGGCACTGGCGGGACTGCAGCTGGTGAACCGCAGCCAATCCACGTTCGAGGGTGCAGCGGCAGTGATGGGTACCCGAGCGGTCGCCTCGACCCCCGAGCTGCAGACCGAGCTCGACCGCAATCTCGCCAACGCCCAACGTCAGATCGCGGCCGGCAACACCGCGCCGCCGGCCAAGCCATTGTTTCGACAGGAGGCCTACCGCCTGACCTACTACTCCTCGGATTACGCGGTGATCGAATACGCCGGCAAGAACGTCTCCGGCAACGGCTGGACCACAGTGCCGATCGAGCTGCTCTGGCGCGGCGGCGACTGGTCCCTCAAGCTCGCCGAGGCGCGCAAGGTCGGCAACACCCCGACGTTGGCGGGGTGGACGCAATGGCCCGGCAAATGACGACCCTCACCCTCCGGTACCTCCGGACGACCGCAGTGGCACTGGTGATCGCGCTTGCGGTGATGCTGACCGGCAGTGCGATCGCGGCCGCGCAGGAACCCACCCCGGACGACACGGCACAGACGGACTCGGCGCAGACCACCGCGTGCGACACCGCCGGCGACGTCGTCGGGGACGTATTGGGAACGCAGTTGCCGGTTATCGGCGATCTGATCGGCGGCGCGAGCGGCGCACTGTGCGCCGCGGATGGCAACCCCCTCGACGCAGCCAAGAACTTCGCCACCAGCCAGTTCGCGGAGATGTGGGAATCGCAGTTCGGGGAGATCGTGCAGTCGATCCTCACCGGCATGGCGCAAGTACTGACCATGGCGATGACCTGGTGGATCAAGATCCCGAACCCGGATCTGCAGAATTTCACTCCGTTGCAGACGATCTCGGAGTACACGGGCTGGATACAACTCGCACTGCTGGTCGCGACGATCATCTTCCTGGCCTTGCGTCTGGCGGCTGCGCGTCGTCACGCACTGCTCAACGAGGCCGAAGAAACCTACAAGGCCCTCTCCCGCACCGTCATTGCCGCCACGATGTTCTCCGTCGTCGTCGCTGCGGGAACCCGTGCAGGGGACGCGTTCTCGGACTGGCTGATCACCGATACCTCCAACCGTGACCCGGTGGGCATGGTCGATTCGATGCTCTCGATCAACTCCTACGGCAGCGCCACCCCGGGGCTGATGTTGATCATCGGGTTGGTCGGACTTCTCGGCGCGATCGCGCAGGCAGTGATGCTCGTGGCCCGCCAGGTGCTTCTCATTGCCGCTGTCGCGGCCGCACCGCTGGCGGCCGCGGCCGGAGGTACCTCGGTCGGCTCGCAGTCCTACGAGAAGATCGTGGCCTGGATCATTGCGTTCCTGCTCTTCAAGCCCGTCGGCGCACTGGTCTACGCAATGGCGTTCCTGACCGCACAGAACTCGGCGAACGTCACCGAGGGCGAGATCCCCGACATCGACCAGCTCCAACAATCGCTGCTGGGCATCGTCATGCTCACCATGGCCGCAGCGGTTCTGCCCGCGATGATGCGCCTGTTGGTCCCGGCGGTCGCGGCCGTCGGCTCGGGCGGATCCGGTGCCGCCGCAGCAGGAACAGCCCTGATGGCCGGAGCTGCGGTCGCCACGGGCGGAAAGTCCATGGCCGCAGGCAAAGCAGTCGGTGGCGGCAGCGCAGGCGCGGCAGCGTTCTCCGGAGGGACCGGTGGTGCCGGACGACTCGCCGGCGGCGGCGGTGGCGGCGAGTCGTCCGGCACCACCGGTCCCTCCGACA